>NZ_JBGCCF010000002.1:0-376389 GCF_041262385.1 Lysinibacillus sp. RC46 | reverse complement strand
AAGCGAAGCGACAGCAACAAATGTTTTATCTGTGCGAAAGCGAAGCGACAGCAACAAGGGTTTTATCTGTGCGAAAGCGAAGCGACAGCAACAAGCCCCCAGTCGGAACGGAAATCAACCACACACATTATGATGATGAGCCACTTTATTCCTTGTGGTGTATCTTAAGCTTTGATCTATAAAATAAACAACTGCATAAAACTAGAACTGCAATGACCGCAAACATTGCGTTCATATAATGTGTTAGCAGCCACCCGCCAATAATTGGTCCAATAAAGCCCCCTAAATTTTTAAATTGAGCTGCTCCTAAATAAGTTCCCTTTTGTGTATCAGGCGCAATTTCATCAATCATGACATTCATAGTCGGAAAGGCGAAAATTTCACCAATCGTGAATATAATCATAGCGATAATATATAACGGATAGTTATTTGAGAAGCCGAATAATAAAAGACCAAACACGAAGAACAAAATCCCTACTAATAGAGTAGCTGCCGATGAAAAACGTTCTGAAAGTATACTAATCGGTAATTGTAGTAATAACACAACTGCTGCATTTATTGAGATTAGTAGAGAATAGAGTTTGGCACCATTTTCAATTTTGAGTTCAATGATTTGTGGCAATGTGGAATCAAATTGAGAGTAACCAATATTTATTAAAATTGCCCCGAAAATAAAGCTTAGTAATACACGATTCGTCAATAGTATCGTAAAGGTTTGCAGTATTTTCGTTGGTGTTGAAGCTTTTGGTTGTTGCATTTCATAGCGATTTAACACGAAAAATAAAAATACAGCATAAATAATATACATAGTTCCTGTCAGCATGAATGGAATACTTGGGCTGGACAATTGAGAAATATAAACACCAATAATAGGACCGATAACAGCAGCTATGTTAATGGCTGTGTAACGAAGTGAAAACAATCTTTTTCGTTTATCAGCAGGAGTAAAATCAATCATTAATGCCTGTGTCGAGGGTTCAAAGAAGGAGCGACATAAGCCATTAAGGGCGTTCAATGCTACAAAGAACCAAATCGTTTGTGCTGTTGCAAAGCCAAAGAACACAATGCTCCAAACAATAATCGTAAGCAAAATGACGTTTTTTCTACCAAATCGGTCAGTTAAATAACCGCCAAAGAATCCGCCTACAGTGGAGATTAACGGTGCAATACCAATCGTCAAGCCTATTTGTAAAGGGGATGCTTCAATTTCATTATGTAAGTAAATTGCTAAAAAGGGCATTGCCATAAAACTTGCAATACGTGTGAAAATAGTTCCCCCTAAAATAATCCAAACTAGCGGATGAAACAGTTTGGGAAGTTTCATAGAATCCTCCTCTCAAAATGTAGAATGTTTCGATTTTAACGGATTGTTAATCAATTGTAAATAGTCAAAAAACATTTGAAGATAACGCTGAGAAAACGAATGTTACAAAAATACATGAATTGTTAGCAAATAAAGGGCTCCAATCAATTTATATACATGGCATACTTTTAAAATAATGTTATCCTCAACTGTTGATGATGAATACCGTAAATAATGAATTTCATGATTAGTGGAAATTTCACTAAAAGTAATCGCAAACTTTTGAGAGGTATTTGCTTGGAAGCTTGAGAAATTGTGGGGAATCAAAAAATAGTAGAAAACAAAAAAAGAATGACCACGACGAAAGGTCATTCTTTTTCCATACAAGATGCTTTACGTGTTACACGTAAAAACTAAGACGTCATTTTTACTTTTTTCTTCGTCGTTGTCCATTTGCCTCGACTTGGACTCATCACCAAATCGTTAAAGGCTAACACGTTCAAATCTCTTTGAACGGTGCGAGGAGTGATACTAAACTCTTCGACTAAATCCTGTGTAGACACGGTTCCTTTGTCTAAAATAAACATGTACACATCTTTAATACGATTAAGCATTCGATCAGTAGTTGGTTTCATAAATGAACCACTCCTTCATCTTAATTCTCTTGGCAAAGACTAGCGGACGACAATATGTGCGGAGTGCACTTAGGCTAATAAGTAGCTGCCTTAGACATCCCCTTTTCTAATTTTATATTCAGAAAAATCATTCTGATAATTTCATTATATAGAAAAGCTAGTCGATTTTCTAGTGAATGCAAGGGAAATTTACAATTAAGACATAAAATTTATACTGTATTTTGTGGGAATAAGTGAAAAACGTGCTATATGTGGTAGTGTTCGAAGTAAGATTTTGAAAAGTTGTCAGAAAGATGATTGTAATTTATGTTGTTAAGAGTAGAATAATGTTATTACTTTAGAGGAGGTCCATCATATGGATTGGTTACAAGCTGCAAAGGAAAGACAAGATGAATTGATACAAGAGTTACAGGAGCTTGTGCAAATTAATAGTGTTCTTGATGAGAATACGATCACTACTGAAGTACCTTTTGGTGATGGTCCATTAAAGGCTCTGGAATGGTTATTAGCAAAGGGCCAAGCTGAAGGTTTGCAAACTAAAAATATTGATAATTATGCAGGTCACATACAGATGGGTGAAGGTGACGATTTATTAGGTATTTTATGTCATGTTGACGTGGTACCAGTTGGTGATGGAACAGATTGGACATACCCACCCTTTAGCGGCACTGTAGCAGATGGTAAGCTATTTGCTCGTGGCGCAATAGATGATAAAGGACCAACAATTGCGGCATGGATGGCAATGAAACTTGTTAAAGATGCAGGCGTTGAGCTTAATAAAAGAGTACGTATGATAATTGGTACGGATGAAGAAACTGGCTTCCGCTGTGTCGACCACTATTTTAAACATGAGGAAATGCCGACGATTGGATTTGCACCAGATGCGGATTTCCCGCTCATCAATGCTGAAAAAGGCATTGCCGAGCTAGTGTTCTCTCAAAATAAAACAGGTGATGCTTCGAAAGAACAGCTATTACTATTTAATGCTGGAAAGCGACCAAATATGGTACCGGATTTTGCAAAAGCAACGGTGCAGTTCGTTTCCTCACAATTCGAACAGAATTTTCACGCATTTTTAAGTAAAAATCAGCTAGAAGGGTCTTTATTAATCGAGGGTTCTCGCTATATAATAACTATCAAAGGTAAGGCAGCCCATGCAATGGAGCCGGAAAAAGGTGTCAATGCAGCTGTTTATCTTGCAGCATTTTTACAACAAGAGTTGACGACAGAGGCAAGTAAACAATTTGTCGACTTTACCGCAGATGTTTTTTATCAAGATCATTATGGTAACAAGCTTGATTTACAATTCGAGGATGAAATGTCTGGTAAAACTACATTAAATCCAGGTATTGTGACCTACGATGTGGCTAAAGGTGGCAGCATGGTCATTAGTATGCGCTATTCTGTCTCATATCCGTTTGATGAAAAAATCACGGAAGCACAACGCTTAACTGTGGCAAAAGGATTTTCATTGGATATTCAAGATGACTCTAAACCTCATTATGTAAGCGAGGACGATGCATTTATCCAGACTTTAGCAGATATTTATAGACGTCAAACCGGAGACTATGAAACACCTCTACTGTCTACTGGTGGTGGTACGTATGCGCGTGTCATGAAAAAAGGTGTAGCATTTGGCATGCTGTTCCCAGGTGAACCTGACGTAGCGCATCGTGCGGATGAGTTTGTCGTCATTGAAAATCTTATAAAAGCAACAGCTATTTATGCTGAAGCAATTGTTGAACTTGCAGGAAACAAATAAATTAAAGATGAAAAGGATGAACGAAGCATGGCATATTCATTATGGAATGATCAAATCGTTGAAGAAGGATCAATTTCAGTATCTCCAGAAGACAGAGGTTACCAATTTGGTGACGGTATTTATGAAGTAATTAAAGTTTATAACGGAAACATGTTCACAGCACAAGAACACATTGATCGTTTCTATGCGAGTGCCGATAAAATTCGTCTTGTCATTCCGTATACTAAAGACGTATTACACAAATTATTACATGATCTTATCGAAAAAAATAATTTGGAAACGGGTCATATTTACTTCCAAATTACACGTGGTACAACTTCTCGTAATCATATTTTCCCGGATACAAGTGTTCCAGCTGTATTAACAGGGAATGTTAAAGTTGGCGAGCGTTCGTATGAAAACTTTGAAAAAGGTGTTAAGGCTACCTTTGTCGAGGATATTCGCTGGTTACGTTGTGATATTAAATCATTAAATTTATTAGGTGCTGTACTGGCGAAACAGGAAGCATCTGAAAAAGGCTGCTATGAAGCTATTTTACATCGTGGTGACATCGTAACAGAATGTTCATCAGCAAATGTTTACGGCATTAAAGATGGTAAGCTTTATACACACCCTGCAAATAACTTCATTTTAAACGGTATTACACGCCAAGTTATTTTAAAATGTGCTGAGGAAATTAATTTACCAGTTATTGAAGAACCAATGACGAAGGCTGATGTATTAACAATGGATGAGGTAATTGTGTCATCTGTATCTTCTGAAGTAACACCTGTTATCGATGTTGATGGTAACAAAATTGGTGCTGGAGTTCCAGGTGAATGGACTCGTAAATTACAGCAAGCATTCGAAGTGAAATTACCGCTTTCTATTAATGCGAAATAAATAAATCCTTTAAGAGAACTACCTAAACTTGGGTAGTTCTCTTTTTCTATAGAGCAAATTATGGATGTTTTATCCTGAAACGTCATGTAAAATAAAAAGGATGAATGAGTTGTAGAATGATCGCTATCGGAATTTAAAGTTAAAGAGCAAATGTCGATGTAATGAATGCAAATGTCTATTTATCTTTATTTAGTAATTTTTTATGTAGCGAAAGCATAGTGCTAATGAAGCTACAGCTACAGCTACAACTACAACTACATTATGCCAAGGAGAAAATTGATACTTCGATTTGCCTTCCGAGCAGTTGTAGGGAGATTAGCAAATTAGATATAGGGCGAGTAAGATTGGAGTGACCTTAACATGGCACAATTGGTGAAAATACAAGATTATATTTCACGCTATCAGATTGATTTAGCAAGATATCCAACTCAATTTGTACGCTTAAAGAAAAGTCAATGGGAGCGTGTTAAGCGACAGTGGGAGTTAGGAGAAGAAATTAGTGAGTGGCAACATACCGACGACGATTCAGAAAATGATTCTTTCGCAGAAAAAGAGAGATTTTCTTTATTCAAAAAGATATTTGCAGGTCGTCAGAAGGAAGAAAATGAGGACGTTGAACAGATCGAAATATCGAATGAACTAGTAAGTGATGAAGATAGCATACCTGAAGAAGAAACGACTTTAACATTTGAACCAAAAATTGTCTACGCACCACAATCTATTCATGAATTAAAACGAATGTTTATCGATCAATTTTTCCATTTCCAAATGAAATGGGCAAGTTCAACATTACGTGAAAAGTCGTATGTAGATCCTCGTTTTATGCGTGATCCATTACTACGAAATTTATTGCAAAAATTACCGGACAATTATTTACTTTTTTATTATCCTATTTTACAAATTAGAAAAGCACCTATAGAGCTGGATGTCGTACTAATGTCACCGACAGAATGTATATGTATAACAGTGCTGGAAGCAGAAAATCAAGCAGTTTATGTTGGAGGCAGTGAGCGATTCTGGATCAAAAAAGTAGGAACGAAGGATTCAAAAGTCCTTAATCCAATGATAAGTTTAAATCGTATGGAGTCTGTATTAACTCAATTATTTATGCAGGACGATATAAATATGCCAATTCGTAAGGTTATTTTATCCCAGAATGGCTATTTCGATTATCCAGGGTCACCTTATGGAATTCAATTTGTTGATCGTCGAAATTATGGAGAGTGGATGGAGCATTTAAAGAAAGTATCCTCTCCTATGAAACATATGCAAATTCGTGCTTCTCAAACGATTTTAAACAACGTACAAACAACATCTTTTAATCGAGATATTTGGAAGCAATCTTCTCAACCAGCCGGGGATTAGTGAATGCAAGTATTATTTATTGTGAATGAAGCAGCAGGGCACGGCAAAGGTAAGAAAGTTTGGCATCACCTTCAACAACAATTAACAATGAACTATGAAGTCGCTTTTACAGAATATGAGGGGCATGGACAGGAACTTGCAAAAAATTGGGCGCAAGATGCTCAAACCAAAAAATTAATTGTTATTGTTGGCGGTGACGGCACAATACATGAGATTGTTAGTGGCGTTGTACATAATAAATTTATAGTTATTGGTGTAGTCCGTGCTGGTTCCGGAAATGATTTCGCACGATACTTTACTACATTTCAAAATGCTTTTCAAATTGAAAGCTATATACAAAAAGAAATGGCTAACCTCCAAATGGATGTTGGTACCGTTCAATTTGGAGATCAACTGCACGAAATATTTGTTAATAATGCTGGTGTGGGCTTCGATGCATTTGTCACAAAAAGAATTAATAAATCCCGTTTGAAGCTTTACCTCAATAAAATCGGGCTCGGCAAGCTATCCTATGCTGCCGCCGTTGTAAGAGGGTTATTTAGCTTTAGATGTTTTGATGTAACTATTCGTACAAACAATCAAGAATGGCAATTTAAGCAGGCGTGGTTTGTTGCGATGAGCAATCAACCTTATTTCGGAGGTGGAATGAAAATTTCCCCATCTTCTAAACCAGATGATGGACAAGTCGAAATAACAATCGTTCACGGTATTTCACGCCTTAAATTGCTACTAGTTTTTAGCACGGTTTTTTTTGAAAAGCATACAAAATTTAAAGAGGTTACTTTTTTGCAAGGCAATCAATTTAACATTTTCGTGCACGCAAATAACGTTGATGCTCATACGGATGGTAATTATATCGGAGAAATTAGAGAGGGAACGGGGATTCATTGTACAGTGCAACGTAATGCTTGGCAGGTTATATCAGACGGGCATTGAAGATGGCCCATCACTAAAATATCATTTCGCAATAATTTCATGCGAATTTTATGGTTATACGTTATACTATAAAAAATCAATAATTTCATGAGAAAGAAATGAGGAAAAAAATTGAGATTAAGAAATAAGCCTTGGGCGGAGGAAATGATTACGAGTCATCCAGAGGTGATTGTTCCGAATCCTGAAGACTTTAAAGGTAATTGGCAGGCTGTTTTTGGAAATGACAACCCGCTACATATTGAAGTAGGTACTGGGAAAGGTCAATTTGTCACAGGTATGGCCTTACAAAATCCGGATATAAATTATATTGGCATTGAGCTTTATGACAGTGTAATTGTTTGTGCATTAGAAAAAATTTTAGAGGCTAAATCTCCAGCGAATTTACGATTATTAAAAGTAAATGGCGCAGATTTATATAAATATTTTGGAAAAAATGATGTAGAGCGTGTGTATCTGAATTTCTCAGATCCTTGGCCGAAAACGCGCCATGCTAAGCGACGTTTAATGCACGGGGATTTTTTGAAATTATATGAGTCGATTTTAGTGGATGAGGGGGAAATCCATTTTAAAACGGACAACCGTGGTTTGTTTGAGTATTCATTAATGAGTATGTCTGAATATGGTATGTTACTAAAGTATGTATCACTCGACCTACATGCGAATATGCCAGAGGATAATGTTATGACTGAATATGAGGAGAAATTTTCTGCTAAAGGACAGCCAATTTATCGTCTAGAATCGCAATTCTTTACTAAATAGGGGGAGTATGGATGGATCAGTTAAAGTTTCACAATATGTCATTATCATGGCTAAACGGGGGTGTCACTTGCCTTGATGGCGGTGCTATGTTTGGAGTTGTACCAAAACCACTTTGGTCACGCAAATATCCAGTCAACGAAAAAAATCAAATCGAGCTACCAACTGAGCCGATTTTAATTCAATATGGTGGCAAAAACTATCTTGTTGATACTGGTGTTGGCTTTAACAAATTAAATGAAAAACAGCTACGAAACTTTGGGGTCACTGAGGAATCAACATTAGCGGCTAGCTTACAGGAGCTAGGATTAACAACAGCTGATATTGATGCAGTATTAATGACGCATTTACATTTTGACCATGCTGGAGGTTTAACGCAATGGGAAAATGATGTACTTGTACCAACATTCCCAAACGCCAAAATCTTCGTAACGAAAATCGAATGGGAAGAAATGCGTGAGCCGAATATTCGCTCGAAAAATACGTATTGGAAAGAAAACTGGGAGCCAGTTCAGCACTTAGTAGAAACGTATGAAGGTACGTTAGAGGTAGTTCCGGGTATTGAAATGATCCATACGGGTGGTCATAGTGATGGACATGCCATTATAAAATTAACTCAAAATGGCGAGGTATTATTGCATATGGCAGATATTATGCCAACACATGCACACCAAAATCCATTATGGGTTTTAGCGTATGACGATTATCCAATGACGAGTGTCTATGCGAAGGAACGTATAATGAAAGAAGCACTTGCGAATGGCTACGGCTTTATTTTCTACCATGATGCGTATTACCGCATGATTAAATGGGATGAAACAGGTAAAGAAATTGTAGATAAGCTAGAACGTAGTAGACAAGCTGTTATTACATTCTAATTAATAGAACGTGTGAACCTTTTGTGTTCGCACGTTTTTTTCATCGTGTTGAAAACGATTGTGTCAATAAAATTAAGGTAATTAAATAAAGTATCGCTCTTTGGCAAAACTAGGGTTTGATTTCCGTTCCGACTGGGCGCTTTCCTGGGGGCGTCCGATGAGCCGCTTCACTCGCGTTGCTCGTTCCAGGGTCTCATCTGTGACGCTAATCCCCGAGGAGTCGCCCATTCTCCACTCCAATCAAACGCTTCACATAGTATGTATCTCGGGTATGTCACTCTAATTTATAGTGATAAAACGGAACTTCACTTATTGTTTTATGCAAACGTAAGCTATGTGATAAAAATTATTGTAGTTGTATAGTAGGAACAGAAATTAACTTAACGTTATGAAGATATGCTTAATTGTCTATACCCCATTTTTTTGACACTTTTCTCGTGAACATCTTGGAAAATATGATACACTAAAAACTATACTAAAACACAAAAGAGAGTTGAAATTTACATGGCAACTGAGCAACCATTTTTACCAGTATTATTAGGATCAGATATGAATGCATATGGTATGGCACGTGCATTTTATGAAGCATATGGCATTAAACCACTAGTATTAGGACGTTCACATTTAACGGCAACGCAAGATAGTCATATCATAAATTTCGAAGAGATTGATCGCTTAAATGAACAGGATGTATTTGCACCTGCACTTGCAAAGGTCGCAAAAAAATATTCTGATAAAAAACTACTGTTGTTAGCTTGTGGAGATGATTATGCAAAGCTTATTATCAAAAATAAGCCAGCATTGCAGGAACATTTTACAGTACCATACATTGATGAATCACTTATGGATGAAATTTTATTAAAAGAAAATTTCTATAAAATGTGTGATAAGTACGATTTTAAATATCCAGGTACGACGACTGTAACAGCAGACAATTACGAAAACTTTACACCACCATTTGATTACCCAATTATTTTAAAGGCATCGAACTCGGTGGAATATTGGGCATGTAAATTCCCAGGTAAGAAAAAAGTTTTCGTTGCGAATGATGAAGCTGAAAAAACAGCTATTTTAAAAGCAATCTACAGCTCAACTTATCAGGATACAATGATTATTCAAGAATTCATTCCAGGTGATGATTCGTATATGCGTGTATTAAATGCGTATGTAGGGAAAGATGGCAAAGTGAAGCTAATGTGTCTAGGAAACCCAATCTTAGAAGAGCATTCACCTGAAGGAATCGGTAGTTATGCAGCCATTGTTACAACATACGATAAAGAATTAATGGATCAAGTACGTTCCTTCTTAGAGGATATCGGTTATACAGGCTTTGCAAACTTCGATATGAAATACGATATGCGTGACAAACAGTATAAGTTGTTTGAAATTAACTTACGTAATGGTCGCTCTAGTTATTATGTAACAGCAAGTGGTCATAATTTAATGAAATATGTAGCTGATGACCATATGTTAAATATTGAACAGGAAGTAACTTATGTTCAGGACAAGCATTTATGGATGATTATTCCTAAGGGTGTTCTGTTCAAATATGCATCAAATGAAAAGCTTAAGCTAGAAGCGAAAAAATTAATTCGTGAAGGGAAATATACAAACTCTCTTTACTTTAATCAAGATATGAATGCGAAACGTTGGGTGAAGCTAACATTAAATAATTTAAATTATTATCGCAAATATAAAAAATACTTCAACAATAAAGGATTGTCTGAGTAAAACAAAGAAGCCATCTCAACTAACTGAGATGGCTTCTTTTGTAGGGTTCTATAATATTTGTTCGTGTATTGCTGAGTAAGGTTACACTTCTGTTAGCTCTACTACTACACCTGAGCGAGCGTCAGCAGCAAATTCAAATGTTTGCATTTCGCCTTCGTTCATACGAGAGATACCTCCACGATATACAGGAATAGTCATAATGCCGTTTGAGAAATTGTCTGTCTTCATAAAAATCCAAGAACCGTCAATCGGTGAATCCTTTTTAAATTCCTTTTTTATGTTTTCGAGTACTTGTCCTGCAGGTACATACGGAGAAACCTTTTCACTTGCTTCTTTAACAATGACTGCGGCAGCTAGGCCAGTAGCAACACCAATTAAAAAATCACGTAATTTCATGCTTTTTTCCTCCTTTTTCTATAGCTCCATTTTAACATAGCATACAGAGTGAATGCACGTTCACACTTTAGCACTTTTTAGGAAATGTATCAATATTTCGGATTTGGAAATTGCACGGAGGCTTCGCTTTTGCACTGAGCAAATTTTGGATAAACTTCGAAGAGAAACTACACTTTCATTTTATCTTGCGGCTCATTGAAAAATGGGAGTTTTCTGCTGAATATAGATAAATATGTTACAATGGCAAAGGAAGAATATTCTACTTCGTGGGGAGAGAGAGTCATCATGAATGAGGAAACATTACAATTATTTAAAACACTAACAGAATTACCAGGCGCGCCGGGAAATGAACATGCGGTACGTGCGTTCATGCGTTCTGAGTTGGAAAAGTACTCGGATGAGATCGTTCAGGATAATTTAGGGGGTATTTTCGGTGTGAAGCATAGTGAAATTGCTGATGCACCAAAAGTGTTAGTTGCTGGTCATATGGATGAAGTGGCATTCATGGTTACTTCTATTACTGATAATGGGATGATCCGCTTTCAAACATTAGGTGGCTGGTGGAATCAGGTAATGCTAGCGCAACGAGTTGAAGTGTTTACTAAAAATGGTGCGATTCCTGGCGTGATTTCATCAATACCACCACATTTATTAACAGATGCTGAACGTTCTAAACCGATGGATATTAAAAATATGCTTATAGATGTTGGCGCAGACAATAAAGAAGATGCTATTGCACTTGGCGTTCGTCCAGGTCAATCAATTATCCCTGTCTGCCCATTTACACCAATGGCAAATCCGAAAAAAATTATGGCCAAAGCTTGGGATAACCGCTATGGCTGTGGATTGGCAATTGAATTGATGAAAGAAGTAAAAGGTGAAAAGTTAGCCTCGCATTTATATGCAGGTGCCAATGTAATGGAAGAAGTTGGTCTGCGAGGTGCTCAAGTGTCCGCAAATATGATTAAACCAGATTTATTCTTTGCTCTAGATGCTTCACCTGCAAATGATATGTCAGGAGAAAAAAATCAATTTGGTCAGCTTGGAAAAGGGACATTATTACGTATTCTTGACCGTACGATGGTTACACATAGAGGCATGCGTGAATTCATCTTAGATACTGCGGAAACGAATAATATCCCTTATCAATATTTTGTATCACAAGGTGGTACGGATGCAGGACGTGTACACACGGCAAATGACGGCGTTCCTAGTGCAGTAATTGGTGTTTGCTCACGCTATATTCATACATCTGCTTCAATTATTCATATTGATGACTATGCAGCTGCAAAAGCTTTAATTGTGGAACTAGTGAAAAAAGCAGATCGTTCGACATTAGCAACGATTCGCGCTAATGTATAATGTGATTCCGCTGGAAGAAGTTAAAAGATGCCTTTAGGGGCATCTTTTTCTATGCGAAGAAAGAGGGATTAGAAAATGAACATAACTATTGGAACAACAAACAAAGCAAAAACAGAGGCAGTTGAAGTTATAGCTAGAAAATATTTTGATAAACCAAATTTCACCTACGTCAAGGCAGCTTCGCAAGTATCTGATCAACCGATGACTCATGAAGAAACACGATTGGGAGCAATAAACCGTTCGAAAAACGCAATCAAAGAGACGGGTGCTCAATTATCGTTTGGATTGGAGGGTGGAGTGACTGAAATAGATGGTGTTATGTACGTTTGTAACTGGGGAGCACTTACAGTTTCAAATGGCACAACTTATACAGCTGCTGGCGCACAAATTATATTACCAGAAGAAATTGCCCAGGAAATAAGAGCTGGGAAGGAACTTGGGCCTGTAATGGAGCACTTTACACAACGCCGAGATATCCGACAAGGTGCGGGAGCTGTAGGTGTTTTTACTCAAGGGTTAGTAAGTCGTCAGATGATGTTCGAGCATATAGTTTCGCTTCTTATTGGCCAATATTTATTCACATTAGCACATGACTAGTTTCTGTTGATTAGTGATAATGGAATAGTGAAGTTGCAACTTTAAAATAATTTTTTAAAAATAGAAAAATATATGATAATTTACATGAGATGACGAAAATCGTTCATTCGGTTAAGATTAAATAATTGGATAGTTTTGAACAGAACGGTTTACAAACATGTGAGCCGTTTTCTCTTCATTTAACTTCTTTCAGCAATTATTTTCTGTAGCGCAAAAAACATTTGTTGGCCCAAAGCCGATTCCGGACGCAATTATGCCAAGGCATAATTGATTATATTAAGTTACAATAGACTCCTATCTATAGTTGATGGACTAAATAAGGGTGAAGGATACCCAGATTTGCTGGAGTAAACGTCACATTCTGCGACAATTTATTTCTGCGCGTCAGCGGTAATTACACCAAAAATATAAATTAATTTAGAAGAAAGGGTATGAGCTAGGTGAAACAAATTAAATCAGAACAACTTGTGACCCTATTAAAACAACAATTGAATGAGGAAAAGTTTGATTTTGAATTTGATAAAAAGCACGATAAATTACGCCTAAACCATAAAAAAATTGGTAAAGGAATGGAGCTATCTCTACCAGGCATTTTAGCAAAATATAATGACAAGCAAGGGGCTGCAATCGATGAAGTTGTTTATACAATCGAGCAAACCTTTAATGCTATGGAACAAGAAATGGAACAGGGATTCCAAGATATTACAAAAATTTATCCAGTTATTCGCGCAACATCCTACCCTAAAGCCTCGAAGGAGGGGCATGCATTCATTACTACTGAACATACGGCAGAAACACGTATTTTTTATGCGCTTGATTTAGGAAAAACCTATCGTTTTATTGATGAATCCATGTTAGAGGTACTACAATTAACAGTAGAGCAAATTCGTGAAATGGCACGATTTTCCGCAAAGCAACTGCCAACAGTTTATAAAAAAGATGAAGTTGCAGGGAATATTTTCTATTTTGTTAATGCTAATGATGGCTACGATGCAAGTCGTATTTTAAATGAAAGCTTTTTGAAAGAGATGCAGACGAACATTGAAGGTGACATGACGTTATCTGTGCCACATCAGGATGTATTAATAGTAGGTGATATTCGTAATGAAACAGGGTATGATGTATTAGCGCAGATGACGATGCATTTCTTCGCTGTCGGTACTGTACCGATTACGTCATTATCTTTTATTTATGAAGACGGGGAGCTAGAACCGATCTTTATATTAGCAAAAAACAGAGTTAAAAAGGAGCAAGAGAAACAATGAATGTATTTTACAACAAAGAGCATGTAGGAGATGTATTGCTAGTACAATTAGCAACAGAATCAATCGTGAAGACGGAGTTAGAACGTGCGGGTGATATTGCTATATTAAAGGAAGCACAAACGGGAGAAATTAAAGCATTTAATTTATTTAATGCCAGCAACTATATTCAAACTGATGCAAAAGGTCTAGTAGAAGTTACTCCAGAATTAGTAGCTCAACTAGAGGCAGCTATTGCAAAAAATGGAGCCGTAATCAGCCTTGATGTAGATTTTTCTCCAAAATTTGTTGTTGGCTATGTAGAAACAAAGGACAAGCATCCAAATGCTGATAAATTAAGTATTTGTTCTGTAAACGTAGGTGAAGAAACATTACAAATTGTATGTGGTGCGCCAAATGTGGAAGCAGGTCAAAAGGTTGTTGTAGCTAAAATTGGTGCGGTGATGCCTTCTGGAATGCTTATTAAAGAAGGTAATTTACGTGGTGTTGAATCATACGGTATGTTATGTTCAGCACGCGAATTAGCAATACCAAATGCACCTTCTGAAAAAGGAATTTTAGTATTACCTGAAGATGCGAAAACTGGTAGTGCGTTTGAGGCACCAACTAGATAAAGCCATAGGAAGCACTTTAGCTGTGCGAAAGCGGAGCGGCAGCAACAAATGTTTTCTGTGCGAAAGCGCAGCGACAGCTACAATTTGCTAAGTGAAAATTGATTATATGTACTTAAAATCGTTATGCTACTATTATGCTAGTAACATAACGATTTTTTTATGTAGAATGAGCCTCTTAATGCAAGTTTCTGTTACATTTTTATGGTATGCTTTTTGTTATAGACATTTAACTTCTTTCAGAGGTCTCCTACCTCTATAGGTGGTGAGATGAATGCAGGTTTAGGCTACTTTTCAGTGGGTGTCCAAATACCCGCTAGAAATAGAGGAACTCAGTCTAGTGACCACATCGTGTTGGCCCAAAGCCTTCGGACGCAATTATGCCGAGGCATAATTGATTTAGTTAATGCTATAAATGAAGTGTAAGAGAAATGAGTGAACAAAGTGAATTGGTTAAAAAAACAAATGAATAAATTTATAAATAAAGATGACAATGATTACGAATATGAAGAGTTTTATGATGACTATGAAGAAGAACAATCCGAGCAGTTGCCTTCATATAAAGAAGCAACTGTAGCAAAGCAAAAAACTTTTCGTTTTCCGTTAATAGAGGATGAGGAATTTTCGGCTTCACCATCATCACCACCATCAAAAGAAGCATTCAATCAAATGGACGATACTTACTCCGGACAAATTGAAGATTTATCGCTACCGAGGCATTTAAATAATCATATTGTAGATTCGAGTGTTTATGATATTGAGGTTTCAGGTATTCGAGATCTATTAGCAAATCGGACGAAGAGAACTGGTAGAACGACGATTACACGAAGTCAGCCTGAACAGGAGAACCGTTCAAAAGCAAGTCTTGTTTTTCGAGATGCGCAAAATGAGGTACCGACGCCACCTAAAAATACGAATTATCAATTAGAAAAAGCAGATGAAAGTGTTTTACCCGAAAATCGCAAGCGTTTTGTACCAAGTGATGTTCCGTCACCAGTCTATGGTTTTTCTAAGCCAAGCCCAATTGAGCAATTATTAGAGAAACGGAAGGAAGAGCACGACAAGAAAGAGTTAGAAATACCTACTGCTTCTAAGTCTTTAAAAGAAACGACAACAAATGAGACTAATGAAAATATACTAGAAGAAAAAGAGCCTATTAGCGCAGTTCGGAAAGATGAACAGCTTGAAAACCCTGAAAAAATTGAAGTACCTGCAATGCAACCGATTACTTTTGAAGATAAATTAACAGACGAAACAAATGATCATAGTGAAAAAACGACGACGGAATTACCTGTACCGCAAACAACTTCTTTTGCTGTAGAATTTGAAAATCAAGTGAAAGAAGCCGTTCAACATGAGCTGAATATTGAACAACTATCATCTGACCAATCAGAAATCCATGTAAAAGAAGTAGTTGTAGAACAAGTACAAATCGAAAATTCTACCATCCACATTGGTGAAGTTACAGTAGTCCAGCCACCAATGAATGAAGATGATAAGCAAGATGTGTTGCAGGAACAGTCTTTAGAAGAGCAATCTGTAGAAAAGAAAGAAAAAAGTGGCATTCCATTTAATGTTTTAATGCTAAAAACTGATAAAGAGAAATGGAGAATCCAACAGCAATTTAAAAATATGAAGCCGACATCAACAATTGTTGAAATAAATCAAGAGGAACAGGAGCCTTCATCTGAGCTTATTAATTCGGGAGTAGAACATCAATTAGTGACATCTGAAAAAGAACAAATTCCACAATCTATAGATATGGGGATTAGTGAGCTAGAGATGGACAATAAAACAACTCCACAGTTGACGAAGGAAAACGAGTTTTCTATTGAAAATACTACTCCATCTGAAAAAGAACAAATTCCACAATCTATAGATTTAGAGATAAGCGAGTTAGAGGTGGACAATAAAACAGCTACAGAGTTGACGAAGGAAAACGAATTTTCTATTGAAAATACTATTCCATCTGAAAAAGAACAAATTCCACAATCTATAGATTTAGAGTTAAGCGAGTTAGAGGTGGACAATAAAACAGCTACAGAGTCGCCGGAGGACAACGAGGTTTCTATTCAAAATACTGTTCCATTCAATGCTGCAACAGAGAGTGTCTCAGTCATTACAATGGCACCAGTCACATCAATGTCTAACGTTTCGACATTAGAAAAAACAGTGATTGATGTTGAGAGCTTCGACGAAATTTCAGCAACTACTGAAATGGACGTAGAAACAGCTACTGAACAGAAGCTTACTACCGAGAATATAGATATTCCTGAGGTGAATTTTATTGATACGGAGGAGTATCCGGAGCAACCTTCCATATTAGATGAAACATTAGTAGAAGTTCAAGTACAGGAAACACCTCGAAAACCTGTTCATGTGTATCAAAAGCCAGATGATGAGTTTTTAGAGCCACCTGAGGAAAAAACACAAGATACTGAGTGGATGGAGCAACAGGGAGATACATTGGTCGAAGCTTTGTCTTATTTCCAAGTCTCAGCTCAAATAGAATCCATTATGCAAGGACCTGCCGTGACACAATTTGAAATAACCGTGAGTCATGGTACAAAGGTTAGCAAAATCCGCAATCTATCAGATGATTTGAAGCTTGCATTGGCAGCGAAAGACATCCGCATCCAAGCACCGATTCCTGGGAAGAGCTCAATTGGCATTGAGATACCGAACCGTGTATCTCGCGCTGTTCGATTATCAGAAGTGACAAATAGTGCTTCTTTCCTCGAGTCAGATTCACCGTTAGAAGCAGCATTGGGTCTGGATTTAACAGGGAAGCCTGTAACTATTGATTTACGAAAAATGCCACATGGATTAATTGCCGGAGCTACAGGTTCTGGTAAATCGGTTTGTATCAATTCAATTTTGGTTAGTTTATTATATAAAGCTGCACCACATGAATTAAAGCTGATGCTTATCGATCCTAAAATGGTAGAATTAGCACCGTTTAATCATATTCCACATTTAGTTAGCCCGGTCATCACCGATGTTAAGGCTGCTACAGCTGCACTGAAATGGGCAGTGGAGGAAATGGAGCGTCGTTATCAGTTATTTGCACATGCGGGCGCACGTGATATTACACGTTATAATGCAATTGCGGATAAAAATAATGAACATAGCTTAAAATTACCATATATTCTAATTGTCATTGATGAATTGGCAGATTTAATGATGATGTCTCCTGCAGATGTAGAGGAGGCGATTTGTCGTATTGCTCAAAAGGCACGTGCTTGTGGTATCCATTTAATTGTTGCAACTCAAAGACCGTCTGTTGACGTTATTACAGGGCTTATTAAATCAAATATTCCTACACGTATTGCTTTTGCGGTATCATCACAAATCGACTCACGTACAATTTTAGATGCGCAAGGTGCAGAAAGATTGCTTGGACGAGGCGATATGTTATATTTAGGTAATGGTATGTCTGCTCCGGTGCGTTTGCAGGGGACATTTGTGACAGATGATGAAATTGAAGCGATCATTGAGCATGTTCGTGAGCAAGGAGAGCCTGATTATATATTCGATCAAGAGGAACTTTTAAAGAAGACGGAGGTTTCCGCTGAGCAAGATGAACTGTTCGAGGATGTATGTCGATTTGTTTATGAGCAGGGAGGAGCTTCTACGTCCTTAATTCAGCGCAAATACCATATTGGCTATAATCGTGCTGCTCGTTTAATCGATATGTTGGAATCGCATGGCTTTGTGTCTGAGGCACGTGGCAGTAAACCACGAGAAAGTTACATTACAGAAGAAGATTTAATTGCTATGTTTGAATAAGAATTACATTGTTTTCGTATAGATTATCTTATTCACGTCAAAATTAGTATTTTTAGAAAAGTTACACATTTATCCTAATGCATAAATAGTGCTATAATAGACGAGATATGAAGATGAGTACGTATTTTTTAGTACTTACAAAGGTATTAATACCTAATAATTAGTGAAAAATACGATACACCTAATAGATGATAGAAGGGATATTGAATTCCCGGGGGGTTTAATTAATGACAGTTTTTCATTTCACAGGCATTAAAGGTTCTGGCATGAGTTCACTTGCACAAATCTTATTTGATGCTGGTGAACAAGTACAGGGCTCAGATGTTGATAAATATTTCTTCACGGAACAGCCGTTACGTGATCGTAATATTCCAATTTTTACATTTACCGCAGATAATATTAAAGAAGGTATGACAGTTATTGCAGGGAACGCATTTCCTGATGACCATCCTGAATTAGAGCGTGCTCGTGAAATCGGTGTAGAAGTTATTCGCTACCATAAATTTTTAGGTGAATATATCGGTAATTATACGTCGATTGCTATTACTGGTGCACATGGTAAAACATCAACAACAGGCTTGATGGCTCATGTTGTAGGTGGGTATAAACCAACTTCTTATTTAATCGGTGATGGAACAGGAGCTGGACATGAAAATGCTGACTTCTTTGTGATGGAAGCATGTGAATACCGTCGACACTTTTTAGCTTATAATCCCGATTACGCTGTAATGACTAATATTGATTTTGACCATCCAGACTACTTTGCAAACATAGAGGATGTTTATTCAGCATTTCAATCATTAGCACTACAGGTTAAAAAAGCAATTATTGCTTGCGGTGATGATGAACATCTACAACGTATTCAAGCAAAGGTGCCTGTTGTTTATTACGGTTTTGGGGCTGAAAATGATTTTGAAGCTCGTAATGTTGAAAAAACAACTAAGGGTACAAAATTTGATGTATTTGTCCGTAATGAATTTTATAGCACTTTCTTTATCCCGTTATTTGGAGATCATGCGGTATTAAATACATTAGCTGTTATTACACTTTGCCAATATGAAGGTATTTCACCAGAAATCGTTCAAGAACGTTTATACACATACAAAGGTGTAAAAAGACGTTTTACAGAAACGAATATTGGGAATAATGTTTTAATAGATGACTATGCACACCATCCAACAGAAATCCGTGCAACGGTTCAATCAGCACGACAAAAGTTTCCGGATCGTGAGTTAGTAGCTATTTTCCAACCACATACATTTACACGTACACAAGCTTTTTTACAGGATTTTGCGGATAGTCTAAGTCTTGCAGATACAGCATACTTATGTGATATTTTTGGCTCTGCAAGGGAAACACAAGGCGCACTTTCAATCCAAGATTTAGCGTCTTTAATTGAAGGCAGTGCAGTGATTACCACTGAAGGAATTGAAGTGTTAACAAAGCATAAGGACGCAGTATTTTTATTTATGGGCGCAGGCGATGTTCACAAATTCCAAGATGCTTTTGAAGACGTGCTAAAGAACAACGAAACAGCTTAGTCCGCAAGGAATAAGCTGTTTTTTCTCAAAAATGAGGAGGAATTCAGTTTTTTTTGTCGAATTTAAGGAAATGAATAGTAAAGAGAATTTTTACTTGTAGGAGGTCTAGTTATGGAAGTTATTTTGTATATTGCAGCAATTATCGCAGCAATCGGTTTTTTAATTTTTTGTGTGAGCGTTGGAATGACATTATTTTCGCTCAAACCAATCCTTAACAGTTTAGCTGGAACATTATCGGGTATTGAAGGACAAATGGAAGGTATTACACGTGAAACGACTTCCTTACTATCCAAAACAAATAGCTTGGCAGAGGATATTCAAGAAAAATCTGAACAGTTAAATTCCGTTGTTCATGCAGTCAAAGGAATTGGCGACTCTGTAAATGGTTTAAATACATCTGTACAGCAAATTACTTCTTCAATTTCTAAAACTGTGGAACAAAATGAAGAAAAAATTGCGCAAGTTGTTCAATGGAGTAATGTCGCAATTGGCATTGCAGATAAGTGGAAGAATCGTAAAATTATCGATCAGGCCAATGAGGTGATTCAAGAAGATGTTTATTCTTCTGAATCAGAGCAGTCGGAAAAACCGAAAAGAAAATGGGGCCGTAAAAAATAATTATTATTCGGTGGCATTAAATGTCAACGGAATAAAAATAAAGTCTTAAGCATATGTTGAAGAATGCATCCGCGAAAGCAGATGGACAACCAGTCTAAGCAAATTAGATAATAAGATGGGGAGGAATTGTTGCATGACAACTCAAAAGCCAAATTATAATGAAGTGAAGGAACAACAACTTGAAAGTTCATTGCCACAGCTTTATCAACCGCAAGAGTCGATCTATGAAGAGGAGCGAGTGAACATGAAGGATTTTGTTATTGGCGCATTAGTTGGGGGTATAGTAGGTGCAGCTGCAGGCTTATTACTAGCTCCAAAATCAGGGAAAGATTTACGTAGCGATGTAGCAGTACAAGCTGTTAACTTAAAAGATAAGAGTGCAGATTTCTCGACAACTGCTAAAGATAAAACGGTTCAATTATCTAAACAAATTCAAGAACAATCTACACAATTAGTAGAGAAAGTAAAAATATTAAAATCAGCAAAAGCACCAACTGTTTTTGACGATGGTACTGTTTCTTTTGAGGGTGAAGAGCCACTGGAGGATTTCATTCCTAGTGAAGAACCTAAAGCAGAGGATGCTAGTGAAAAAAAGGAACAAGCTGAAGAAAAAAGTGAAGAAGTTCGCGCATAATAGATAAAAGGGATACGCTACATCTTATCATAGATGTAACGTATCCCTTTTTTTAAGATATGGGCGCTTTTTCTAGTAAAATCTCTAATTTATCCCCGCCGAAAATCTCCATATCAAAGCTGGCCGGTTGACCATTTCGTAAAATTGTAAAATTACCTTTAAATGTAGTAGGTAGTTGCCAATTAGAGAAGCGG
This sequence comes from Lysinibacillus sp. RC46, assembly GCF_041262385.1. Classification (NCBI taxonomy): domain Bacteria; kingdom Bacillati; phylum Bacillota; class Bacilli; order Caryophanales; family Bacillaceae; genus Lysinibacillus; species Lysinibacillus sp. RC46. The sequence continues at coordinate 355,137 of NZ_JBGCCF010000002.1, read as the reverse complement.
AACACATCCTGGTATATCCAACGACTTCGGTCTTTTTCTTTAAATGAAAGTGTTGCTCCATTTGGAACGGTTGAAAGAGGTGAAACTACTACATGATTAACGAGAACTTCGTTGGCCATCTTCTTCAGCTCTAACACTTCGTTTTGAAAGTGTATGATGATTTTATCCTCAAGTAAAACATTCATTTGGTCAGCAATCCGTTGAACAGTAGGGAATGTTTGTTGCTGAAATGTAAGTACATCACCATCTTGGACAGCATATGACATTTTAGCTGGTTTACCATTAATCATTAGATGGGCTGAAAACTCTGGTAAATAAAGTGGCTTTCCGTCCACTTGAATATAAAATGACTCAAATTGTTTTAATAACTCCCAATTATTTGTGAGCTTAAATACATCCTCGACTGTTTCGGATATTTCAAACATCACAACATCTCGATCATTTAATGCACTATCGAGTGATGCACTAGAACTATTAACAGTTATTTGTGGTTCAATTACATATTTTGTATGCTGAATTGTAATTGTTTTAATGGCAGCATCATCTACAATATCTCTCACCGTAGCATTAGCTGGCTGACCGTCTTGGCCTTCAATTAGCTGGATAGCATCGCCTGTTTTAATCATCGTTTTTGTGGATGCCTGATGACCATTCACTAAAATTTCTGCCGGCTGACCGTGACCACCAGGGATGAAAATATCTTGTCCATTTACATTCACTGATAATCCATATCCCGGTTTTCCATATAATTGCTTTGCTCGAATATTGGCTGCTAAAAATGCATCGGCAACGGTCATTTCCTTTAATTCAAAAAGGCGAACTACTTGCTCATTGACAGTTAGACTCATATATTGAATAGGCATTTTTTTTGCTGCGATGGCGATACCAATTGGGGTCACCAATTCAGGAGATGCTTTGATATGATCTTCCTTCGTTAAGTTTTGAATGGCATCAATCCCTCGAACGGCAATGCGATTGGCAGGTAAATCTAGTACCAGTCCAAGTTCAGTTGTAAGATTTGGTGTTAAGCTACCTCCACCAACAAGCATTACCGCCTTAGGAGCTAAGCGATTATTAAGACGCAAAATTTCTTCCCCAATGGCTTTTGCAAGTTGCTTTACAGCGGGTTCAATTGCTTGAAGAACTTCTTCTTTCGGATAATATTGGTCAAAGCCTAAAATATCCTGTATTAAAATTTCTTCATCTGTTTGCAGTTGACGTTTCGCTTTTTCGGCAACTGGGAAGTCGAGTAAGTAGTGGTCACTTAAAGCCTCTGTTATTTCATCACCAGCTGTTGGTACCATGCCATATGCGACAACAGTACTTTTATCGGTAATGGCAATATCAGATGTACCAGCACCAATATCAACAAGCGCCACATTTAAACGACGCATTGTTGGGGGGATAAGCACATTAATAGCTGCAATAGGTTCTAATGTTAGTGCATCCATTTCTAAATCCGCGCGTTTAAGAGCCGCGATAAGTGATTCTACGACAACTCGTGGCAAGAACGTAGCAATAACTTCAATTTGTGCTTCATCACCTTGCTGATCGAGTAGGCTACCAATTTCTTCGCCATCTAAACGATAGTATAAAACTGAATAACCAACACAATAATAGTGGCTTATTTTAGCGTCTTCTTTTTGTTGAAGGAGCTGTTGCTGTGCCTGTTGAACAGCTTGCAGTTCTAAACGACTTATATCTTCTTCTGTAAAGATTGGTCGATTACGTATATTGATCGTCACGCTTGCTTGTTCTGTTTTTAATGAGCGACCAGCCGCAGCGACGCTCACTTTTTTTAAAGGACCATGCTTCTCTTCAAGTTCATGTTTAATTTCATTGATTAAATCTGCCACATACATGACATTATGTATTTGACCATCAACCATGGCGCGTTCTTTATGTTCTTTTACTAAGATGTCTTCCACGTGAAAGCGGTCATTATCTTCAGCTAAAATAATGCCTACTACAGAACGTGTACCGATATCAAGTGCAAATAATTTTGAACTCAATGTCCTCGCTTCCTTTCTAGTTATATGTTAACTTCTTTCAGCAAAATTCAGCTGGCATAGAGGAACTCAGGCTAAGAACTTCACATCCTGTGAAAGCGCCTGAGTGACCAACATCGTGTTGCTGACGCTACGCTTTCGCACAAAAAACATTTGTTGGCCCAAAGCCTCCTGCGGATGTCACGAAACGTTATACTCGCTTCCTTTCTTGTAATATGTTAATATAATTTAGCGAGTTGAAGCGCTAAATTAAAAATGCGTGACATTCTGTGCAACATTGATTATAATGTTGCTAATATCTAAAAATGTAACATACATTTCAGAGTTCTGAAAGTGTCTGTCATGAGGAGAGGAGCAAGAAACATGAGCCAAAAAGATTTAGAAAGCTTACGTAGTCAAATAGACGGTTTAAACTTAGAAATTCTTCGTCTAATTAACGAACGCGCAGCAGTAGTTGATGAAATCGGTAAGATTAAAGAAAAACAAGGTGTGAATCGCTATGACCCGTTACGTGAACGCCATATGCTTGATCTTATTAAAGAGCACAATCAAGGTCCATTAAACCAAATGACGGTTGATTATATATTTAAGCAAATCTTTAAAACAGCTTTAAAACAACTTGAAGCGGATAAGAAAAAAGAATTACTTGTTTCCCGTAAGAAAAAATCAGAAGATACTGTCATTAATGTGAATGGTGAGCTAATTGGCCAAGGAAAACCATCTTTCGTATTTGGACCTTGCGCTGTAGAATCATACGAACAAGTAGCGGCAGTAGCAGAATCTATTAAAGCAAAAGGTGAAAAGTTAATTCGTGGCGGCGCTTATAAACCACGTACTTCTCCATATGACTTCCAAGGTCTTGGATTAGAAGGACTTAAAATTTTAAAACGTGTGTCAGAGGAATACGGTTTAGGCGTTATTACGGAAATCGTTACACCAGGTCATTTAGAGGAAGCTTTAGATTACATCGATGTTATCCAAATTGGTGCACGTAATATGCAAAACTTCGAATTATTAAAAGCTGCGGGTGCAACAAATAAACCTGTACTTTTAAAAAGAGGCTTAGCGGCGACAATTGATGAATTCATTCACGCTGCAGAATACATTATGTCTAAAGGAAATGAGAACATCATTCTTTGTGAGCGTGGTATTCGTACTTACGAAAAAGCAACTCGTAACACATTAGATATTTCTGCTGTACCAATTTTAAAACAAGAAACGCATTTACCAGTATTTGTAGACGTAACGCATTCAACAGGTCGTCGTGATTTACTATTACCATGTGCTAAGGCAGCAATTGCTATTGGAGCTGATGGCGTTATGGCAGAGGTGCATCCAGATCCATCTGTAGCACTTTCTGATTCACAACAACAAATGGATATTCCAACATTTGATGCTTTCTACGATACACTACAAAAATTCATGAAGAGCCATGAAATCAATGCATAATTTCTTTCAGCAATTATTTTCTGTACCGAAAGCGTAGCGGCAGGTACAGAAGTCTCTCACCTCTATAGGTGGTGAGATGAATGCAGATTTAAGTTACTTTTCAGTGGGTGTCCAAACACCCGCTGAAATAGAGAAACTCAGTCTAAGAACGCCACGTCCTGTGGCAATTTATCTGTGCGAAAGCGAAGCGACAGCAACACGGTTTTATCTGTGCGAAAGCGAAGCGACAGCAACACGGTTTTATCTGTGCGAAAGCGAAGCGACAGCAACAACACACGACTGAGTGACCAACATCTGTGCTGTCGCTACGTTGCACTACGCTTTCGCGCAAAAAACATCTGTTGGCCCAAAGCCTCCGGCGGATGTCAGGGAATCGGAAAGGAGTTCTTAGGGGATGTTAGCCTAAAACCATCGCATCCATGCGATAACAGCTAACTGACCTGCATCACGCAAGGCTTAAGCACAAAGCCGATTCCAGACGCAATTATGCCGGGGCATAATTGATATGTTGATAAACACCGCTTGCTTTAATCGGCAGGCGGTGTTTACTATATAGTGACAAAATAATGACTAGAAAAGTACTATTTGTACTTGGTTTTTCTTTTCATGTACATACTGCTTCTTGAAAAGAATATGAAAATTATCGTATGATAAGGCTATAAAAGGAAAAAAGGGAGGCACGTACGATGACTGTTACAATTTATGATGTTGCAAGAGAAGCAAATGTTTCTATGGCAACGGTCTCTCGTGTAGTCAATGGTAATCAAAACGTAAAACCGGCAACACGAAAAAAAGTATTAGAAGTAATTGAACGATTAGAGTATCGTCCAAACGCAGTAGCGCGTGGATTAGCAAGTAAGAAAACAACAACAGTTGGCGTGATTATCCCGGATATTGCAAATAATGTTTATGCGGAGCTGGCACGTGGTGTAGAGGATATTGCAACAATGTATCGTTACAATATTATTTTAGCCAACTCAGACCAACATGAAGATAAAGAGCTTCAGCTACTGGATACAATGCTAGGAAAACAGGTTGACGGTATTGTTATGATGAGTGATGAAGTAACTGAAAAAATGCAACAAACTATGGATCATTCACCGGTACCAATTGTGCTTGCAGGTTCAGTAGATGAATCGCAAACAATTGCGACTGTTAACATTGATTATTTCCAAGCAGCCTATGAGGCGATTACATTACTCATTCAAAATGGCCATAAGCGAATCGCTTTCGTAACAGGTCCGCTTACGTATACTATTAATGGAAAATTCAAACTTGAAGCTTATAAAAAAGCCTTACAAGACGCAGGTTTACCTATAGATGAATCACTAATCGCTGCAGAAGAATCGAGCTATGATATGGGCTTAGAGGCGTGGGAATCATTATCCTCACTTGAAAATCCTCCAACTGCTTATTTTGCAGGTAGTGACGAATTAGCAATTGGATTGATTCATGGTGCACAGGATGCAGGTAAAGATGTACCTGAGGATATCGAAGTGATCAGCTTTGAAAATTCAAAATTAGCACGCATGGTTCGTCCACAGCTAACAAGTGTCGCATTACCGCTGTATGATATCGGAGCTGTCGCAATGCGCTTGCTAACTAAATTGATGAGCAAAGAGCCTGTTGAGGACGAAGCGGTTATTTTACCTCATCGTATAGAACATCGACAGTCTGTCAAAAGTAAATAACAGTAATTAACACGTAAATCTGATAATGGATTTGCGTGTTTTTTTTATAGAGAGATTGAAAGCCGAAAGTAACCGATAGAGGACTAAGGTGAAAATAAAAAGCCTCACGATTGTCGTGAGGCATAGTGTTAAACGTGTTTTTCATTGCGAATAATATGAAGCGCTTTGGTTAGCATTTGCGCGTTTTTTTCTTCAATCTCAGCCTTTCGAGGGATTGGCTCATACAATGGATTTGGATCCTCCCAAGTTGGAATAAAAGGCACTGGTGCTTCTGGCTGCCAACGATCTAACCAAGCTTGTGGTAGGGGGCCTGTTGGTAATTGCTGATCTGTCATTTCAAGCCATAGCATCGACCACGCGCGAGGCACAACACGCCAAATATCATAGCCTCCACCGCCAACGGCAATCCATTTCCCCCCACAATATTCATGTGCTAATTTATGCGCAAGCTTTGGAATTTCTCTATAAATGTTCATTGTTCCATATAAATGTGTTAATGGATCAAAATAATGTGCATCTGCGCCGTTTTGCGTTAACACAACATCCGGCTTGAAAAATTCAAAGACTTCTCGCATAGCCTTTTCATATATGTCTAGGAAACTCTCATCTTCTGTAAAAGCATCAATTGGAAAATTAAAAGAAGTGCCATAGCCCTGTCCATTCCCGCGTTCCGTAATATTACCAGTTCCGGGGAAAAGATAGCGCCCTGTTTCATGAATAGACAATGTACAAACATCTGGATCTTCATAAAAACTCCATTGCACCCCATCTCCATGATGGGCATCGGTATCTACATAAAGTACACGAGCATTGTATTTTTCCTGCAAATAGCGAATAGCTACTGTACTATCGTTATAAATACAAAAACCTGATGCACGGCCGCGGAAGCCGTGGTGTAGCCCTCCTCCTAGATTGAGGGCGTGCTCGGCTTTTCCTTCCATTACATAATCGACAGCTGTTAATGTTCCACCGACAAGCTGTGCACTTGCTTCGTGCATATTTTCAAAAATGGGTGTATCTTCGGTGCCTATGCCGTAGCTTTCACATTGTGCCTCTGAAAGCTCACCATGTCCTGCTCTTTTAACGATTTCAATATATTTTGGATCATGTGCAAGTAAAAGTTCTTCCTCTGTTGCGACACGAGCTGGAACGATATCCAAATCATCAAGAGCATCAATATTCTTTAACAAATCCATTGTAAGCGTCAAGCGTTTATGATTGAAAGGATGGGTATCTGAAAATTTATATCCGAGTTGCTCTGGCGAGTACACAAATACTGCTTTTTTCATTGTAATGAAACACCTGGTAAATTAGGCCATAATACATCAAAGCCCTCTTTACGAAGTTCTTCAATCATAGCTAGTGGATTGAGAGTTTTTACTCGGATACTTAAAATTTTATTTTGCGTATTTTCAGAGTCAGGATAAACTAAGACGCTTTGGACATTTGCATGATGTTTACGAAAAATTTTAGTAATCTCAAATAATATTCCTGGCGTATCGGATACACGAATTTCAATTTTTGAGCCAGGTTCAGTGGCACCAGTTAACTCTATGTATGTATAGAGTAAATCTGTGGTAGTGACAATCCCAACTAATTTTCCTCCGGAGACAATTGGTAAACAGCCTATTTTAGATTCATAAAAAGTAAGAGCAACCTCCTCTACGAAATCAAGAGGATGACCGACAATTGGATTTTTAATCATAATCTCTTCCACTTTTGCATTAAAAACTGGTGAATTAGGCTCATCCCGTAACGAGGAAGGCAATGCCTCTTTAATATCTCTTTCAGTGATCACCCCAAGAACATGATGCTCCTCATCTACAACTGGTAAATGACGTACTTTTTTCTCACGCATGAACTTCAGCGCTTCAACCACTGTATTTGTCGGAGCCAACGTGTAGGGCTCATTATTCATAATTTCTTCTACGATCATATACTCATCCCCTTTGTGTTGGTTTTAATACATGAAGCGATTTTTAAAGCGAAGTCTATCGAATCTTTCCATTGTCTCAGGAGGCACGCGTTTGCCTTCACGTGCCATCAGGCAGTTAGCAGGATGTGATGTGATCTCAGGGTCATCTGTAGCAAAATATTCGAAGGTGGCAGAGCCCATCATTTTCTCCATCATTTTGCGATAATCCCAAACGTTTAAACCAGTCCCTTTTAAATCCCAATGCCAATAATATTCGGTAGTGATAACAAGATAGTCTTCCATTTCATCTCCCATAAAAGATACGGCTAGTAGTGCTTTACCAGCACCTGTACCACGATAGTCTGGAATGACTTCAATAGCACCTAGCTCAATCATGTTATCAATACGATCCTCCGCCCAGCGTTCGAGTGGATCGGGATATAGATAAGTAACGTAGCCTACAATAATGTTTTCATTTCGAATAATAATAATTCGTCCTTCAGGAAGTCCTGCAATTTCTATAATGGCTTGCTGCTGTTGCTTTGGAGGTCTAAAAGCAACCAAGCCTTCGTGGAATGAATATGTCGCTAATTTTTCTGGAGGAACAGGTCCTTCCACATACACAGTACCATGCTTTGTTTCCTTTGTGACAGAAAAAAAAGTTTTTTTGTGTTCCATAATTACACCACCTGAGTTTAATAGTTCCATTATAGCTGATTTCCTGCGGAAAAACGCTACTTTTTGCAAAATATACCTGTGTTTTTAGAAAAGTGAAAATATTAAGACATTCTTAGTGATTTCGTGTAAAATATATGTATATTGCATCTGTTATTCAACAGATGAATGTAGTGTGAATAAGCATTCACTAATTTTACACTACCTTAACTGTTGTATAACAAGTGCTACATAACGTAGTTGTCTTTGGAGAAGGTGGCGGATTTTTAAGGGGGAATTAATGAAATTACGATTTAACTTCTTTCAGCAAATGTCTATTGTAGCAAAAGCGAAGCATCAGCTACAAATGTTTTTTGTAACGTAAGTGAAACGGCAGTTACAAATCACTTTTGTACCGAAAGCGTAGCGGCAGGTACAGAAGTCTCCCACTTCTATAGATGGTGAGAAGAATGCTGATGCTGAATTAAGTTACTTTTCAACGGGTATCCAAACACCTGCTGAAAGAAGTTAAAGCCTCCGGCGGATGTCATGAAATCGGCTTTGTGCAAGCACTAAGCCGATTCCGGACGCAATTATGCCGAGGCATAATTGAAAATTTGCTTACTAATATACTAAGGCGATCGCAAAGAGAGGGGTAGTTTCATGGGGATGAAAATGTTGGAGAAGTTGAATGCTTTACCGGGGCAATATAATTTGCTTGATTATGAGAAAGCAGCGGCAACACATGATTGGACAGAGACAGAAAAGGGGTTCAGTTGGTATGAAACAGGGCTTGTAAATATGGCATACGAGGCAATTGATCGTCATACAGAAACGCATCGAAAAAACAAAGTTGCACTTTATTTTAATGATGGAAAGCGTAAAGAGGCTTATTCTTTCAATGAAATGAAAAAGTTGACGAATAAAGCCGCAAATGTTTTTAAAGCAGCAACAAATTTGGAAAAAGGTGATCGATTATTTATTTTTATGCCGCGTTCACCGGAGCTTTATTTTTCTTTATTAGGCGCATTGAAAATGGGTGTGATTGTAGGTCCACTATTCGAGGCATTCATGGAAGGTGCTGTTTATGACAGACTTGCAGATAGCGAAGCTAAAGTATTAGTGACAACACCAGAGTTACTTGAACGCGTACCTTTAGCAAAGCTACCACATTTGCAGCACGTCTTTTTAGTAGGATCTGATATAGAGGAAACAACACAAATTTTAGATTTTAATAGACGCTTGAAAGGAGCATCTTCTCAATTTGATATTGAATGGGTGGACAGAGAGGATGGTATGATTCTTCATTATACTTCTGGATCAACTGGAGCACCAAAGGGCGTATTGCATGTTCATAATGCAATGCTTCAACAATATCAATCTACGCAATGGGTATTAGATTTGCGTGAAGACGATATTTACTGGTGTACAGCTGATCCAGGATGGGTGACAGGCACAGCGTATGGCATTTTTGGTCCATGGTTAAATGGTGTCACAATGCTAATTGTTGGTGGGAGATTTTCACCACAAGCTTGGTACCAAGCTATTGAGGATTATAGTGTAACAGTTTGGTATAGTGCACCAACTGCTTTCAGAATGTTAATGGGTGCTGGTAGTGGTATGCTTGAGAACTATGATCTATCTTCGGTACGTCACATTTTATCTGTTGGTGAGCCGTTAAATCCAGAGGTAATTCGTTGGGGGACTGATGAGTTAGGTCAACGCATTCATGATACGTGGTGGATGACAGAAACTGGTGCGCATATGATTTGTAACTATCCTTCTATGGATATTAAGCCAGGCTCAATGGGTAAACCATTACCAGGTATTCATGCGACGATTGTTGATGATGCGGGTAATGAAGTACCACCTTTTACAATGGGGAATTTAGCGGTTCGACGTGGTTGGCCTGCAATGATGCGTCAAATTTGGGGAAATCCAGAGCGTTATGAATCCTATTTCTTAAAAGGTGAATGGTATGTGTCTGGGGACTCTGCCTATATGGATGATGATGGCTACTTCTGGTTCCAGGGGCGTGTAGATGATGTTATTATGACAGCTGGTGAGCGGGTAGGTCCTTTCGAGGTAGAAAGTAAGCTACTAGAGCACCCCGATATAGTAGAGGCAGGGGTGATTGGAAAGCCAGATCCTGTCCGAGGTGAAATTATTAAAGCCTTTGTATCATTACGTGAGGGAGTTGAACCTTCAGATGCATTGATAGAGGATATTCGTAATTTTGTTAAGAAGGGCTTATCTGCACACGCAGCACCACGTGAAATCGAATTTAAGGATAAGCTACCAAAAACACGCAGTGGTAAGATTATGCGTCGTGTGTTAAAGGCGTGGGAGTTAAATTTACCAACTGGTGATTTATCTACGATGGAAGATTAATTATATGAAGCAGGAATTTATTCGGTCGACGAAAAATTCCTGCTTTCTTTTTTAAAAAGCGCTGTTTAACTTGAGTATTTTTTTCTCAAATGAAAAGCGTATTCGAGAATTTTCGAATACGCTGGTTTTCTGATGGAAAATACATGAAAATATACCTTTATAATGTTTCGATCTTTTGGAAAATATCTTTGTAAAGGATATCTAACTCTTTTTCACCTTTTAAATAGAAATACCAAGCATCTTCTCTATTTGCATCGTTATCAGATAAATAAATTGTTGTATGAGATCTATTATTTAATGATTCCCAATGAGCTGTTTCATAGGTAACCCCTTCTCTTGTAAATGGAAAATGACGTTTTGTTGAATCAAAAAAAATAATTGGCATTTTAGAATTATTATAAACTTTAACAAATCTATCATCTGATGCTTCTTCAAACATCACTGGTGTTATCATAACAGCATCAAAATTTGTTGAAATATGCAATGTATCTTCACTAAAATCATCTAATGAAATTGGTTCGAAATGAATTTTTTCGTTATTTAATTCAGGAATATCACCAACTACAGCAATTTTTAAAGGTGCTCCATCATATTTAACTTCATCATTTGAACACGCAACTAATAATAACAAACTCAATATTAAAAAAATTTTTTTCAAATTTATATTCCCCTTTTTCATAATCCCGTCCTTTTATTAACCAAGGTTACTTATGTTTCTTTCATTATATATTATCATTCTACAAATATTCCCAAAAACTTTGTTATTATCATTTTTTTCTTAATGGTATCTTTATTGGGTATAAGCAATTTTCCACCGCAAATGCACGAAAAGAATGTTCATCAGAATCAAACGCAAATGAATCCAAGAAATTAGACCATGCCAAATACTCGTCTAGTTCTTCAAATTTTGTCTTAAAATCAATTACTCAATAAATATTGCGAAAAATTCAGATATAAATAAAAATTCAGTTGACTTAATAAATATGCAGACGTATACTAATTTTAACTTATTTCAGAGGTGAGTGCATTGAAAGTAGGAATTGTTGGTGCAACCGGATATGGTGGCTTAGAACTTATTCGATTTTTACATAATCATAAAGCGGTGGAACGGATCGATTTATTCACATCTTCAGAAGAAGGCGTAAATTTTTCTTCTAAGTTTGGTCATCTTGTTAATATTGCCGATACACCTTTACAAAAAATTGATTATGGGGCTTTGGAGAAATTTGATGTTGTTTTTACAAGTACACCTTCAGGGGTGACAAGTGAGTTATTACCTCCATTGGTAGGGAAAGGTCCTAAATTAATAGACTTGTCTGGTGACTTCCGTTTACAAGATCCAGCGAGTTATAAAGCATGGTACGGTAAAAAAGCTGCGCCATTAGAATTTATTCAACAAAGTGTATATGGCTTAACTGAATGGAATGCAGAAAATGTTCAACATGCTCCTCTTATCGCAAATCCAGGGTGTTATCCAACAGCCGTTTTACTTTCGTTGTTACCATTGCTAAAAGAACGATTGATTGATTCGAGCTTTTTAGTGATTGATGCGAAAAGTGGGATTTCTGGGGCTGGGAATAAACCATCGCAAACAACGCATTTTAGTGAGACCAACGAAAGCTTTTCAATCTATAAAACGAATACACATCAGCATATACCGGAAATCGAGCAGGCCATTTCAATGTTCGCGGGGGTTGATACAACCATATCTTTTAATACTCATTTAGTGCCAATGACTAGAGGGATTTTATCTACCTCATATGCACCTGTTATGTCTGGTGTTACAGAGAAGCAGCTAGTTGCTTGTTTACAGAGTGCCTATGAAAAGCATCCGTTTGTGCGGATTGTTACAGATGTAAATAGTCTAGGAACAAACCGCGTTAAAGGTTCGAACTATTGCGACATTTTGGTGAAAGTTGATAGCCGTACGAATCGTGCCACGATTGTTGGCGTCATCGATAATTTAGTTAAAGGGGCTGCAGGGCAAGCCATTCAAAATATGAATGTTCAATTTGATTTACCACAAACGACAGGATTAGATGTTGTTCCGTTCTTTCTGTAACTTATTTCAGCGAATCTTTTATGTAGCGAAAGCAGAGCGTCAGCTACTCTTTATATGCCAAGGAAAATTGATTAACTAAGGAGGAAAAATTTTATGACATTAATAGCATCCACGAGTATTATGAAAAAATTATCAAGTAAAAATATTGTTTCACCAAAGGGCTTTAAAGCTGCGGGTTTACATTGTGGTTTAAAGCATAAGAAAAAAGATTTAGCTGTGTTAGTTAGTGAAGTACCCGCAAGTGTAGCAGGTGTCTTTACAACGAACGCTGTACAGGCAGCACCATTAAAAGTAACGAAAGAGGTTGTGTATACAACGAAGAAAATGCAGGCGATGATTGTCAACTCCGGAAATGCAAATGCTTGTACAGGAAAGCAAGGAGCGAAGGATGCACAAACAATGCAGGCCCTCATGGCAGAAAAGCTAGGTATCGGGGCAAATTTAGTAGGTGTTTGCTCAACGGGTGTCATCGGTGAAATTATGAATATGGAGCCACTGGCAAATGGGATTTATCAGTTAGAGCCAAAGGATAATTTAGAAAGTGCTATTGATTTTGCACAAGCGATTATGACAACAGATACGGTTATGAAAAACACAAGTTACAGTACTATTGTTGATGGCAAAGAGATTATTATCGCTGGTGTTGCAAAAGGGTCAGGTATGATTGAACCAAATATGGCAACGATGCTAGGTTTTATTACGACAGATGCAAATATTGAATCAGATGTGCTACAGGCTACCTTATCTGATATAACAAATATGACTTTCAATGCAATTACAGTGGATGGGGATACATCTACAAATGACACAGTAGTTGTAATGGCAAACGGCTTAGCAGGAAATGTAGCTTTAACTCCTGACCATCCAGATTGGCAAAACTTCTATTATACATTGAAAACAGTAGCTGAAGACTTAGCGAAAATGATTGCCAAAGATGGTGAGGGGGCAACGAAGCTAATTGAGGTTGAAGTTGAAGGGGCGTTTTCGGATGAAGAAGGACGTAAAATTGCTAAAACGGTAGTTGGTTCACCACTTGTGAAAACGGCAGTATTTGGCTGTGATGCAAACTGGGGACGTATTATTGCCGCTGTAGGCTATAGTGGCGCAACAGTTGATCCAGAAAAAATTACGATCCAAATTGGCGGTGTTACGATGGTTGAAAACGGTGAGCCGATTCCATTTTCGGAGGATGGGTTAATTCAAATTTTAAAAATGCATGAAGTGAAAATCTATGTGTCGCTTGGTATTGGGGAAGGCAAGGGGCATGCTTGGGGATGTGATCTAACTTATGACTACGTTCAAATCAATGCCTCATACCGCTCGTAAACGAATGGTCATTAAGCTTGGTGGAAGTACGTTAGAGGGCTTAAATGAGTCGTTTTTTGAGAATTTTAAAAAACTCCAAGAAAGCGGCATAGAGCTTATTATTACCCATGGTGGTGGTCCAGCTATTAACCGTGAACTAGCGGTGCGCGGAATAGAATCACATGCTTTAAATGGTATTCGTGTCACGAGTGAAGCTGCAATGGATATTGTACAGTCAACGTTAATAGGAAAGGTCAATCCTGCGCTTGTTCATGAATTAACGACTTCTGGCATTGCTGCGATTGGATTAAACGGCTTCGATGGTCAGTTAATTGTAGCGGATTATCTAGATAAAGACGTATACGGTTTTGTTGGTGAAGTGAAAACCGTCAACACATTTTTGCTAGAAGCAATAATTAGTGCTGGGGTTGTACCGGTTATTGCTTGCGTGGGATCAGATGAACATGGTCAGGCATTAAATATTAATGGAGATACGGTAGCAAGTGAAATAGCGCTAGCAATAGATGCAGATAGCTTATTACTTGTAACGGATGTAAGTGGTATTCGCATTAACGATGAATATCAATCGAAAGCAACACCTTCTTTCATCAATCAATGGATTGAGGAGGGGCATATTTATGGAGGGATGATACCTAAAGTTAATGGAGCTCTCGAATGCTTAAGTGCAGGCATTCCATCAGTGCAAATTGTTGGAGAATCCTTAGTAGGTACGACGATTTTATCTGGGGGATGAAGAAAGCAAATTAGTAAAAGTCATTCTTCTTTATAGTTTAAGAGTGACCTTTCAATGGCATAGAGGTAGCAATATAGTTATTTAGAGAAGAAGATTGTTATAGCCAAAATTAGTAGGAGTTGATAAAATGAGTGCTTTATTTGGAAACTATGGCAAACGCCGCGCCCAAGTTGTCAAAGGGCAAGGAACTGTTGTAGAAGATTCGGCTGGGAAAAAATATTTAGATTTTACAAGTGGAATTGCTGTAGTGAGTCTTGGTCATGCACATCCTGCAATCGTGGAGGCTGTTCATGATCAAAGTAAAAAGCTTTTGCATATTTCTAATTTATTTGATATTCCCGGTCAGGAGAAGGTTGCGCAAAAATTAATAGCAGATACACATTTTTCTTATGCATTTTTCTGTAATAGTGGTGCGGAAGCAAATGAAGCGGCCATTAAGCTTGCTCGTAAGCATACAGGGAAAAATCATATTATTACTTTTGAAAAATCTTTTCATGGGCGAACTTTTGGAGCGATGTCCGCAACAGGTCAGAGCAATATACATAATGGCTTCGGACCGCTTATTGAAAAATTTACGATTCTTCCTTTTAATGATGTGTCAGCACTTGAAGCAACGATTGACGATTCTGTTGCGGCAATTATGCTAGAAATGATTCAAGGTGAGGGCGGTGTTAACAGGGTATCACCAGAATTCGCAGCAGCAATCGCTAAAGTCTGTGACGACAAAGGAATATTACTAATCATCGATGAAGTTCAAACAGGTATTGGACGAACAGGAACAAGATATGCCTATGAGCAAACGATTTTAAAGCCAAATATCGTGACATTGGCAAAAGGGCTAGGTGGTGGATTCCCAGTTGGTGGGATGCTTGGAACAGCCGAGCTATATGATTCATTTGGTCCTGGCACACATGGGACAACATTCGGTGGGAACCCACTTGCGATGAGTGTTGCTGAAACCGTGCTTAATCATGTTTTTGAACCTGCTTTTTTACAAAATGTGCAGCAGCAATCTTCGTATTTTGTTAAGCAGTTGAAAGAGAATCTACCGACTACGTATACGGTACAGGGTCAGGGCTTACTTCTTGGCATTGGTTGTGGCGATACTGAGGTAGCCTCGTATATAGCTGCAGCAGAGGAAAACGGCTTATTATTAGTAGGAGCAGGACCAAATGTTATTCGTCTACTACCACCATTAACCGTTTCAAAAGCAGAGATCGATGAAGCAGTTGCAATATTAAAAACGATACTGTTATAGTATTAGGCCAATTAACTACGATGAAAATGAATCTGCTAGACTTTCTTTGGAGAAGTCTAGCAGATTTTTAATGGCTTATCATCGGAAGTTTGGGATGACATTTTGTTAAAATATATGCCATGTGAATAAGTTGATTGGAGTGGAGGCTGGGCGACTCCTCGGGGATCAGCGGATAGAGGAACGAAGGCTAAAACCATCACGTCCTGTGATAACGCCTTCGTGACCAACATCGTGTTGGCCCGAGACCCTGCAGCGAAGCGAAGCGGCTCATCGGACGCCCCCAGGAAGCTCTGCTCTGCGCGAAAGCGAAGCGACAGCGGCAAATGTTTTATCTGTGCGAAAGCGAAGCGACAGCGGCAAAGCGCCCAGCCGAAACAGAAATCAACCTCACATTATGGTGATAAGTTTTTTATTTAGTGAAATCCTATTGTAACTCTTTTACTAATTTTTTCACTAGAGTAGGGAGCCAATCATGAAGTTGACTAAATGCAAAGCCTGCAGCCTCTGCCTTTGTAGTTGTCATATACCAATCTGCAGGAACTCCATACGGTGACTGCGACATTTCATCGCCACCTACTAGTGAAATTTTCGCATGCTTTCCGGTTGTTTCTTCAATAAGCCCCAGCAAATCCTTTAATGAAATTGCACCCGTAGCTGTTGCATTATAAGGTCCTTCAATTGGTGTAATGCCAGCAAAATATAAAAATGCTGCTGCTTCGTCATCCGTAATAAAGCTCATCTTTGCTTCAATATTTGGTAATGAAATAGGCTGGTCCTGTAAAATTCGTTCAATGTGAAAATGTAAACGGCGTGTATAGTCGTTCTCCCCCATAACAATCGGGAAACGTACAGCGACAACAGGGAACGTGGCCTCTTTGAAAAGTACTGCCTCTGCTTGACGCTTACCCTCACCATACGAAAAATCTTCACGATTCCCCATCCGAACTTCATAATCATATGGATTAAAATCTTCTTCAGTTTTGACAATGCTGTCTATTTCGTAGGTGGATAGAGTAGATGTGAAAACGAGCTTTTTCGTTTTACCTTCTAAAATTTCACATATTTTATGAGCTTCGTTAGGAGAATAGCAAATATTATCATAGACAATATCCCATGTTGTACCTGATAGTGCCTGTGACAACGAATCGGCATCATCTCGATTAACAATTAGCTGCTTCACCTTTGTGCCAAAAGGATTTCCACTTTGTCCACGTGTTAAAATAGTTACGCTATGCCCATTTTGAAGATAGAGTTCAACAAGCTTTTTACCAAAAAAACGAGTGCCTCCTAAAACTAAAATGTTCAATTATTTCCACCCCTTCAAATTAGTAGTCCCCTTTATAATGACAAAAAAACAGGCATACTACAATTACTTTGTAGTATGCCATGCCTGTTTATTATTGGGTAGGTGGTGGATTAGTCGGTGGAGTTGTATTTCCGTTGTCTCCTCCGTTAGAGCCATTTCCGGTGTTTCCGGAACCATTACCGTTATTTGAACTATTACCGTTATTTGAGCCATTTCCGGTATTTCCGGAACCACTGCCGTTATTCGAGCCGTTTCCGGTATTTCCGGAACCACTGCCGTTATTCGAGCCGTTTCCGGTATTTCCAGAACCACTACCGTTATTCGAGCCGTTTCCATTGTTTGAGCTATTCCCGTTACTACCATCTGACCCATTGCCATTTTCCGAACCGTTTCCGTTTTGGTTTGAGTCTTCGCCGTTAGTAGGTGGGGTAGTTGGTGGAACATTTTCTTCCTTGTCTTTTTCAGGTTGTTTTTCATTCGCACTACCACCAGTAGAAACGACATTGGATTGCGCTGAAGTTAAACCTGTAATATCTACAGCGACAACAACATAGGCTTGCCCACTTGCTACAGTCATGCTTTGTGATGATTCAAGCACTGATCCGACAAGCGTTCTACCGCCGTTTGTTACTTTATAAACTCGGTAACCGACTACATCATTTGAAGAGCCTGTCCAAGATAATGTATTACCATTAATTGAAGCAGTTACTGCTGCTGGCGCATTGTTATCTGCCGGGAAATCAACGGCTGATACCGATGAATTCGATAATGTTGAATTTTTTGGTAATAGGCTGGCTGGGTTACCACCAAGTCTGCCTAACATTCGTTTAATGAATGCTTGATTAATACCTGCACCACCTGGTTTTACAAATTCTGATGGTGTGTTAGGAAGTGCATTATAGGTTTTACCTTTAATCGTAACAACGCTTGCGGAAGCTAAGCTATCATCAGGCTGTGAAGGTAAAAATACTTTTGCGTTAAACAAGTCAGAGCGCACGAGGCCAGCATTAGCACATGCTGCTGAAGGCGCTAAACCAGAAATACCACAGAATGATGCTGTAACAACGTTTTTCGGTTGCGTAAATCTAGTTTTAGGGGCAATTAATTGTGGATCGACATCATACACAGAATTCATTAATGTTCCCCATAGCTTGTTAATTCGCACGCTAGGCCGTTGATACGTATTATTAAATGCATCTAGTGTTTCATTTTTATCATAACCCATCCATACACCAAGAGAAACATTCGGGTTATAACCAACAAACCAAACGTCTTTATAATTTTGTGAAGTACCTGTTTTAGCAGCAAAGTCAGAAGAGAATTTAAGTGTATTTCTTGCAACTGTACCAGTACCTTTTGTTAACACATCTCGTAACATATCTGTAACGATATAAGAAGTTTCAGGACTAAACACTTGTTCAGGTTTAACTTCGTGTTTATATATAATATTTCCATTTTGGTCTTCAATTCTATCAATCATATAAGAGTCAATGAATTGTCCGCTGTTTGCAAAAGTTGCAAAGGCATTGGTGTTCTCTTCAACAGTAATACCTTCTTCTATGGCCCCAATACTAGCTGCAGGGTTTGTGAAGTCCTTAGGCTTTAAGGTTGTGATTCCCATCTTTACTAAATAATCGGCAGGACGTCTGTTAAGAATACTATAATATAGACGTATAGCTGATAAGTTTTGTGAATCTGCTAATGCCTCACGTGCAGGGATTAGTCCTCGTTCATCATTAGTATTATAGTTTGTTGGGCTCCATCCGGGAATAGAGAATTTTACGTCGACTAATGGGCTACCTGCACCGATTACACCGTATTCTATGGCAGGTGCATATACGAGTAGTGGCTTCATTGTTGAACCATTTGAACGTTTTGCCTGTGTAGCATAGTTATATTTTTTCAATTCAAAGTCACGACCACCGACAAAGCTTAAAATACGTCCGGTAGTATTTTCAATTAAAATACTTCCAACCTGTACAGGCATTTGAACATCAATTTCTTCACCTGTTACAGGGTCTTTGTCTTTGACGGTGTAAGTATGACCGTAATTTTGAAAGTTTTCCGCTGCTTTTTGCATCGCATCGTACATATCTTTATTAATAGTTGAATAGATGCGATAACCTTTTGAGCGGACATCACGATCTGCTAGGATCGTATACTTATCTTTTAATTTTTTTTCATTTTTTAAGCGTTCTGGATCAATACCATCTTCTACTGCTAGTTTTTCAGCAATAATTTCTGTCGCACGACTTTCAAGCTCATATGTTAGCCATGGGTAGCGATCTTCCGCTCGCATCTCTGGTGAACGGAAGTCAGCAGTAATATCATAAGCGAGTGCTTCTTTATATTGAGCCTCGTTAATGTAACCTGCGTCTTTCATGCGAAAAAGTACAGTTTTCATACGATCAATACCCTGTTGAAGAGCTTCTTTACTTTTAAGTGCACCCGTATTTGTAAAAGGTGTGTAAGTAAAAGGTGCTTGAGGAATACCAGCTATATACGCTGCTTGAGGAAGCGTTAAATCCTTTGCTTTTACATTGAAAATACCTTCAGCAGCTGTTTCAACTCCTGCGATGTTTCGACCAGAAGAGTTACGCCCATAAGGAATTATGTTTAAATAGGCCTCTAAAATTTCTTCCTTTTTCATAAAGTGCTCTAAACGCATCGCAAGTAAAAGTTCTTTTGCTTTTCGCTCATAAGATACTTCGTTTGTTAATACTTGGTTTTTTATAAGTTGCTGTGTTAGTGTAGAACCACCAGTTTGAGTGGAAGAGTTTGTGACGTCTTGAAGTAGCCCTCGGATGACAGCTTTTGGAACTATTCCGCTATGTTCACGGAAATACTCGTCCTCTGTCGCTAATACCGCATTAATAACATCAGGTGCGATATTGTTTAATGTTGTTGTTCGACGGTCTAAATCTGTACGTAATTTTCCGATATAAATATCGTTAGCAAAATAAATCTCACTTGTTGAATCGTAGTTGAAAATTTCATTTCGTAATTCTTGCTTTGAGCGTAGTGGCTCTTCTTTTACAAGTGACGCAAAATAGCCAGCGCCAACTGAACCGGCAAATACAGTACCTACCAATGCAAAGACTAAAAATAGTAAAAATAAGTTCCAGGTAACACTTCCTGAAATACGTAATTTCTTCATCCATTTTTGTTGAATTAATTCATCGATCTTTGCATTGATTTTCTCAATCCAATCTTTCAATGTATCGACCTCCTAAAATCTTGTCTATTATAGCACATATTGATTTAGGTCGAACATAATTATTGACAATGAAAAAGAATCGTTTAGAATAATGCTTATAGTTTTCTAGCGAAGAAGAGCTTGCAGTAGTGTCTATATTCCCTGTTTAGAGAGCCGGCGGTTGGTGAAAGCTGGTCATAATGTAGAGACGAATTACGTGCTTGGAGCTTAGACGTGCGCGCCTGCGATAAAGGCGGTTGAATGAAGAGGAAGATGGATGACATCTTCAAGCCGGGTGGTACCGCGTTAGTTTATAACGTCCCTGCATGCAATGTTTTGCGTGTAGGGACTTTTTTGTTTCTCCCTACACGGAATTATTAAACACTTAGGAGGAATAAAAATGACGAACGAATTATTACAAGACTTAGAATGGCGCGGATTGTTGTACCAACAAACTGATGCTGAAGGTATGACGAAATTATTAGATGAACAATCTGTATCTTTGTACTGTGGTGTTGATCCAACTGCGGATTCTATGCATATTGGGCATATTGTGCCTCTTTTAACGCTACGTCGATTCCAAAAAGCAGGTCACCGTCCAATTTTATTAGTTGGTGGTGCGACTGGTATGATTGGAGATCCATCTGGTCGCTCTGAAGAACGCCAATTACAAACAGTTGAGCAAATTGATAAAAATGTTCAAGGTATCCGTAGTCAATTAGAGCGTATTTTTGATTTTGCAGAAGATGGTAATGGTGCACAATTAGTGAATAACCGTGACTGGATTGGCAATATAAATACGATTGAGTTTTTACGTGATTACGGGAAATTAATTAACGTGAATTACATGTTAGCAAAGGATACGATTGCATCACGCCTTGATACAGGGATTTCATTTACTGAGTTTGCGTATACTTTAATTCAAGGTATTGATTACAATCATTTATACAACCATTACAACTGCCGTATTCAAGTAGGTGGCTCTGACCAGTGGGGGAATATTACAACAGGTTTAGAAGTTATTCGTAAAACACATGAGGAAGAGACAAAAGCCTTCGGTATCACAATTCCGTTAGTAACGAAAGCAGACGGTACGAAATTTGGTAAAACAGCGGGTGGTGCTGTATGGTTAGATAGTAAGAAAACATCTCCATACGAGTTCTACCAATTCTGGATTAATGCTGCGGATGCTGATGTTGTAAAATACTTAAAAATCTTCACATTCCTTTCTCGTGAAGAAATTGAAGCTTTAGCAGTATCTGTAGAAGAGGAACCACATTTACGTAAGGCGCAAAAAGCATTAGCTGAAGAAATGACTCGCTTAATTCATGGTCAAGAAGCATTAGACCAAGCAATCCGCATTACAGCTGCTTTATTCTCTGGAGACTTAAAAGCACTTTCTGCTGATGAAATGAAGGATGCGTTTAAAGATGTTCCTTCTATTGAATTGGCGAAAGAAGATAAAAACATTGTGGACTTATTAGTGGAAGCGGGTATTTCACCTTCAAAACGTCAAGCTCGTGAAGACGTAACAAATGGTGCGATTAGCGTGAACGGTGAAAAAGTCACTGAATTAGAATATGTAATCGACGGCAAAGATCGTTTAGAAGATGCATTCAGCATTGTTCGTCGCGGCAAGAAAAAATACCATATGGTGAAGTTTGTTTAATTCAGCTTCAAACAAAGAAACATCCCTTCGAAATTTGAGGGGATGTTTTGTTTTGTTGAAAATAAAGTATGGCTCCTCGGCAAAACGAGGGGGTGATTTCCGTTCCGGTTGGGCGCTTTGCCGCTGACGCGTCGCTTTCGCACAGATAAAACATTTGTTGCTGACGCTTCGCTTTCGCACAGATAAAACATTTGTTGCTGACGCTTCGCTTTCTCGCAATAAAGCTTCCTGGGGCGTTCGATGAGCCGCTTCACTTCGCTGCAGGGTCTCGGGCCAACAGGATGCTGGTCACGAAGGCGTTATCACAGGACGTGATGGTTTTAGCCTTCGTTCCCCTATTATGTGCTTATATTCTTCGGGGTGAAGCATATTCGCTAGCTTTAATGCACCCTCTATAAGACGTGGTGATGGGCGACAATAAAGCCATTCCTCCATTACGTGAAGCTGTTTCATTTTAACGGCTTGAAGCTCCTGAGCATGTGCACGCTTTAATAAATTAGCCGGTTGAATACGCTCAAAGGCAACTCCTACCCAAGCCATCATAATATAGTCTGGGTCGCGCCTTACTACATCTGCCCAATCAGTTTGCACGCTTGCTAGTTCTACATCTTGAAACAGATTTTGCCCACCAGCAATGGCACTAATTTCAGTTAGCCAATTTATTTTACCTGGCGTAAAGATAGGATTTGGCCACCACTCCCAATAGAGAGTAGGTTTTTTAGGAATTGTTTCAGCAATTGTGCGAAGACGATCTATACATTGTAAATATTCCTCAGAGATTTCTTTTGCACGCCCTTCAACTCCACAGGCTTTACCTAAAGTATGGAGATCCTGTGCGATTTCCTCTAATGAATTAGCATTAAAAACAATATGGGGAATATTTCTAGCTTGTAACGCTTCAATATTTTTTTCCATGCCAGGGACACTTAAGGATGCGAGTACAAGATCAGGCTGCAATGCCTCTAATGCATCCATATCAATTGATAAATCTGGGCCAAGCTGAGGTAAGTTTTTTACTGCTAATGGCCAATCCGAAAAATCATCGACACCAACAAGTTGATCAGTCAGACCTAAATAAGCAACAAGCTCGGTATTACTAGGACATATTGATATTAAACGCATCTTCTTATCTCCAATTCTTTTTAAGAAAAGTATAGCGAGTGTTGGAGTCACATACAATGACAGAATGTTTTCCTCAATAAAAAAGGCATGCCAAGAGACATGCCTTCTGATTACTTATTAAGAAAGTGCGATAGCTTCGAGTGATTCTTCTTTTTTTGCTACAGGACCCATCGCATTTGTAATAATTTGTTTAATGTCTTCTAACGTTGCTTTACGTGGGTTTGTTGAAGCACATACATCTAACATTGCATTTTTCGCTAAGATTTCAATATCCTCATCCTTCGCACCTAATTCGCGGAAGCCACTTGGAATGTTCAAATCGCTAGAAAGATTTTCAATTGCTGTAATTGCTTTCTCGGCAGCATCACGTTTACTTAATCCTTCAACGTTTTCACCTAACAATTCAGCGATTTTTGCAAAACGCTCAGTACGTGCTGTTAAGTTAAAGCGGCAAACATGAGGCAATAAAATAGCATTACATACACCATGTGGTAGATTATAGAAGCCACCTAATTGATGAGCAATTGCATGTACATAGCCAAGTGAAGCGTTATTAAACGCCATGCCTGCTAAAAATTGTGCGTAAACCATTTGTTCACGTGCTTCTAAATCAGCACCGTTTGCATAGGCACGTGGTAAATATTCAGGAACTAGCTGAAGTACCTTTTCAGCGCAAGCGTCAGTAATTGGTGTTGCGTTTGTCGATACAAATGATTCAATTGCATGTGTTAATGCATCTAAACCAGTTGCCGCTGTTAGAGCAGGAGGTAAGCCAATCATTAGCTCTGGGTCATTAATTGATAGTAGTGGAGTAACATGTTTGTCTACAATGGCCATCTTCACTTTACGAGCTGTATCCGTGATAATCGTGAAGCGAGTCATTTCACTTGCTGTACCAGCAGTTGTGTTAATAGCGATTAATGGCACCAATGGGTTTTGTGATTTGTCAACGCCCTCGTAATCATGAATGCGTCCACCATTCGAAGCAATAAGTCCGATACCTTTCGCTGCATCGTGTGCGCTACCTCCTCCAAGAGAAATGATCGAATCACAGTTTTCAGCATGATACACTGTAATCCCATCTTCAATGTTTTGATCTGTTGGATTTGGTTCTGCTTTCGGGAAAATTGCTACATCAATTCCAGCAGCTATAATGATGTTAGCAATTTGTTCAGAGAGACCTAGTTTGTGTAAGCCCTCATCTGTTACGATTAATGTCTTTTTCACTTCTAAATCATTTAAGCGTTTACCAACTTCTTGAATTGCTCCAGGTCCAAATAAGTTTGTTTTCGGCATAACAAATTGCTTTAGAACGTCTGACATATTTCCAACCCCTTTAAAAAAATTGTTATTGCTTGAATGATGGCGAACCACCTTTCGAAATTCATAGTATTCTATTTTTTGTAAAAGTTCAACTCGTATTTTTATTAAAATTGTTAATTTTAATCGTGTTATTATTTTACAAAAAAGTTAGCCTTGTTTTTTGATTGGAGGAAGGTTGAATTGTCTAGGGATATTGATTTTAAAATGGTTTAAGAATTGTTTTCCTATGAAAGTAAAATATATTTTTGGGAAATGTGTTCTATTTTAAAGAAGTATTGAATAGTAAATAACTGATATTTTGTTTTTACTATAATAGTAGTGGTTAAGTCGTTTTTTTATTGAGTAATTACTATTTTAAAGTACATAAAATAGTCATAATTTACAGAATATTTAAATTAAATTCTTTTTCTTTTTGAAATGTTTAAGGAGAGCCATAATGCAAGCAGTAAATAAAGAATGACCGTATATCCAAGTAATGCGCACATATAGACAATTGCTTTTGAACCTAAACTTATAGGAGGATAACCACTGTGAGCATTAAAATGATATACCTCCTGCTCATATCCGAACCAAATAGCTACTAGCAAAAAGCCTAATAATAGGAGAGCTAGTGAAGCCTTTTTATGAGAAGTGATATGCAGTAGACTTTCTTTAAAAGTAATTGGACGCTTAATTCCCTTGCTTTGATGTTTTTACCATCACAGTAAGTTCAGAAACCCCCATTATTTCCTCTTTTATTCCGATATTTTCCATTTAGACTTTCATAAAGATAAAAGGTTCCTTTTTTATTGATATTTACAAAAGGGAATGAAAACTTATTAAAGTTTTCATTTTTAGGGCACTTTTCAGGGATATTTGCAATTTTATTGAATACAATTTCAATGAAAATATTTTCAATAAAAGGATGGGTAAAAATGTCAATTAGACATGAGCAAAAAGAACAACGAAGGGCTTTAATTTTACAATCTGCATTAGATTTGTTTATTCGGAAGGGGTACGGTGAAACGAAAGTTGCTGATATTGCTAAAGCTGCTGATATGAGCATGGGGCTACTTTTTCATTATTTTGACTCTAAGGAAAAGCTTTATGAAGAGTTAATTCGCATAGGGTGTGAAAGACTCAAGTTGGATTTTAATTTTATGAATGAATCGCCATTGGCAATTTTTACAACGGCTGCTGAGGATTTGTTTGACACGATCCGTACAAACCCATCTGCAGCAAAAATGTTTGTGCTAATGGAAAATGCACAGCATCTTGATTCCTTGTCGGAAGATTTAAAAGAAATGCTTACGGAAGCAGATAAATTAATAAAAAAGAGTATTTCATTAATAGAGAAGGGGCAATTACTAGGAGAAATTAAACAGGGAAATGCTGAGGCACTTGCGGTAGCATTTTGGTGTTCTATACAAGGAATCGCCCAATACATTGCGCTGCATCCCGAAACTCCTTGTCCCAATTCAATGTGGGTTATTTCAATCCTTGAAAACAGGGAGGCGAATTAAAAGTGAAAACTACACGGAACTTAATAATCTTTATAGTTGTTGTTTTGCTATGTGGTTGGCTTGGTGTTTTTGTAGATCGCTCCATCCCTGAACAGCCTAAAGGTGACACGCTTGGGATGGGAATTTGGCTAGTATTTCCGCTGCTGACAACTATACTGTTACGTGTCTTTGCAGGAGATGGGTGGCGAGATATAGGCTTATTACCTAATTTGAAAGGCAACATAAAATGGTATATTGTCTCGCTCCTAGTCTATCCTGTCATCACTACTATAGTTTTGTTAGTAAGCTATATATTTGGCTGGATGGATTTTTCGGATTTTAATTTGGATGCATTAATTTCAGTTTTTGTTGGTGGTTTACTGATCCAATTTGTTAAAAACTTTTTTGAGGAATCCGTTTGGAGAGGTTATTTGACAAGTAAACTTTTAACGTTAAAGGTAAATGATTTTTGGTTGTATCTTATTGCTGGTGGTGTTTGGGGAGCTTGGCATATCCCGTATTTTTTAGTGTTCTTATCAGAAAGTGACATCTTTAGTGTACTTCCTGTAAATAGGTGGCTATTTGCGTTGATAGGTATTGTGACGATGATTTGCTGGACAGTAATGTATACAGAAATTTATTTAATGACGAAAAGTATTTGGCCACTTGTCCTTATGCATATGACAGAAGATGCGCTTGTGAATCCACTTATTCTTGATGGATATATTAAAATTTCTCAGGGAAAAGAATTTCTTGTTTCTCCAACGGCAGGCATTATTACTACAATTCTTTACCTAATGGTAGGGCTTTTATTGCGAACTAAACGAAAAAAGTTGGAGAGGGAAATTCACGTACCCATTTTTTAGTTGAGATTCAGCAGGAATACCATATTTCATAGCTAATAATTTATAGCCTAAAGTACTTTCTAAATATTCTTTAACAACTTTTAATTTAAATTCATCCCTATATTTTGTCAGAAAAAAACACCCTAGAAGTTAGAATTTCAATTCTAACTTCTAGGGTGCGGCACCGTGGAGGGCTTTTTTCAGCATGATTAAGCCATTTCTACTTTTGCATTTGTTTCATCTTAAGTTTCATAAAATTAATAAACTTGTAAGGAATGAGTAAGAAAAAAGAGACAATCGATTCGTACAATTAAAGTATGAAATGAAAGGGGCTGATCTAAATGATACTAATTAGAGGAACTGATCTAATGATTAAAAATTTTACTGAGGAAGATATTCCATTAGTTAAACAAAAGTTACGTGAAAGTTGTGCTCAGAGTTGGAAAACGAAAGGATACAAATTAACTAGCATCGATACACTTACTAATGAAGTTGGCATATCAACTGAATTTTTTTACAGGCTATATAAAACAAAAGAAGAGCTCTTTCTAGAAGTACTGTCGATGATTCAAAATCAATTGAAAGAACAATGGCACTCTATGATAGAGACTAACTCAGGTATAGAAGGGTTTAAAAAAGCTATGAACTGGCTTTTTGAAGAGTATGTAAAGCATCCTACATTATATAATTTCAACAATCCAGATTATCATTTGTTTTTAAAAAAGCTACCTAAAGAAAAAATTGAAAGTCTAAGAGAAAATGATAAGAATTTTTTTGATGAAGTTTTAGAGCGTTCAAATCTAGATGTGAAAATTTCAAGAGAAAAAGCATATGGGATCTTTAGCACACTTTTATATACCGCAGCGATGAAAAAAGATTTAGTTTGTAACAAATGCGAAATATTCAATTTTCTACTCGATAGTTCAATATATCAAATTTTTACAAATTCATTTTCTTTAGCAAACAAAAATCTTACTAATGACCATTGTGTAAACTAACTGAAACAAACATTAAGATTGGGGGATTTGCTTTGAGAAATTTAATATTAGATATCTTGCAACAAAATAGTTCTATAGGAATATTCAGCTACATATCAATTGGGCTTGCACTTGTGGTGTTTATTATTGGATTGCTTTGTATTTTAAAAAAGAAAAAATATGGCGTATATGTATTGATTTCCAGTTTCTTGCTATTAGTAAATCCCGCTATTGATTTTTTATTCAATTAATTCTAACGGAGGTAAACTAAAATGATTAAACAATTAGATACTGCTCTGAGTAAGGTAAATAAGATGGTTAGGGTAAATGTGAAAACGCCAAAAGTAACAAAATCAAAACTGAAATATAGTAGGTATTTCACAACTGTCGTAGGAGTAGGAGGATTAACATTGGGAATTATTGGTCCATCGAAATCGTTGTTAGTTCTCGGGACAATAGGTATTTTGAGTTCTATTGCAACAACAAATGAAATAAGAAAAATTTAGAATGCTGAACTGTGCTAGGTCAAGGAGAATAATAAACATGTATGAAGCGGCTTGAGCCCGGGATTTTAAAGGCTCAGGTCGTTTAATCGTTTCTGCTAGCATATTAATGGATATAGTATCAATCGCATAAAATGATTTCTTGACGTTTGTTTGAGAATAAATATTTAATTAAATGAATAGGAAATTAAAACTTTTTCCATTGATAAACGTATTAAATAAGAGAAATAGTAGGAGGTGAAATTTTGGAAGAAAAAGTACAGGGAAAACAAAAGTTTAATCCGATTTTTTATCGAAGAGGCTATCGACTAAACAGATAGTTTCTTTTATTCTTCGGATCACTAGTTAACCCGAAAAAAAGATTGAAGCAATTAGCCTCAATCCTACTCACGCATTCCTATACACACATTCACCGTAATTTATTAGCACCAATCTTCCCCCAATGTCAGCCCAAAAATAACAATATTTAATGCATGATTGTGCATTGTCGATAAAAAAGCAAAAACCCTAGAAAACCTTGATATAAAAGGTTTTCTAGGGTTTTCTAAACTACTCTTTGCAGAGCAATTTAATTAACGAGAGTAGTACTCTACGATGAATGCTTCGTTGATTTCAGCTGATAATTCAGAACGCTCTGGAAGGCGAGTGAATGTACCTTCTTTTTTGTCAGCGTCAAATGTTAAGTAGTCAGGTACGAAGTTGTTTACTTCGATTGCTTCTGCTACTACAGCAAGGTTTTGAGATTTTTCACGAAGAGAAATCGTTTGACCTGGTTTTACGCTGTATGAAGGAATATCAACGCGTTTGCCATCTACTAAGATGTGGCCGTGGTTTACTAATTGACGAGATCCACGACGAGTACGAGATAAACCTAAACGGTAAACTAGGTTGTCAAGGCGAGTTTCAAGAAGAACCATGAAGTTTTCACCGTGAACACCTTTCATTTTACCAGCGCGGTCGAATAGAGTACGGAATTGACGTTCGTTCATGCCGTACATGTGACGAAGTTTTTGTTTTTCTTGAAGTTGTAAACCGTATTCTGATAATTTTTTACGTTGGTTTGGACCGTGTTGACCTGGTGCGTAAGGGCGTTTTTCGATTTCTTTACCTGTACCGCTTAGTGAGATACCAAGACGACGTGATAATTTCCAAGATGGACCTGTATAACGAGACATATTGTTGTCTCCTCCTTTAAATTTGGTTTTTTTGTTGTAAAACAAAAACCAGTAGTACCCATTCTTATACGTATTTTATTTTCATGTATTTTCGCCTATGCAGCCGTTAGGTTACGCAATACACCGTCTATTTGTTTAGAATCTGTTTAGTTATTCTAAATAAAATAGAGGAATAAAATACAGTAATAAGCTCATACCACTGCTGCGTTTATTTTACACAAACTCCATTGTAACGGCTTATTACATAGACGTCAATTATTAGACTAACTATTTTCGTAAAAGTGTAATAGTATAAATTTCCTCTTTATACATATTTCGATATATAAGAGTAGTTAATGGTACAGTGTGGAATGTAAAATGTAAAAGTAAAATAGAATAACATAGTCAAAATGACACAAATTATGTATACTATACTATAAGTTAATAGTATTGATTTGGACGTTATATAGAAAAGGTGATTTCATGACAGACCATTTACAAACGCTAAAATATATAAAATCAGATGTTTTGAGCATTTGGGTGAGTTCTAAGGAACAAGCCGGTTTTAATGGGTATTTTCACCCATTAGAACGGTGTCTAAAGAAGCACTTTGGAATTGTAAATGTGGCGTTTCTCGGTTTAGAAGGTAATTCTTTAATACCTGTTGAAGAAATGGCTACTGTAACAATTGAAACAAAACTAAATGCTGTGTCATGGTTAATGATTGAAGCTAGCTTTTATCAACAGAAGTTGGTAAAAGTCCCTTATATATTAAAAGAAAAAGAAGCATATACGATGATGACAGATATGGTGCTTTTACAAGCAGAAGGCAAAAATCCAATTGGTGTGCTACTCGTTGAGGCAACCGATGCTTGGACAGACTTTATGACTTCGGATTACGGAGAAAATTTTGTCGAAACGCTCACGAAGGCTTTTCAGATCATTAGAGAAAATTTCGAAGTAAAAGTGAATGAAGACCAATATAGAAAATTGTACAATATGACAGATTTATTTCATTCCACTATGGATATTGATTTAATTTTAGAAAATGTCTTGAAAAATATTAAGGATAATTTCCCGGAGTTTAATGTGGAGCTTATACTATCGAATGATCAAGACCGCCATACGACTATCGATATTAAGCTATTTGATTACTTATCTGAAAGACCTGCGACAATTGAGGCTTTTGTCTCAGGAGAGCTGACGACGGAGCTTGCAAGCGATTTGAATTGTCGATTATTAAACGCCCCTATAAAAGGGAGACAAGCTATTTATGGTATTTTACAAGTAAGTGCACCTACAACATATCTTTTTTCAACGACTGAAAAAGATTTTGTACGAATGCTAGCACAAGCATCTGGAAATGCACTAGAAAATGCAAAATTATATCATCAAGCACATCGCCTTGTAAGTGATTTACAACTCATCAATGAAACATCGCATCGTTTAAATATGAGGATTGACATAAATGAAATGTTACTTTTCCTCCAAAAACAGTTAATGAAATCTTTTCAACCAATGGAAGTTTGTTTCGCTTTTAAACATAATGACACCTTTAAAGTGACGGATGCGAGTACAGCCTTTTTCAATGCAGAGAAGGGTCAAACATATATAAAACATGTTGAACATCATTTTGAACATTCCAACGATCCACTATTTATTGCCGATTTCAGTCGATTAACCCCTAATCAAATTGAATATCGTTCAATTATGGCAATCCCGATTTTAATGGAAGAAAAAATTAATGGCTTTAGTATTGTGTTACACAAGGAGCCATATTTCTTTTCATTTGATAGCTTTAAATTAATGCAATCATTAATCCATCACTCTTCTTTAGCAATTGCAAACTCAATACTACGTAATCAACTTCAAGAAATGGTAGATTTGGACCATTTAACGAAATTATATGCAAGAAGTTATTTAGACCAATATGTAGAAAAGTCTCTTAAAAATGATCAATCAGGGATGTTCTTACTCATTGATATTGATAATTTTAAACGCATTAATGATACGTATGGTCACCAAATTGGTGATAAGATTCTTAAGCAAATTGCGGTACAGTTAAAAGAAATGATTGGAGTTCGTGGTATTTGTGCACGCTGGGGTGGAGAAGAAATGTCTGTGTATATCCCAAATATTGATGAGAAAGAAGCAATCGAATTAGCAGCAACAATCGTTGCAATAATTCCAAATACAACAGATCCTCAGGTGACTATTTCAGCAGGTCTCATAACATGGGACGAACAGTACCATCCAGCGTTTCAATCTGTTTTCCTACATGCAGATACAGCGCTTTATGAAGCGAAAAACAGTGGTAAAAATCGATTTTGTATTCATGATCGATCTTATCAAAACAATTTATAATGTAATAAAAAAAGTTGGTTTTGAAAATAAAACATCAGCCTTATGCGCTGAAATACCCTGAAATGACAATAAATCATTTCAGGGTATTTTTTATAAATGGAGAAGTAAGGTTTTTACGAATACCTCTAACCCCTCTTGATCTTCCTTTGAAAAGCGGTTTGTGATTGGACTGTCGATATCAAGTACACCGATGACCTGTCTTTCTTTTATTAAGGGAATAACAATTTCGGATTGGGATGCGGCATCACAAGCAATATGCTCTGGGAAGTCATGTACGTCTTTTACCACTATAGTTTCTGCTTTGCCTACAGCTGTTCCACAAACTCCGCGTCCAATTGGTATTCTGACGCAGGCAGGTAAGCCTTGGAATGGCCCTAATACAAGTTCATCCCCCTGTAATACATAAAAACCAACCCAGTTAATGTTCGGTAGGAATTGATTTAGTAAAGCAGAGGCGTTGCTTAAATTAGCAATGCGATCGCTTTCTCCAGTAAGTAGGGCATCTAACTGTTTTGCTAATGTATTATATTGCTCGACAATTGGCCCTTCATAATTAATTTGTGTAAACATAATAGCACCTCGTTTGAAAGATATTTATTTTGGATATATAACATTATAGTGTTGATGTAAATCATCAACACTATGAGCATCTGAACCAAAAACAATTGGTAGCCCAATAGATTTACTATAATCGATAAAGGTAAATGGTGGATAAGGTTCCTGACAATATGTTTTACTTAAACCAGCGCTATTTAAATCTAGCTCATAGCCTTCTGCTTTCATTAAATCTAATACTTCTCGAATCCGCGTAGAATCATCAATTTTCATTTTATGTGCTAATTGAAATTTGTGAATAAGTGAAGGATGCCCAATGCGTTTAGGCTTGTATTGCCCTAAATCTGCTTTAATGGATTGTAGGACGGTATCGTAATATAAATTATACACTTGTTCAATAGAGCCCACTTTTTTTGAAAAAGCCATAAAGCTTTCTGGAGAAAAGTCTATGCATTCAAAGATATTTTGCCATTGTAAAAAATGGACTGATAAAATAGAGTCATCTAAAAAGTGTCCATATGTATCAAGAAATTGACGAGTTTCTTGTTCAAAGCCTTGAATATAGTCAACCTCAAGACCGATATGAATGCGAATGTCTTGTGCGTACTCCTTTTGAAGGCACTGTAAATCTTCAAAATAAGGCATTAAAAATTCTGGATTCATACCACTATCTTGCTGAGGTGTAGGGTCAGTAAAATTCAAAGGTAATGGTGCGTGTTCTGTGAAGGTAATATCTGTAAAGTTGTGAGAAATTGCTTTTTCAATATATTGCTTAAATGAATCAGAAGTACCATGTGGACAATACGGACTATGAACATGGCCGTCACATTTCATAAAATTACCACTCCTTTAGCTTTTGGATCAAACACTTTTATTTGCGCAAATTGTTCAGAATTTAAGTAGGTGTTATTCTTGAAAGGCGTAAATACATAAAAAACACTCAAATTTTAGTACAAAAGGCGATAACATAGTATATAATAAATACAACTAGCCAATTCGTTTATTGTAGAATAGGAGGCTTACGATGGAGTATATCATCATTCCGGTTATCCTACTATTAATTTTAGCGATAGTAGGATTTATGATGCGACGAAAACATACAACAATCATTGCTAAACTTGAAAATGAAAAATCACAAATACAAAACAATCCCATAAATGAGGAAATTTCAAAAGTTAAATCTTTGAACATGAACGGTGAAACGGAAGAGATGTTTGAACGATGGCGAAATAGCTGGGATGAAGTCATCGATGTACATATGACAAAAATTGATTCACTTTTATTTGATGCAGAGGATCAAATCAATAGACTTCGTTTTAAGAAAGCAACGTTAATTGAACGTGAGATAGAAGATTACATTCAAAAATGTGAACAAGATAAAGATAAAATCTTAGAAGAACTAAATGAATTAATTGGCAGCGAAGAAAAAAATCGTATTGAAATTGAACAATTAAAAGAATACTATCGCTCTGCACGTAAAACATTGTTAGCTCACCAACATTCATTTGGTGTAGCATTACCGGCTCTGGAGAAAAAGCTGGAGATGTTTGTTCAAAAGTTTGAGGAATTCGATGTGCTTACTAGCGAAGGGAATTATTTGCAGGCTCGAGAAATTGTTATTGGCTTGAATCAAGAATCACAACAGACATTTGAATATATTAATGATGTCCCAGCAATTTTGACTGAATTGCAAGTAAAACTACCAGGCGCGGTACAGGAATTACGTAGTGGCCAGCGTGAAATGGAGGAGCAATCCTACTATTTACAGCATTTAGAGCTAACTAAGGGGTTCGATAAATTTGATGAAGAATTTGCGACATTAAAAAATGAATTAGCAGAGCTTAATTTAACCGTTGTTAAACCACGTGTAGCTGAAATAAATGAAGAGATTGATCACTTTTACGATCTACTTGAAAAAGAAGTTATTGCTAAAAATTATGTTGACCAAAATTGTGATCGTTTATTAAGCTCAATTACTAATGTTATTAGTTCAACAAGATTAGTAAGTGATGAAGCAACTTTTGTGCAGCAAAGCTACCGTTTAAATGAAAAAGATGCAGAAATTCCAAAAGCTGCGTTAAAGCAATTAGAGGCTTTACAACGTCGCTATGATTTATTAGCGATGCGTGTTAGAGAGGAAAAATCCGCATACTCAAGTTTGCAGGAAGAATTGATTGAAATTAACGAGGAACTTGAACATATTCATGAGGAGCAAGGCCATTTATCAAATACGATGAAGAAGCTCCGAATTGATGAAAACAAGGCTCGTGCACAAGTAGAAAGCTTAAAGAAAACGTTACAAGAAACAGATCGGCTATTGAATAAGGCTAATATTCCAGGTATTCCTGAAGAGATGGATGCCCGTCTAGATGAGGCAGCAGAGCATATTTATGTAGTTATGCAAAGCCTTCAAGAGGTACCACTCAATATGGGAACAGTCCATAACAATTTAAATGCTGCAACACTTTGCGTAGAGGATGTAAAAGCGAAGGCGAATGAATTGATTGAAAATGTAATGCTGATTGAACGTATTATTCAGTATGGTAATCGTCATCGTGCAACAAATCCAAAATTGCATACTCGTTTAAGAGAAGCAGAAAAATCCTTTAATCAATTCCGCTATTCCAAGGCATTAGAAGAGGCTGGAACGGCAGTTGAAGAAATGGAGCCAGGTGCTTTAAAGCGAATTCAAGAACTTGTAGCAGAGAAACAATAACTAAATAGTCAAGTATAATAAAAAAATACATCAGCTGTCTAAAAGGTATAGTTATTACTTTTTAGACAGTTTTGTTATTAAGATGCAAAATTTCTCTAAACCTACGATTTTAGCGCCTTGAAATGTTTGAGGAAGCTACGCATTCGTGATAAAAGGGAAATGGAGCGGGAAGCTTCACATGATGTCTCACTACGATTTTGATTAAAAACTAATAGAGGTGGTCATAATGCAATTTTATATTCGGGAAATGAATGAAATTTTTGCGACTGATATTTTGAATTGGAAATATGAAGAACCATATGATTTTTATAACAATGATCTATGCGATGAATCTCTAAAAGAAATTCTTGAAAGTCCGTATTATTCAATTGTCAATGATCAAGAAGAGCTAGTTGGTTTTTTCTGTACAGGAACATCAGCACAAGTACCTAAAGGACGTGATTATGGTGCGTATTTAGACGAGTGCATTGATGTGGGGATAGGGATGAAGCCTGAGCTAACAGGAAAAGGTTGCGGTTCAGAATTTTTTTCATTTATTTTAAATCAGCTACAACAAGAAAATCATAGTCCTATTCGTTTAACAGTAGCTACATTTAATACAAGAGCCATTCATCTTTATGAAAAATTAGGTTTTACAAAAGTCATGGAATTTACAGCTTCAACAGAATTTATAACAATGAAAAAAGGTTAAAAATAAGCGTGTTGACTAAGGTATATTGTGGTGAAGTCCGCCTTCAATATGGTGGTAAAATATAGTATAAATATGGCTGCTGAAAGTTGAGGATGGCATTTATTTAAAGCATATGTCATGTATATAAGTTGATTGGAGTGGAGGTTGGGCGACTCCTTGGGGATCAGCAATAGAGGAACGAAGGCTAAAAGCATCACGTCCTGTGATAACGCCTTCGTGACCAACATCCTGCTGCTGACGCTACGTTAGCACTACGCTTTCGCGCAAAAAACATCCTGTTGCCCCAAGCGGCTCATCGGACGCCCCCAGGAAGCTCTGCTCTGAGCGAAAGCGAAGCGTCAGTAACAAATGTTTTCTGTAGCGAAAGCGAAGCGACAGCAACAAATGTTTTCTGTAGCGAAAGCGAAGCGACAGCTACAAAGCGCCCAGCCGGAACGGAAATCAACTTCACGTTATAGTAATAAGCCTAACAATGCAAAACCCAAATTTTTATACTCAGGAAACGTTCATAGTAAATTTTAATATGCCACTCTTAATGGGTGGTTTTTCACATTAAAAGCAAACAAATAAGTGATTAAATTAGGATAATTGTTAAAGTTAGTAGTCAATTGCTGAAGATTGCGTTATGATAAATACCGTTAAATCAACGTTTTGAAAGTGTGTGAATATTAATGGAAGTTAATACAATCTATTTAGACAACAGTGCAACAACAAAACCTTTAAAAGAGGTTATGCAAGCATTTATGGCAGTGAATGAGCAGTATTATGCCAATCCTGCTTCCATTCATGCAATGGGTGTTGAATCAAACGAATTGTTAATGCGTGCACGTGAGCAAGTAGCAGATATTTTGCAGACAGAAGCAAAAAATGTGCTATTTACATCAGGTGGTACTGAATCCAATAACACGGCTATATTTGGTTTAGCACGTAGCAATACACATAAAGGAAATCATATTTTAACAACTGAAGTTGAACATCCATCTGTTCTAGAAGCTGTTAAGCAACTTGAGCAAGAGGGTTTTGATGTTGAATACTTACAAGCCGATAAAAATGGAGTTATTTCTTTAGAGGAGCTTCGTACAAAAGTGCGCAAGGATACCATTTTAGTAAGTATGATGCATGTAAATAATGAAATGGGTGCTATCCAACCAATTTTTGAAGCTGCAAAAATTATTCATGAATCAAGTCGCGCAGCTTTTCACGTGGATGCTGTACAAAGCTTTGGAAAGTTACCGATATCATTTAACGATGATGATGGACCAGACTGTATTTCAATTTCTGGCCATAAAATTCATGGCTTTAAAGGTTCAGGTGTACTAGCATTTCGTAAAAAAATGAAATGGCAACCATATGCACTTGGCGGAGGGCAGGAGTTTGGTTTGCGTAGTGGAACAGTAGCTGTACCGCAAGCAGTAGCCTTATCTAAAGCAGCCCGAATAGCAGTAGAGACGATGAATGATCGTGCAAAAAAATATCGTCAATGGAATGAAGAAATATGCACGCAACTACGTGGCTATGGAGATGCAGCGCATATTTTATCAACCCCACAAGGTGCGGCACATATTTTATCTTTTAGTATTCGCGACTTAAAAGGTGAAGTCATTATTAATGCATTGCAAAAACGCAATGTAATTGTATCGACATCGAGTGCGTGCTCATCGAAACAGACAAAAACAAGCCATGTTGTTGAAGCTTTAAATATTGATGAGCACTTTAAAAAGGGTGTTATTCGTATAAGTTTTGGCGCACATGTAACAAATGAAGATATAGTAAAGTTTAAACAAGTGTTAGATGAAGTATTGATGGAACTTAAAGGAGAATTTTAAAAATGATTTGGAAAGAAATTTTAATTCGATATGGAGAGCTTTCTACAAAAGGTCGCAACAAGATGGATTTTATTCGTCGTTTACGTGAGAACATTCGTCATGCATTTGCAGATTTAGGGCATTTACACATTCGTACAGAGCGCGACCGTATGTTTATCGCCATTCAAGATGAAACACAAATGGACGTTCTATTAAAAGGATTACCTAAAATTTTTGGTATCCAATCATTTAGTCCAGTGGCAGCATGTGAAAAAGACATGGAGGCCATGAAAAAACTTGCTATAACAATTATGGATACATTTAAAAATGAGCAGCTTACTTTTAAAGTAGAAGTAAAGCGTACTGATAAAACATTTCCATTAGAATCACATGCCATTCAACGCGAAATCGGTGGTTATGTATTACCACAATATCAAAATTTATCAGTAAAGGTGAAAAAGCCTGATATCGAACTTCGTGTAGAAGTGCGTCATGACGCAACATATATGATGGCACAAGTTATTCCAGGTGCAGGTGGAATGCCTGTAGGTTCGAATGGTAAATCTTTATTAATGCTTTCTGGTGGAATAGATAGTCCTGTTGCTGGTTATTTAATGATGAAACGAGGAGTGCGCTTAGAAGCGATTCACTTCTTTAGTCCACCTTATACAAGCCAAAATTCATTGGAAAAAGTAAAGGTGCTTGCTAATGAATTAACGAAATTTGGCGCTAGTATTCGTTTACATGTTATTCCTTTCACTGAAATCCAAGTTCTTATTAAAGAAAAAGTACCTTCTAATGTATCGATGACAACAACTCGTCGAATGATGCTAAAAGTTGCTGACAAAGTACGTGAAGAAATTGGTGCGCTAGCAATTGTTACAGGTGAAAGTCTTGGACAAGTAGCGAGTCAAACCCTTGAAAGTCTAACAGCTATTAATGCCGTAACTAATACACCAATTTTACGTCCATTAATCTCATCAGATAAATTAGAAATTATCGATATTGCAGAGAAAATAGGCACATACGAAACGTCTATCCAGCCATTTGAAGACTGTTGTACAATTTTTACTCCAGCAAGTCCAAAAACAAAGCCAAAGCTTGAAAAGGTTGAGCATTATGAAAGCTTCTCGGATTTTGATGAACTAATCGAACGAGCAGTGAAAAACCGTGAAGTTTATATTTTCCCGAAAAAAGAGCAAGAAGCCGATAAATTTGCAGATCTTCTATAGAAGAAACTTGCGATTTCGTAAGCTAATGAGCCGACTCAAAGTCTTGAGTTGGCTTTTTTTTGTTCATTTCCTTCGGAGGTACAATTTACCTTTAAAATTTTTGTATTAAAAATCTAATATCGCACATTCTATATTCACAAGGAGGTGAGAGACACATGACTTCAACAAATCGCAGTTCAAACAAACTTGCAGTACCTGGTGTAGAGTACGCTCTAGATCAAATGAAATACGAAATTGCACAAGAATTTGGTGTTCAATTAGGAGCTGACGCTTCAGCTCGTGCTAACGGTTCCGTTGGCGGTGAAATCACTAAACGTCTTGTACAAATGGCTGAATCACAATTAAAAGGTATGCCAAACAACCAATAATTGCTTAATCAGCAAAAAATTAAAACCAGTGACCGTAAAAGGCACTGGTTTTAGTTTGTTTAAATTTTTTAATTTTTATCCCGTATTAACGGGCAGTAATTTATCTATATCAAAAGAGAAACGTTAGGTCCTCCCATTTCAATTCAATGAGAGCAAAGAAATAGGTGAGGCTAACTGCCCGTAAAAATCCGATTGGTGAAGACTAATAATCAGTGGGGTAAAAACGTTCACTTTATCCTACAAATGATTTAAATGTAGAGACTGTATTTGAAATATCCTCACTTTGGCAAATGGCAGAAATAACTGCTATTCCATCCGCACCTGCTTTAAATACCGTAGGAGCATTCGAGCAGTTTATGCCTCCAATTGCAACGATAGGGAGTTCAGGATATTGTAGCCTAACTTGCTGTAAAAAATCAGTCCCACTAGGAGGATTGGCGTCACTTTTAGAAGTGGTTGAAAAAATCGGACCAATTCCTACATAATCAGCACCATATTGTAGAGCAGTTTGTAATTCAGCATGTGAATGAACAGAAACACCTAAAATCATATTGCCAATTTTATTACGCACCGTCGACACAGGAAAATCCTCTTGCCCAATATGAATACCGTCCGCTCTAAGTTTTATAGCTAGCTCGACATCATCGTTGACGATAAACGGAACATCATACTGTTGACAGAGCTTTTGACATTTGCGAGCAAAATCTTCATATGCTTGCCCAGTTAATGTATTTGGTCCTTTTTCACGATATTGAAACATAGTAATTCCAGATTGCAGAGCTTTCTCTAAAACGTTTAATGGCTCTTGTTTGAAAACATTACCTGTACCCATTATAAAATATAGCTGTAGATCGTCACGTTTCATGAATAATCACCTCGCAGGAATCCTTCAAGTTTTGATAAGCAAAATGATTTGTAGGACCATGTCCATTACCAATAGATAAATCATGAGTTATTGCTAATTGAATAAATTTTTTAGCTTCCTCAATCGCTTCTTCTAAAGGTAGTCCCTGACCAATAAAAGCAGTTAATGCAGCGGAAAACGTACAGCCTGTACCATGCGTATTTTTTGTTGCAATACGAGTGGACTGCATGGAAAATGATCGACCATCTTGGAAAAATACATAATCAGTAGCATAACATTTATCCTCTAAATGACCGCCTTTAATAATGACGCATTGAACGCCCATTAGTAATAAGACCTTAGCTGCTTCTTTAATATCTGTTAAAGAATTGATTGTCCTTCCAGAAAGGGTTTCTGCCTCAGGAATGTTCGGTGTTACGACTGTTGCTAAAGGAAGCAAACAACTGCGTAATACCTCAATTGCTTCTTGCTGTAATAAACTTTCACCGCCTTTTGCAATCATGACAGGATCTACTATAAGCGGAATATTTCTTTCAGCTAAAATCTGTGCAATTGATTGAATTATTTCAGAGGAAAACAGCATTCCGGTTTTAACGGCACTTATTGAAAAATCCTCGACTAGCGCTTGGAGTTGTTTCTCAACAAAACTAACTTCAATTGGTAAGACATCCGATACACCAAGTGTATTCTGAGCGGTTAAAGCTGTAATAACAGACGTTCCAAACGCCTTTAATTCCTGAAATGTTTTTAAATCAGCCTGTATGCCTGCACCGCCACCACTATCAGAACCAGCAATTGTTGTTACAATATGCATTATTGTTCACCACCCTTGGAAAGGCGATGTAGTTCGTTCAATACTGCAATTTGAAAATCGCCAATGTATGAAGTAGAAGAAGCGGCTTGTTCAGCCACTTTTTTATAAAGCGATAATGTTTCTACCAATTGGTCGAATGGTTTATTTCCTGCGACGTAGGATGCACAACAAATGGCGCTCAATAAGCAACCTGTTCCAGTAACTTCTGTCATTTGAAAATTTCCACCTGTAACCCATTGCTGATGTTCGCCATCAGTAATAAAATCCTTTTCGCCGGTCACAATAACAATACAATCGTAGAGTTGAGCTACTTTTTGTGCCTCAACTTCTAAAGAAATTGAACCACTCCCACTATCTACGCCTTTTTGTTGCCATTCTACATCGGCTATAGCTGCAAGCTCTCCGATATTACAACGAATAGCCGCAAAATTTATTTCCTCAAGTAATTGTTGTACCGTTTGTTTCCGGTAAGTTGTTGCACCTGCAGCAACAGGATCTAAAATGACGGGAATACCAAGGGCATTTGCTTTTTTTCCAGCAAGTAACATTGATTCTTTCATTCGCTCGTTAAGGGTACCGATATTTATCAATAAGCCTGAGGAAATTGCGACCATTTCTTCAACCTCATGACTGTCATCTGCCATAACTGGTGAAGCGCCTATTGCTAATAAGCCATTTGCTTGAAAATTAGCCACAACATAATTAGTAATGCAATGAATAAGTGGATTTTGTTTACGGATAGTATGAAATACCATTTTAAGTCCTCCTTGTTGGATGGACGTAAGCGTGCAAAAAAGGCTCTTTTTCGTGTAGAAAAAAACACGCAAAAGAGCCTTTCATCAGTAAATAGATGTGAGTTGCTCCCTACGTCAGTATTAACTAACAGGTTCAAAGGGTCAGGTTTTACCTTCTCAACTCTAAATGAGTCCCCCTGCAATCTTGCTTTTAGTTGACCAAAATGTACCATATTATTCACTTGTGTTCAATAGGGAGTTTTTTTCTTCATTGCGAAAACGGCACTAAAGCTAAGTCGAAATTGATAGTACTAATACGTGACTGATGCCATATAGCAGAACATGATAGTTGTCACGACTTTAATGAATTGGAGTGAATTCCATTGAAAATGATAAAAATTGAGTTTTATAATGAGCGTACAAAAGGGGGCATTTGCCATGAAAAGAGAAGATTTAATCGCACCAGAATGGTATAACATTTCAGAGGAAATTGAAAAATATGCACAGGATTCTACTAAAAATGCATTATTAGTTTATAACGAAGATGAGGAAATCCAGTACTTAACATATCGAGCTTTACTTGAAAAGGCGAACCAGGCAGCACATGTATTTACATCTCAAGGTTTAAAAAAAGGTGATGTTATTTTGGTCATGGTGCCCAGATCAGTTGAAGCATATATCGTCTATATTGCTGCCTTAAAGGCAGGCTTAACCATTATACCTAGCTCAGAAATGCTGAGAACTAAGGATATTGAATATCGAATCAATCATGCCGATGCAAAAGGCGTTGTAGCATTTGAGCCTTATATTGAACAATTCGATAATGTGGGGAAATTACAAGAAATACAGCAATTTGTCATTGGTCATGCACAGGAACCTTGGCAGCCGCTGCTTGAAAAAATGCAAAATCAACCGACGACTTACATAAGTTCTACGCCGACTAAGAGTACAGACATTGCATTTTTAGCTTATACGAGTGGTACAACAGGCAATCCAAAGGCAGCGGTTCATACACATAGCTGGGGTTATGCGCACTTGCGAACTACTGCTCCAAATTGGTTAGGTGTACAAGAAGGTGACATTGTTTGGGCTACAGCAGCACCAGGATGGCAAAAATGGATTTGGACTCCGTTCCTTGCTACTTTAGGAAGTGGTGCAACAGCATTTGTTTTCAAAGGTCACTTTGATGCGGCAACATACCTTGCATTGCTTGAAAAATTTAATATAAATATTCTGTGTTGCACACCGACCGAATACAGATTTATGGCAAGTCTTGAAAATTTGCAAGACTTTAATTTAAGTACGATACGTCAGGCTGTGTCAGCGGGTGAACCTTTAAATAGTGAAGTGATAAAAGTATTTTCCGAAGTCTTTAATTTACAAGTACGTGATGGTTATGGACAAACAGAGAATACATTACTTGTTGGAACAATGGTAGGGATGGAGGCTAGAATGGGCTCAATGGGTAAGCCTACTCCGGGTAATACTGTTGAAATTATTAATGATATTGGAAATCCCACTGTAATTGGAGAAGTTGGAGATATTGCTGTACACTGTGAATCACCCGCGTTATTTAAGAAATATTTAAACGATCCCGAACGTACAAATTTACAATTTAGAGGCGATTGGTATATTACAGGAGATCGTGCATATAAAGATGAAGATGGCTATTTTTGGTTTGAAGGACGTGGGGATGATGTTATTATTTCGTCTGGATATACGATAGGCCCATTTGAGGTAGAAGATGCGTTATTGAAGCATCCAGCGGTAAAAGAAACTGCCGTAGTCGCGAGTCCAGATGAAATTCGTGGAAATCTCGTGAAGGCATTTGTTGTGCTCTCTGATGGTGTAGTTGGTGATGAAACGCTTATTAAAAAACTACAAAGCCATGTGAAAACTTTAACAGCCCCTTATAAATATCCTCGTGCTATTGAGTTTGTTACTGAGCTACCAAAGACTACATCAGGCAAAATTCGCCGTGTCGAATTACGTGAGCAAGAAAAAATCCATTATATTAATCATCGTTAATTTCCTAGGAAATAATGTCGAAAATCAAAGTTCCTGCTTTTTTTATGAACTTTGATTTTTTTTTAATATTAGATAATGTAGTATAAGTTGAATAGGTTGAGTTGGTTAAATTGGTTAAAGCTTTTGCATAGTATTGGTTATTTACTTAAATTAAGGAGTGATATTTGTTAAAACGGAACAGAGATCAACCCCTATGTTATGGTGATAAGCCATATTATTGCAATAAGTATGAAACAAATTAGGATATCAATCGTATAACGTTATGAGGAGATGGAAAGATATGAATGGTAAAAGGTGGACAGCTTTAATAATTGCAGGTGTACTATTAGTGTTTTCATTAGGGATCAACACTATCTTTGCAATATTTAAATCGAATTTCTTTAGTAATTTTGATAGCTTAATGGATGGAAACGATTTAATTGTAATGGAAAAGGTTAAAGAAGGTGGCGATATGGATAAACGTATTGCATACTTAAAGGTTGATGGAACGATTCAAAATGTTGGCTCAAGTACATTTTGGCAATCGGTTTCTTATGATCACCAATTTTTCTTAGATCAATTAGATAATATTTTAAATGACGAGACTGTGGAAGGTATCGTCTTAAGTGTTAATTCACCAGGTGGCGGTGTAAAGGAATCAGCTGAAATCTATAAAAAACTCATGAAAATTAAAGAAGAGCGACAAATTCCAATCTATGTAACTATGGATTCGATGGCAGCTTCAGGTGGTTATTATATTTCAGCGCCAGCAGATAAAATATTTGCGCAACGTGATACAATTACAGGTTCGATTGGTGTCATTATGCAATCTATTAATTATCAGGCGTTAGCAGAAAAAGTTGGTATTAAATATGAAACGTTTAAATCTGGTGAACATAAAGATATGCTTAGCCCAATGCGTGAAGTGACAGCGGAAGAGCGTGCTATGATGCAAGACATGATTAATGAAACTTATCAGGAATTCGTTCATATTGTGGCAAAAGGCCGTAATATGTCTGAAGCAGATGTGAAAAAAGTCGCCGATGGTCGAATTCTTAGTGGTAAGAAGGCTCTTGAATCGGGCTTAGTAGATGAGCTTGGCGATGAGGAAGCAGCAATTACTGCAATGCGTAAAGACTTTGGTTTAGAGGACGCAGAATTATTTGAGTATTCATATGATACGGGTGGTTGGCCATCATATGTTGGGATGAAAATTGGATCCATGTTTGGTCCCTCAGCAGAGGAAAAAAT
Organism: Lysinibacillus sp. RC46; assembly: GCF_041262385.1. NCBI lineage: Bacteria > Bacillati > Bacillota > Bacilli > Caryophanales > Bacillaceae > Lysinibacillus > Lysinibacillus sp. RC46. The sequence goes on along the minus strand of NZ_JBGCCF010000002.1, from coordinate 310,671 downwards.
GCTGATGAAAATTATGGCAGAATATAAAGCACCAAAAATGATGTACTTATATGGCGAAAACTAAGGAGGGAGTACAATGACAAACAATGATATTGTTATGCAAGGTTCACCCTCTATGGAGAATACGTTCCTAATAGATAAGCCAATTACGAATAAAAATTATGCGTTGAAAACGGCAGGCTTTTGGATGCGTTTTTGGGCATTTTTCATAGACGGAATTATTATTGCAGCAGTAGGTGGAATTCTCGTTAACCCAATATTTTATTTAATGGATTGGTCATTATCTGACACAGTGTGGTATGCACCGATTTCGATTATATCCGCTATTCTTTATTACAGTTATTTCGTATTAATGACGAAATTTTTTGGGCAAACATTAGGGAAAATGATATTAGGATTACGTGTTATTTCATTAAAACATGAGAAGCTGACATGGTCAGACGTGTTATTCCGTGATTGGATTGGGCGTATCATCAACAGCATTTTTATGCCACTTTATATTCTTGTAGGCATTCTACCGAACAATCAAGGTATACATGATTTTTTTGCGGATACAACAGTCGTTCATGAAAAAATATATATTGAAAAAGATATTGTGCAACCATCTTTGCCAATCAAAGAGGAAAAGGTTGAATCTGTACCTCTAGAGGAAAAATCAGAACCTGAAAAGCTAGAGAAACATAACGAAGAATAATGACTAGAGCTGTCTCATTACGGTGAGACAGCTCTTTATTTTAGTGATGATAGAGGTGATTAATAGTTAGTTCGTTGGGAAAAAGATCCAATAATTAGGATGCATTTATAATAACGTATACCATGGATAAAGTTGATTGTAGTGGAGGCTTGGCGACTCCTTGGGGATTAGCAATAGAGGAACGAAGGCTAAAACCATCACGTCCTGTGATAACGCTTTCGTGACCAACCTCTTGTTGGCCCGAGACCCTGGAGCGAGCAACGCGAGTGAAGCGGCTCATCGGACGCCCCCAGGAAAGCGCCAAGCCGGAACGGAAATCAACCCTACATTATAGAGATAAGCTTGGAAAATGATGCAACCTAAATCAAATATGGATGAATAGGTTCGAAATGATTTTTTCAAAACTATTTTTGATAAGTTGTCTGAGTTGCAATTAATTCCCTCTATTTAGTAATATTATGTACATATGAAGATTAGGAGGCGTTTATATGGCACAAGTAACATTTAAAAATGGCCCAGTAACACTTGTAGGTAACGAAGTAAAAGTTGGAGACAAAGCACCAGACTTTACTGTATTAGCGAATGATCTATCACCTGTTACATTAAAAGATTCAGAGGGGAAAATTCGTTTGTTTAGCGTTGTACCATCATTAGATACTGGTGTTTGCGATGCACAAACACGTCGTTTTAATGAAGAAGCAGCAAACTTAGGTGACAATGTAGTTATCTATACTGTATCTGTTGACCTTCCATTTGCTCAAAAACGTTGGTGTGGTGCAGCAGGCATTGATGCTGTTCAAACAGTATCAGATCACCGTGACCTTTCATTTGGTGAAGCATATGGTGTCTACATCCAAGAATTACGCCTTCTAACACGTGCGGTGTTTGTTGTGGATGCAAATGACAAAGTGACATATGTGGAATATGTTCCTGAAGCAACAGACCATCCAAACTATGAAGCGGCAATTGCAGCTGTCAAAGCACTAGCATAATTTATTGATTTTAGGCTAAGATATTACTAGACAAAGGGGCTGTGACAAGTTTTTGTCACGGCTCTTTTCTGCGTGAAAGGAAGTTGTGTATGGAAAATATCGAAAAGTTATTTGGTATGCTAAATGAACATGCTGAAAAAATAGAAAAAGAACATAATGTTACATTGCTAGAAGGTATTTTAGATGGCTTAGAGGCATGGCTAGATGGGGAAGTTAATTTTTCACAAGAAGGTGCTACAAAGGAAGATGTGCGCAAAGCGATTCAAATTGCTGTTTTAAAGGGGATGAGAAAAGGTTCTCAGCCGAATCACCAAATGACACCTGATACTCTTGGGTTATTAGTTGGTTATTTTGTGGAGCAACTATTTGCGGAGCGTCTAGAAACAGAAAAAATATCTATTTTAGATCCAGCAGTAGGTACAGGAAATTTACTATTAACAGTTATGAATTTATTAGACGGAAAAACAGAAGCAACAGGTGTAGAAGTTGATGAGCTACTTATTCGTATAGCTGCAGCTACAGCTGATTTGACAGAGCAGCCAGTTTCCTTATTCCGTCAAGATGCTTTACAAGATTTATTAGTAAATCCTGCAGATGCTGTTGTTTGTGATTTACCGGTCGGGTATTATCCGAATGAAGATATCGCATTAGATTATGAACTATGCGCTTCAGAAGGAATGAGTTATGCACATCACTTATTTATTGAGCAGTCCATTAATTACACGAAGGATGGAGGCTATTTATTTTTCTTAGCACCAACCCATCTCTTCGAGTCTGAGCAGTCGAAACAACTGCATAAATACATTCAAAAGCATGCTTGGATTCAAGCGATTATTCAATTACCAGATACAATGTTCGCCAATAAAGCACTTGAAAAGAGCATTGTCATTTTGCAAAAGCAAGGTAAGGAATTCAATGCTCCAAAAGAAGTACTGTTAGCAAAAGTACCAAACATGCAAAATAAACAAGCTCTTGCTATGTTCTTTGAAAAAGTGAAGATGTGGCAAGAAGGGAAATAAGCATAAAACAGGCTGGGGCAAAACCGGTCAAAAACCTTAAAAAGCGTGAGAAATCAATTTTGAAATATGATTTCTCGCGCTTTTCTAATGTGAAATTTTTTAATTTTGCTTTAAAATATACTTCTTTAGTTTGTTGATAAAAGAATAAGTGCATTGGTTGATCTTCGTTACGACTGGGCGACTTCTTGAGGATCAGCGATAGAGGAACGAAGGCTAAAACCATCACGTCCTGTGATAACGCCTTTGTGACCAACCTCGTGTTGGCCCAAGTGGCTCATCGGACGCCCCCAGGAAGCTTTGCTCTGTGCGAAAGCGAAGCGTCAGCAACAAATGTTTTCTGTAGCGAAAGCGAAGCGTCAGCTACAAAGCGCCCAGTCGGAACGGAAATCAACCCCTCGTTTTGCAGAAGAGCCATACTTTATTTAATAGGAACTTTAATATCATTACATAATAGTTTTTCAACAATAAGAAAAAGGTATCCGAAATTGGATACCTTTTATGTAAGACAAAATTAAATTTCAGGTGTACGGATTACAAGTACGTCACATTTAGCTGAGCGTACAATTGCTTCAGATACTGAACCGATTAAGAAGCGTTCTACTGCATTTAGACCAGTTGCACCACAGATGATTAAGTCTGCGTCTACAATTTTAGAAAGCTCTTTTGTAATGATATTTTTTGGTGAGCCGTATTCAATTACAAGGTTAACATTTGTTAAGCCTTCTTCTTCAGCTTGTTTTTTGTAACCATTTAATAGCTCTTCAGAGAATGCTTGAGCACGCTCAGCAATTGAACGATCGTATGCTTCGATTGCAGCGAATGAACGTGTGTCAATAACATTTACTAAATTTAATACAGCACCTTCGTTACGTTTTGCTACATCAATCGATTTACGGAAAGCGTATTCAGCTTCCTTAGAACCATCTACTGCAACTACAATGCTTTTATATTTATTAGCCATTTGAATTACCTCCCAGATTTGTATATGTTGATTATACCAAATGATTTTCTAAAGGAAATACTTTCCGGAAGAAAAAATGTGAAGAAGTGAAGGCATTTACATTCACCCCAACAATAAATATTACTATCAAAAAGCATTTTTTTGTTTCTTACAAGGCATTCTTCAGGAAATCTCTTATCAATCGATAATAAACTTATATTTTTGTATGTTGGAAAATTACCAACTTGTTAATTGGAATATTTACCATTGTTAGAATATTAGGAATTTTATCTATTATTATTTTAATTAAAGCATTTTTTGTTTATGTTTGGTAATATGGAAATGCAAGGGGTGCATCAATACATCGAAGAGTATGTAACAAAATGTGCTTATTTTTTAGGTAATGGAAGGGGATAGGGAAGATGAAGATTGGTATTCCAAAAGAGATTAAAAACAATGAAAATCGTGTAGCCATGACACCAGCAGGGGTTGTTACATTAACAAATGCAGGCCATGAAGTGTACATTGAATCTGGAGCAGGTTTAGGCTCAAGCTTTACAGATGCAGACTACGTTGCTGCAGGTGCTCATATTGTTGAGACAGCAAAAGAAGCATGGGCACAAGAAATGATTATGAAAGTAAAGGAGCCCGTAGCATCAGAATACGATTACTTCTATGAAGGTCAAATCTTATTTACTTATTTACATTTAGCGCCAGAGCTTGAATTAACGCAGGCACTTTTAAATAAAAAAGTTGTAGGGATTGCATATGAAACAGTGCAATTAGCAAATGGTTCCTTACCACTTTTAACACCAATGAGTGAAGTTGCCGGTAAAATGGCAACGCAAATTGGTGCACAATTTTTAGAGAAAAACCATGAAGGTAAAGGTATTTTACTAGGAGGCGTATCCGGTGTACCACGCGGTAAAGTTACAGTGATCGGTGGCGGTATAGCTGGAACTAATGCGGCGAAAATAGCTGTCGGAATGGGTGCTGATGTAATGGTTATTGATTTAAGCCCAGAGCGTTTACGTCAATTAGAAGATTTATTTGGCCGTGATGTTCAAACATTAATGTCCAATCCTTATAATATTGCAGAATCAGTGAAAAACTCAGATTTAGTAGTTGGGGCAGTTTTAATTCCTGGAGCTAAAGCACCAAAGCTTGTTTCTGAGGAAATGATTAAGTCAATGCAACCAGGTTCAGTAGTAGTCGATATTGCTATTGACCAAGGCGGTATTTTTGAGTCATCTGATCGAGTAACGACACATGATGATCCAACTTATGTAAAACACGGAGTTGTGCATTATGCAGTAGCAAATATGCCAGGAGCTGTACCACGTACATCAACAATTGCTTTAACAAATAATACAATTCCTTATGCACTTCAAATTGCGAATAAGGGTTACAAACAAGCATGTGTTGAAAACGCAGCACTGAAAAAAGGTGTTAATACTATAGATGGACATCTTGTTTACAAGGCTGTTGCAGATTCTCAAGGTCTACCATATATAAATGTTGATGAATTAATTCAATAAATGCAAATAAGGGAGCGGTTCAATTTGATACGCTCCCTTATTATTCTAGCATTTCAATATAATATTCCAATACTAATAGATTTCCTCCCTTTAAAAGAGCGTATAGTGAATCGTTTAGTACATACAAAAAACAGAATATTTAAATTAATTGATGTTTTAGATAAATTATTGAAAGTTAAAGAGGATGAAATATGTATGCAACATGAAATAACTCAAAAAAAATCGTTTGTCGATAAGATGCTCGACACAATTGAACGTACTGGTAATAAATTGCCGGATCCGATTACATTATTTGTTATTATGGCATTATTAGTACTCATCTTATCTTGGGTTTTAGATGCTATGGGTATTTCGGCTGTAAAACCAGGAACGAATGAAACGATAGAGGTCGTTAATTTATTGAGTCGAGAGGGCTTAATTTTAATCGTTACACAAATGCAAAGTAATTTCACAGGATTTCCGCCACTTGGCTTAGTTATTGTGTCAATGATTGGAATTGGTTTGGCGGAACAGACAGGTCTGATTTCTGCGATTATGAAAAAGACTGTTATGAGCGCACCTCAGAAATTGATTGTACCAGTGATTATTTTAACAGGTTTAGTGGGCAATTTGGCTGCAGATGCGGCTTTCATTATTTTACCTCCAGTGGCGGCACTTATTTTTATGAGTATAGGACGTAACCCTTTAGTAGGTTTAATTGTGACGTATGCGGCTGTTGCTGGTGGCTTTAGTGCAAATTTATTAATTAGTTCACTCGATGTATTATTATTAGGTATTACAGAATCCGCTGCTCGTATTGTAGATCCAGATTATACAGGTCGCGCTACAATGAACTACTATTTCTTAATTGCTTCAACATTTGTTTTAATATTTATCGGTACATGGGTGACAAAAAAGTTTACAGAACCCCGCTTTGGCGATTATAAAGGAGAAATTAGCGTACTCGAACCATTAACACCGCTAGAGATGCGTGGTTTAAGGTGGGCAGGGATTGTTGCTATTATATATTCTGCAATTATTGCATATACAGTTATACCATCAAACGGTCTACTACGAGATCCTGAAACAGGCGGCTTTTTAAATTCACCATTTATGACGGGTATTGTACCAATTATGCTGTTCTTTTTCCTATTACCAGCGTTGGCATATGGTATTGCAGCAAAAGAGGTTAAGAGTGACAAGGATGTAGCAGAAAAAATATTTAAATCAATTGCAGATATGTCATCGTTTATCGTACTTGCATTTGTTGCTTCTCAAATGATTGCTTACTTCAACTGGAGTAATATTGGCTCAATTGTTGCAATTAAAGGAGCAGAATTTTTACAGGCATTGAATTTCACAGGTTTACCAATGATTATTGGATTTGTTGTGATCTGTGCACTCGTTAATTTACTGATTGCGAGTGCCTCTGCAAAATGGGCATTATTAGCGCCGATTTTTGTACCTATGTTTATGTATCTTGATTATTCACCAGCAGTTACACAAGTAGCGTATAGGGTAGGAGATTCGATTACAAATCCTATTACACCGATGCTTGCATATTTTGCTATTTTATTAGCATTTGCAAGACGTTACGATAAAAATATCGGAATCGGAACGCTAATTTCGGCGTTATTCCCATATACTATATTCTTTGCGATTGGTTGGATTATATTATTTGCCATTTGGTTCTTATTGGGATTACCACTTGGACCAGGAGATTACATTAATATTCATTAAGTAACAGAATCCCACCTCTATAGGTGGTGAGATGAATGCGGATTTAAGTTACTTTTCAGCTGGTGTCCAAACACCTGTACCTGTCGCTACGCTTTCGGTACAAAAGACATTTGCTGAAATAGAGGAACTCACTCTAAGAACGCCACGTCCTGTGGGAACGACTGAGTGATGCAATTAGGACAAGGCATAATTGATAATAATAGGAGGGGTTTGAATGATTGCACAACACGTACAGCTTTCAACATTACTTGAACAATTTGAGGAGGAAATGATTACACTGCGTCGTCATTTTCATGAAAATCCAGAGCTTTCTTTTGAAGAGGTAGAAACCCCTAAAACAATTGCCGCGTTTCATCGTGCATTAGGACATGAGGTGCGAGAAGGCGTAGGGGGTAACGGCGTTGTCGCAAAGCTTATTGGGGACAAACCAGGTAAAACAGTGGCACTTCGGGCAGATTTCGATGCATTAGCAATTACGGAAGAGACAGGGCTACCATTCCAATCTAAAATCAAGGGTCGAATGCACGCTTGTGGGCATGATGGTCATACAGCAACACTTCTTGTATTAGCGAAGGCATTAAACAAAATGAAAGCAGATTTAGCAGGAACGATTGTTTTCATCCATCAACACGCTGAAGAATTAGCGCCAGGTGGAGCAAAGTCTATGATTGAGGATGGCTGTCTAGAAGGTGTTGATGTTATTTTCGGGACGCATTTATGGGCTCCTGCAGAACTTGGTAAAGTGCAAATTGCATCTGGACCATTTATGGCTGCGGCAGATTCTATTGATATAACAATCAAAGGGAAGGGTGGGCATGGCTCTACTCCAAATGAAACGAAAGATTCGATTGTACTAGCTGCACAATTTATTACGAATTTACAACAGCTTGTAGCACGCCGAGTAAATCCGCTGCGCCCAGCTGTAGTGTCAATTGGACATATTGAGGCACTCAACCCATTTAACGTTATAGCAGATAAAGTGTATATGAAAGGAACGGTCCGTACATTTCATAACGAAGAGCGTGATCTCCTTGAACAAGAAATTGAAGAAGTACTAATAGCTACTTGCTATTTAACAAAGGCTGAGTATGAATATGAATACCGTAGAGGCTATCCACCTGTTGTGAATCATCTAGCAGAAACTGAGCATGTTATCAAGGCAGCCGAAAAGATATCTATTGTCGAAGCTGTTGAAATTGTCGATCCTACGATGGGGGGAGAAGATTTTGCTTACTATTTAGAAGAAAAACCAGGTGCATTCTTCTTTGTAGGTGCACAAAACCCTTCTTGGACGGAGGTATATCCTCATCACCATCCTAAATTTGATATTGATGAACGCTCGCTCCGCATTGCAGCAAATGTTTTAGGACAGGCAACTCTTGATTATTTGGAAAAATAATAAATGAACATAACGAAAGGAAGCACCACTGCTATAATGGTTGCTTCCTTTTTATTTCGCATTAAGGAGCATTAATTTAACTTCTTTCAGCAAATATTTTATGTAGCGAAAGCGAAGCGTCAGCTACAAATGTTTTATGTATGTAAAGTAAGGTGGAGATTAACTGCCCGTAAAAGCCCGATTGGTGAAGACTAATAATCAGTGAGGATGAAGAAAATCCCCACTGATTAAAGTTTCATTTTACCTGAGTAAATATTTTCAATTACAGTACAATCAAATCTTTAGGGAATTTTGTTAGTACTTCTACTCCGTCTTTTGTTACGACTACATCATCTTCAATACGGACACCTGTCACATCGGATTTATAGACACCTGGTTCAATTGTGAAGACCATGCCTTCTTCCATAGTCATTTCGTTTGCGCCTGTAACAGAAGGGAATTCATGTACAGAAATGCCGAGTCCATGACCAAGTCGGTGTGTGAAATATTCGCCATAGCCTGCGTCTGCGATAGTATCACGAGCGATTTTATCTAAATCCATTGCGCGAACACCTGGTTTTACAGCTGCAATTGCATTTGTGTTAGCTGATAGTACTGTGTTGTAGATTTCCTTTTGTGCCTCACTAGGTTCACCAAAGGCAACCGTACGTGTAATGTCAGAACAATAACCGTCGTAAATTACGCCAAGGTCGAATAATATCATATCGCCTTTTTCTATTTTTCGAGCACCTGGTTTACCGTGTGGAGAAGCTGTTTTGGGACCGCTCAATACCATTGTTTCAAAGGACATCTTGCAGCCTTTATCCTGAATAGCGTTTTCGATCGCAGTTAAGATTTCCATTTCTGTTTTGCCTTCAGCGATTTCTTTACAACCGATTTCAATAGCATAGTCAGCTAGTTCTGCAGCTTTACGTAATTTTTCTAATTCAGTTTCATCTTTAATTACTCGCATAGCATTGATTTTTTCGTCGAGACGAACAAAACTTGCCTGTGGGAATGATTGTTGTAGGGCTTCTAAACGCTCTACGATGAGCTGAGCTTTTTCAATAGCAAACGTTTGTGGGTTAACATTACGAGCTTTAATAGCTTGGGCAAGAACTTCCATTGAATTTTCAGTATCTTGGTGACCGATGACCTCATAAGGCCAACCTGCATCCTTCGCATCTGGGATTTCCATTTTGGGGCAAATTAAAAAAGGTTCTGCCTCTTTAAAAATCATCACGCCAAGTAATCTCTCATGCGGATTACTTTTAAAGCCTGAAACGTAAAAAACATTGTCAGGTGTCGTTACGAAAGCGGCATCAATTTGGTTTTGTTGTAAATAGTTTTGAATTTCTTCAACCTTTGACATACACAGTTCCTCCTCTTTTTGCATTGAAAAAAATTTCAAGTGCTTGGCTAAATTTATAGCCTCCCCGGTATGGGGCTTCAACGGAATGAATAATTGTTTCCTACAAGGTATACCTCTGTTGGGAAAGAATCTATTATTCTCTGTACTAGCATATCAAAAAAAGGGAAAAATCGCATGGATAGCGAATAAAAATGATGTAGCACAATATGTACTGCTAGGAGGAAATTTAGATGGAAATTAGTTATCATGGACATTCAGTTGTTAAAATTCAATCAAATGGGAAAACAATATTAATAGATCCATTCATTAATGGGAATGGGCTAACAGATTTAAAGGTAGCTGATGAAGCACCAGATATCATTTTACTGACACACGGCCATAATGATCATGTCGGTGATACAGTGGAGCTTGCGAAGAAAAAAGATGCGCTGGTCATTGCACCAAATGAGCTAGCCAATTGGATTTCTTGGCAAGGAGTGAAAGCGCATCCAATGCATATAGGGGGAGCTAAGGAATTTGATTTTGGTAAAGTGAAGTTTACTCAAGCGTTCCACGGTTCGTCATATGTAACAGAAAATAATGAAATTATTTATATGGGAATGCCTGCTGGAATTTTATTATTTATCGAAGGATTAACAATTTATCATGCAGGGGATACAGCTTTGTTTAGTGATATGAAATTAATTGGAGAACGCCATCCTATTGATATTGCGTTTTTACCAATTGGTGACAATTTTACGATGGGACCAGAAGATGCAGCTTGTGCAGTTTCATTTTTGAAGCCGAAAATTGTCGTACCAGTTCATTACAATACATTTCCTCCAATCGAGCAGGATCCACAAATTTTTGCGGATTTAGTGCAAAATGCAGAGGTTCAAATATTAAAAGCGGGTGAAAAAGTAAACTGTTCCTAATTAGTGACACTGCTGTACTATATGAGTTGGCACCACGTGCGTAGTTGAAACGATGGGAAAAGTAAAACAAATTCATCACTTTATATTAAATATTTTTATAAAAAATATGGTACACTAAGAGCAGAATTTGATGCTTGAGAAATAGGTGATATTTTGTCTACAAAACATGAGAGAATTTTGCAATACATCGAATCATTACCCGTGGGTGATAAAATTTCAGTACGTCAAATTGCAAAGGAAATGCAAGTGAGTGAAGGAACGGCATACCGTGCCATTAAAGAAGCGGAAAATCGCCGTTTAGTAAGCTCTATTGAACGTGTTGGAACAATTCGTATTGAGAAGAAAAAGAAAGAAAATATTGAGCGATTAACCTTCGCTGAAATAGTTAACATTATAGACGGCCAAGTTTTAGGCGGAAAAACAGGTCTACATAAAACGTTAACGAAATTTGTTATTGGTGCCATGCAATTAGAAGATATGATGCGTTATACAGATGCAGGAAGCTTGCTCATCGTTGGTAACCGTATTAAAGCACATGAAAATGCACTGCGAGCTGGTGCAGCTGTTTTAATTACAGGGGGCTTTGATACAACCGAGGAAAACAAGTTACTCGCAGATTCTTTGGACTTACCGATCATTTCAACAAGCTATGATACCTTTACTGTGGCAACAATGATTAACCGTGCAATTTATGACCAATTAATCAAAAAAGATATTTTATTTATTGAAGATATTTTTGTGCCAATGACGGATACTTCTGTTCTTCGAAATGATGAAACAATTCAACATTTCCATAAGTTAAATGAACGAACAACTCATGGTGCATTTCCTGTTGTGACAGCAAACAATAAGCTTGTTGGGATGATTACCGTAAAAGACGTTATTGGTCGAGAAGAAAACGAGCTTATTGATAAGGTTATGACTAAAAATCCGATTGCTGGATCGATGAAAATGAGCGTTGCCTCTGCAGGACATCGTATGATTTGGGAAGGGATTGACCTATTACCAATTGTTGATGATGACAATGTTTTGCAAGGTGTGATTAGTCGACAAGATGTACTAAAAGCGCTTCAGCTTGCTCAAAGACAACCGCAGCATGGTGAAACGATTGATGATTTAGTGAAAAACGAGATGAAGGTACTTGGCGATGAAGAATTAATCGTAGAATTTAAAGTAACACCACAAATGACAAATCAATATGGGGCAATTTCTTATGGAGCATTTACAACTTTGTTAGCGGAAGTTGGCTCATTCGCATTAAAACGCCGTAAACGTGGGGATGCAGTTGCCGAAAACATGACGATTTATTTCATCAAGCCTGTGCAAATGGAAAGTACACTTACTGTAAAGCCTCGAATATTAGACATGAGTCGTAAGTTTGTGAAAATGGACTTCGAAGTGTTTAATCAACAAATGCTTGTTGGGAAGGCTATGATGATGTTCCAACTACTGGAACGTTAAGAAAACACAAAAAGGGATGGTCTAGGGTAAATGCTAGACCATCCCTTTCACTTCTTTCAGCGGGTGTCCAAACACCCGTCGGAGGCATATTTGATTATTTATTGGTTAATTCGGTACTCTTCGTCAACAAATTGACCGTAGTGACGAACCCTTTTAATATTTTCCATAACAACAAAGATGCCTAAAACGACAAGAATTGCTACAATAATAAATGTATATAACCCAGGGAATAAATAGGCTTGGTTTAAACCAAATAAAAGAATAAATGCACCGAAACTTACATTAGCTTTACTTTTGTACCAATTTTTAGCGATTGGTAGTGAAGAACGAAACTGTTTTGTTTTAAAATAAAAATAAAAAACAAATGATATGATTATTGTAAACACAAATATTAAATTGAGCATAGTAAACCTCCTAGCATAACTAGTCATTATTGTAACGATAATTAAAGAAAAATGCTAACGGTTATTACTATCATTTTGGGGGAAATTAATTTGAAAAGACAAATCATCGACACAATTGCTTCATATGAAACAATCATTATTCATCGCCATGTGCGTCCAGATCCAGACGCATATGGATCTCAGCAAGGGTTAAAAGAGCTTATTTTAGCAAATTATCCAGAAAAGAAGGTTTTTGCTGTAGGTGAGCATGATGAATCTTTATCATTTTTAGCAAATCCAGATCATATTACGGATGATAAATACGACGATGCTTTAGTTATTGTGACAGATACGGCTAATACTGAACGTGTAGACGATCAACGCTATACAAAAGGTAAAATGATCATTAAAATAGATCACCATCCAAATGATGATCCGTATGGCGATTTACTTTGGGTGGATACGAATGCGAGCTCATGTAGCGAAATGATTTATGAGCTTTTTGAGGAAGGAAAACAAGTAGCAAACTGGATTCTACCTGATGCCTCCGCTAGATTATTATTTGCCGGTATTGTAGGGGATACAGGACGTTTCCAATTCCCTAGCACGACCGTAAAAACGTTTAAAATTGCAGGAGAGCTTATTACATATAATTTTGATCGAAATCAAATTTTCGATGGAATGTATGAAATGGAGCAAAAGCTATTAAATTTACAGGGCTATATTTATCAAAATTTCAAAATGGATGAGTATGGAGCAGCACATATCAAGCTGACAAAGGAATTGCTGGCAGAATTCAATGTTGTACCGTCAGAGGCGTCACTGTTAGTTGGCTGTCTTGGAAGTGTGAAAGGTATTTGTGCATGGGTGGTCTTCATTGAAGAGGCCGATCAAATTCGTGTGCGTTTACGTTCAAAAGGTCCTATCATTAACACTTTGGCGAAGGAATTTAACGGTGGAGGACATCCGCTTGCATCTGGGGCTACAGCTTACACATGGGAAGAAGCAGAGCATGTTATAACGAGATTACAGGAAATTTGTAAGGCATATCAATAAACATGATTATTTGGGCTCATCACTAAAATTTATGGATGACATTTGTTAAACGTATGCCATATATAAGTTGATTGGAGTGGAGGCTGGGCGACTCCTTGGGGATTAGCGTCACAGATGAGACCCTGCAGCGAAGCGAAGCGGCTCATCGGACGCCCCCAGGAAGCTCTGCTCTGTGCGAAAGCGAAGCGTCAGCTACAAAGCGCCCAGCCGGAACGGAAATCAACCTCTCATTATGGTGATTATCCAATATTTGGCGATGATTTGTAAACTCAATAGAATAAGAACGTGCTTCTACCATAATAATAAAGCTTTGAAATTAACATTTTTTAATACCTAGAAAGGAAGGGATTCATTTGACACATGTATACACGAAAATGCATACGAGTGCGGATTTATTGAAAAGTACGATTCGGCTTGAACAATTGATCCCTTTTTTACAAGAGCAAAATACTCAGGCCTGTGCAATCGTCAATTCAAAATTGTACGGGCTTTTGCCTTTTTGTAAAGCATTGCAGCAAGCGAACATTCATGCTGTATTAGGGCTCACGATAAATGTACAGTGGCAAGCAAGAAAGGTTCCACTTGTGCTCTATGCTCAGACGCTAGAAGGCTATCAGCATCTTTTGAAGATTAGTAGTGCAGTTTCGATTAGAGAGGATGAGACACTTCCGTGGAAATGGCTTGAAGGATATGCAGCGGGCTGTGTGGCATTACTTTCTTCGGATGACTTAATAGAAATTGAGGATTGGACAGAAGTAGCAAGTGCTCTAAACAAGGTGTTTGGTAAGCATTTGTTTATGGGGATAGCAAGACCTGCAGGGATGATAACTGAAAAAGAGGAAACGTATGTAGCATGGTGTGAAACTATGAACATAACACTGGTTGCCTCTCAGAGCTGCTATTTTTTACGCCCAGAAGATCATTTTGCCTTTGAGGTTGCAAGAGCGATAGATTCAGGTGACAAGATTACCGACACAATGTTATCAGCTCATTTACAAGGTTATTTCGCTCCAACGAAAGAGGAATGGCGAAGTTGGTTTGCTGATCATCCAGAATGGCTTGAGTCTAGTGCGATGATGCTTGCTAGCTGTACGGCGGAAATTCCTGAAATGCACGTTCAAATGCCTAAATTTCCTGTTCCAACAGAGGAAACGGCGGAAAGCTTGCTTGTCAAAGAGGTTTTTGCAGGATTGGCAGAACGTTTAAAGCAAACTGAAATTCCTCAAGTTTATCGGGAGCGACTTCAATATGAGCTTGAAACTATTTGTTCAATGGGCTTTGCAGATTATTTTTTAATTGTTGCAGATTTCATGCGTTTTGCTAAAGAAAATCGTATTTTAACAGGTCCTGGTCGTGGTTCATCGGCGAGTTCTCTTGTTGCTTATAGCTTATCTATTACGCAAGTAGATCCATTAGTTTACGGCTTATTATTTGAACGATTTTTAAACCCTGAACGTGTTACACTGCCAGATATAGATATCGATTTTGTCGACAGTAAAAGACAAAAAGTTATCCATTATGTCACTCAAAAATATGGGAAGGCAAATGTAGCGCAAATTATTACGTTTGGTACTTTATCTGCTAAGGCAGTTGCTAGAGATGTTGCCCGTGTTTTTGGTTTTGACACTGAAACATTGGAGAAAATCTCAAAAATGATTCCGAATAAACCTGGGATAACATTGCAAAAAGCACTGGCCGAATCACAAGGTTTACAAGGCTGGCTAGCCGAGGATGAAAAACATCGTCGCTGGTTTGAAGTGGCGTTAAAACTAGAAGGGTTGCCAAGAAATTCTTCTACTCATGCGGCTGGGATTGTGCTGTCACCTGCACCATTAGTCAATACGATACCGATTGAAGAAGGACATGATGGAATATATTGTACGCAATGGCCGATGGGAGATGTAGAAGCTAGTGGACTTGTCAAAATGGATTTTTTAGGATTGCGCAACCTGACAATTTTAGAGCAGATACGTTGGTCGATTTATAAAGCTGGTGGTCCTTGGATAGAGTTTGAGCTTATTCCAATGCAAGATGAAAAGACATTTGAACTTCTTCAAAAGGGAGATACACTAGGGATTTTTCAATTAGAATCGGAAGGTATGAAGCAAGCTTTACGTGATATTCATCCAAATCATTTTTTAGATATAGTGGCAGTCAACGCGTTATATCGCCCTGGTCCGATGGATTTTATTCCTGTATATGCAAGACGAAAAGCAGGAAGGGAATCTGTTACTATGCCACATCCAGCTTTAGAGCCCATTTTACGAGAGACGTTTGGTGTCATAGTTTATCAAGAACAGATCATGCAAATTGCTTCGGTGATGGCTGGTTTTACGATGGGACAAGCGGACTTACTGCGTCGGGCGGTAAGTAAGAAAAATCGTCAAGTATTAGAGGAGCAACGTGCCGCATTTGTAAAGGGAGCAATGAAGCAAGGCTTTGACGTTCATGTGGCAGAAGAAGTGTATGCATTAATTGTGCGCTTTGCAGACTATGGTTTCCCTAAAAGCCATGCTGTCGCATATAGCGTTATTTCCTACCAAATGGCTTATTTAAAAGTACATTTCCCACAAAGCTTTTATACAGCACTTTTATCAAACGCAACAGGAAATGTGGAGAAAATCCTACAGGTTGTGAGTGAGGCGAAAGAGAAGGGGATTCCATTTTATCCACCGTCATTGAAACAGAGTACAAAATTTTTTACTGTTGAAAAGGATGGAATTCGCTATAGTTTATCCGGAATAAAGGGTGTACCTCATACATTTATAGAGACAGTGAATGCCTTACGCCAAACGAATGTAGAAGCATTTGATAATTTATTTGACATGGCAGTTGCCTTAAGTGCACAGCAATTTAAACCAAAAGTAATGGAAGCTTTAATTTTCGCCGGAGCTCTCGATTATATAGGGAAAGATCGTGCTGTACTAATAGCAACATTGGAGGCAGCCTTAAAGCAAGCTGAGCTGCTAAGACCAACTGAGGATATTGATATAGAATCGGCTACTGCCTTTAGCTTCGGTAAGCCGAAGTATATGGAAGCGGAAGCGATGCCACAAAAGGAAAAATTACTTCATGAAAAGGAAAGTCTTGGTTTTTATATTTCTGCACATCCGGTCTCAGAGGAAAGAGCTTTTTGGAATGAAGTAAATAGTACATGCCGAGAGTTGAAGCATGCTCGTGAGGGAACGTATGTAAAAATGATTGGCATAATAGAAGAAATAAAAAAAATACGCACAAAAAAAGGCGAGCAAATGGCTTTTGTTCAGCTTCAGGATGAGTTTGGAACGGTATCTGTAACCTTATTCCCGCAAGTCTTTCATCTTGTTCAAGAGCTGTTACTCGAAGATGAATTGCTTTACATTGAAGGAACGCTTGAAAGACGCTTTGGTAAACCTCAAGTGAAAGTAAAACATGCACAGACGACGAAAAGAATATGAAATTGAAGAAAATTATAGAAACTGCATAAATTTTTATGCAGTTTTTTCTTTACTTTTTAATAATTATTTTGTAAGCTAGAGTCAATGTTAAAAAGTGGTCAGACCACTTTTATCTTCATTCGGTAGGAGATGCCATCTTCTGAAGGTGGTGGGTTTAGTTAGGTATCCAAACACTTACTGAAATAGAGGAACTCAGTCTAAGAACGCCACGTCCTGTGGCAACGACCGAGTGACCAACATCATGTTGGCCCAAGCCTTTGGACGTATTGATTATCTGAGCGAAGGATAAGCGACAGCAACAAATGTTTTCTGTGCGAAAGCGAAGCGACAGCAACAATTAGGCCAAGGCGAAATTGATAGAACGAGGAGTTGATCGTATGGATAAAAAAACCGAACAAAAGAAAGTTTTTTTAGATATCGTCCAACAATTACGACAACTTATTAAAATGGAAAAAATACAGGCTGGTGAAAAGCTACCTTCCGAACGAGTCCTTTCAGAACGTCTAGGTGTCGGGCGATCCTCCGTGAGAGAGGCATTGCGAAGCTTAGAGTTGTTAGGTCTTATTGAAACGAGACATGGGGGAGGTACATTCCTAGCTTCCACACAAAAGCATCAGCTCGTAGAAATATTGTCGATGTTTATATTAGAAGATGAAAAATCAAAAAAGGATGTCGAATTAACGCGAGAAATTCATGAAAAGGAAGCCATTCGCGTAATAAGTTGTACAGAGACTCTGAGAACACTACCTGTGTGGGAAAGTTTTTTTGTAAAGCTTGAGATAGAAAGCGCGATTAATTGTCGAGACGTTTTACGGGAAATAATAATCACGTCAGGAAATCGTCTTTCACTAAAAGTATGGTTTCAGTTAGCAGTTTATGACGGTGACCGTTTAAATCGAAACTCAACAGAAGAAGAAAAATTAATCATTCAAACTATGTTGAAATCGATGCAGCTTGGCTATGAAAAAGAAGCATTACAAGCTTACGAGCAGTGGATGAAAACTGTACGAAGTAATTAGACAACAAAGGGGGAGTCAAACATGGCAATTCGCAGCCTATTTACTAAAAAGAAAGAGGATGGACAAGAAAAGGGATTTCCAGAAGGACTTATGACAAAATGTCCAGAATGCCGTCATATTCAATTAACGAAGGAATTAGAAAAAAATCATAAAGTATGTTCAAAATGTGACCATCACTTCAAAATGACAGCGCAGGAGCGCGTAGCGGATTTTTTAGATGAAGGTTCATTTGTTTCAATTGACGATCATTTACAAACAAGTAACCCTCTTAATTTCCCTGCTTATGTAGAAAAAATTTCAGCAGATCAACAAAAAACGGGATTAAGCGAAGCTGTGATGACTGGTTTAGGTACCCTGGACGGAGAAGAAATTGTTGTAGCAATTATGGATTCTCATTTCCGTATGGGCTCAATGGGCTCAGTTGTCGGAGAAAAAATCACACTCGCAGTTGAAAAAGCTACTGAATTACGTCTACCATTTATTATCTTTACTGCTAGTGGTGGAGCGCGCATGCAAGAAGGTATTCTATCATTAATGCAAATGGCAAAAACGAGTGTGGCATTAAAACGCCATAGCGATGAAGGGCTATTGTTTATTTCTATCTTAACGCATCCTACAACAGGTGGCGTTTCTGCAAGCTTTGCCTCTGTTGGAGATATTAATATTGCTGAACCACAAGCATTGATTGGCTTTGCTGGTCGCCGTGTCATTGAAGAAACAGTAAGAGAAAAACTGCCAAGTGATTTCCAAACGGCAGAATTTTTATTAGCTCATGGTCAGCTTGATGCCATCTTCCATCGAAAAGATTTACGAAACCAAGTAGCAGTGCTTGTGAAAATGCATACGAAAGGCGGCGTGCAACATGTCTAAAAATTTAGCTTTTGAAGAACCAGTAGTACAATTACGTGAAAAAATTGATGAGTTAAAAACGATTGCTGCCGATGCAGATGTAGATATGACAGGCGAAATCGAAACTTTAGAAACACGTCTAACACAGTTAGAACAATCCATTTATGCCAATATGAAGCCGTGGGATCGTGTACAGGTTGCTAGACATCCAGAACGACCAACGACATTACAATATATAGAGGCTATGTGTGAAAACTTTATTGAGTTACATGGTGATCGTACGTTTGGTGATGATGCGGCTATTCTTGGAGGAATTGCTCTTTTTGAAGGTCAGCCAGTAACAATTGTTGGACATCAACGCGGAAAATCAACGAAAGAAAACATTCGTCGGAATTTTGGTATGCCACATCCAGAAGGATATCGTAAGGCATTACGTTTAATGAAACAGGCCGAAAAATTTAAGCGCCCAATTATTTGTTTTATTGATACGAAAGGTGCTTATCCCGGTAAGGCTGCTGAGGAACGAGGTCAAAGTGAAGCGATTGCCAGAAATCTAGTTGAAATGGCGGGCTTAACAGTGCCAGTTATTAGTATTGTTATTGGAGAAGGCGGTAGTGGAGGTGCGATTGCATTAGGTGTAGCGAATCGTGTCTTTATGTTAGAAAACTCAACGTATTCGGTTATCTCGCCGGAAGGGGCTGCATCGATTTTATGGCGTGATGGTAGCCTAGGAAAGCAAGCAGCAGAAGCAATGCGTATAACAGCACCTGACTTAAAAGAGCTTGGCGTTATCGATGGAATTATCCCTGAGATAACAGGTGGAGCTCATCGCAATGTAGCGAAGCAAGCACTTTATATAAAAGAATGTATAAGTGACACACTAAAAGTATTGAGCTCTTTAAATGGCGAACAATTAATTGAGGACCGTTATGAGAAATTCAGAAAGATTGGACAATATACAGAAGCTTAAATTACAGTTTTAGGTTTTTGGATATGTAAATTTGCTCGAAAATAGTTAAAAATTGTGATTCGTATTAATAAAAAAAAATAGAGTGAATAGCACGAGAAATAAGGAATAAATGTTAAATTTAGGATGTTTTTGACTAGAAAGAGTGTGTGAAAGCGCATTCTTTTTATTTTTTATGTAAAAGTTATGTTTTTCTAGCCTCAGAACCCTTACATAGTTTGTTTTTTCATGTTAATGTGAATAATAATAGTATCTGCAGGAGGTTCGACAATGAAAAAAATTGCGGTATTAACAAGTGGTGGAGATGCGCCAGGAATGAATGCAGCTATTCGTGCAGTCGTTCGTAAGGCAGCATATCATGGAATTGATGTTGTCGGAATTAAGCACGGCTATGATGGCTTAATAAAAGGAAGTATGGAAAATCTTGATTTAGGTTCGGTAGGTGGCATTATTCAACGTGGTGGTACACATTTAAATTCTGCAAGATGTCCCGAATTTAAAGAAGACGCTGTTCAGCAGCGAGGCATTGACAATATGCGTGAAGCTGGCATTGAAGGACTAGTCGTTATTGGCGGTGATGGTTCTTACCGTGGAGCTATGGATTTAGTGAAAAAAGGCTTTCCTGTTGTTGGCGTACCAGGAACAATTGATAACGACGTACCAGGAACCGAGTATACGATAGGATTCGATACTGCACTAAATACGGTTGTGGAATCTATTGATAAAATCCGCGATACAGCAACTTCCCATGAAAATTCCTTTATCGTTGAGGTGATGGGGCGAGATGCAGGGGACATTGCTTTATGGGCAGGTCTTGCAGCTGGAGCTGAAACAGTTTTAATTCCAGAAGAAGATTATAATTTGGATGATATTGTGGCACGCTTAGACCGTGGTGCAGCTCGCGGGAAAAAGCATAGCATTATTATCGTCGCTGAGGGTGTCATGTCTGGTAACGAATTGGCAAAGCTATTATATGAAAAAACAGGAAAAGAAACGCGTGTTTCTGTTCTTGGACATATCCAACGTGGTGGTTCACCTACTGCGCGTGATCGTGTTCTAGCGAGTCAATTTGGTGCACATGCAGTTGAATTGCTAATGGAAGGAAAGTCTGGCAGGGCGGTAGGTATCCGTAATCATCAAGTGATTGACTATGATATGCCTGAGGCTTTCGAAAAAAATCATGAGGCAGATGTAAGCTTATATACTTTAATGAAAGAACTATCAATATAATTTGTTATAAAAACGGAGTGGGCAGAAAATGAGAAAAACAAAAATCGTATGTACAATTGGTCCAGCAAGTGAGTCACCAGAAATTTTAGAGAAACTAATTGAAGCAGGTATGAATGTTGCCCGCTTAAACTTTTCGCATGGTTCCCATGAGGAGCATGAAGTACGTATTAATTTAATTCGCGAAGTAGCACAAAAATTAGGGAAACCAGTTGGGATTTTACTCGACACAAAAGGCCCTGAAATTCGTACACACAATATGAAAAACGGAGAATTGCATTTAGCAGCAGGGCAAGTCATTGATATTTCAATGACTGAAGTGGAAGGAACGGAGTCAAGCTTCTCTGTAACGTATGATCGTTTAATCGAAGACGTTGAACAAAACTCCATTATTTTATTAGATGATGGACTAATTCAACTACGCGTATTAGCAAAAGATATGGAAAAAGGTCTTATTCATACGATTGTAGAAAATTCAGGTGTCTTAAAAAATAAAAAGGGTGTTAACGTTCCAGGTGTTTCTGTACAACTTCCTGGAATTACAGAAAAAGATGCACAGGACATTCTATTCGGTAGTAAGCAAGGTGTTGACTTTATTGCAGCCTCGTTCGTTCGTCGAGCAAAGGATGTACTAGAAATTCGAGAATTACTTGAACAAAATGGCGGTAGCCACATTCAAATTATCCCGAAAATCGAAAACCAAGAGGGTGTCGATAATATCGATGAAATCATCTTAGTTTCAGATGGATTAATGGTAGCACGTGGTGACCTCGGTGTAGAAATCCCAGCAGAAGAAGTACCACTTGTACAAAAGAAATTAATTTTAAAATGTAATCAAGTAGGTAAACCAGTTATTACAGCTACACAAATGCTAGATTCGATGCAGCGTAATCCACGTCCGACACGAGCAGAGGCTAGTGACGTAGCAAACGCAATTATTGATGGTACAGATGCAATTATGCTTTCTGGTGAAACTGCAGCAGGGCTTTATCCAGTAGAGTCCGTACAAACAATGAATAAAATCGCACTGCGTACAGAAAATTCATTAGACTATAAGGCAATCGTCTCTACACGTAGTCGTGAAAAAGAGGCAAATATGACGGAGGCGATTTCTCAGGCAGTAGCATACACTTCGATTAACTTAGGCGTAAAGGCAGTACTTGCACCAACAGAAAGTGGTAACACAGCTAGAATGATTGCAAAATATCGTCCTGGTGTACCGATTGTCGCTGTAACAGGTTCAGCTAATACAGCTCACGCATTAACACTAGTTTGGGGTGTGAACCCAGTTGTTTGTCAACGAGTTACGACAACAGATGAAATTTTAGAGCTAGCTGTTGATGAAAGCTTGAAACATGGATTTGTAACGCATGGTGATGCAGTTGTCATTACAGCAGGTGTACCAGTAGGTGAAGCAGGTACTACTAACTTAATGAAGGTACACATCATCGGCGATTTATTAGCTCGTGGTCAAGGAATCGGTAAAGCTTCTGTAGTAGGTAAAACAGTTGTTGCTAAAAATGCAGCAGAGGCACTAGCTTATGACACAGACGGATGCATTATAGTAACGGTTGGTTCCGATCGTGATATGATGCCAGCACTTGAAAATTGTATTGGTTTGATTACAGAAGAGGGCGGGCTAACAAGTCATGCAGCGGTTGTAGGACTAAGCCTTGGTATCCCTGTTATCGTCGGGGTAAAAGAAGCCACTACATTGATTCGCCACGGTCAAGAAATTACAATGGATGCTGAAACAGGAGTTATTTACAAAGGGCATGCAAGTGTTCTTTAATCTATAATAAAAAGCTCTAGTGCAACTTATTTGCACTAGAGCTTTTCTTATAGTAAAGAAGTAATTGCGGTCTTTCAACGAAATCTAGGGATGACATTTTGTTAAAAAGTATGTCGTGTGTATAAGTTGATTTGAGTGGAGGCTGGACGCCCTCAGGAAAGCGCCCAGCCGGAACGGAAATCAACCCCGCGTTATGGTGATGAGCTAATTTTGCCTAGTTTAAACTTACTTTACTAAATAAAAATTATTCCCTTTCTCTCATGGAACGAGATTTACTATAAAAAGAATAGCGTCGTCATCTCTTAAATAGGACCCATTGTTTTTTTAATGAAACTTATTGGGCTATAATAACGTATATAAGGTATAGCTTTTTTTAGCTAGAAAGGAGAAAAATATGAGAAAAGTTTTTCTTGGTTTCATTGTCTATGCATTAGCCGAGTTGGCGTTATTAATAGTAATTGGTCAAAATATTGGTGTTCTAAATACATTATTGCTTATAGTCGCTACGAGTATTATAGGTATTTATATAGTGAAAAATAAAGGTATGAATTCTGTACAAAAGGTAAAAAATACGATAGCACGCGGAGAAGCTCCGGGACCAGTATTAGTTGACACAGTATTAAATTTCAGTGGTGGTGTACTTCTAGCATTACCAGGTTTTATAACAGATCTTGTTGGTTTATTACTGCTCACGCCTTTTTCTCGCAAAATGTTCCAGCCAATCTTTTATTATTGGATGCGGAAAAAAATGAAAAAAGGTCAATTTATCATCGTTCAAAAATAGCATTATCCTTTAGTTTAACCGCCAAAAATAAAAATATAGGGCTCAGTAAGATGCCGTAAAAACCAAATAATAAAATAGAGGCAGCACTGATGAAAAAAGTATGGAATGTACGTAATTGTAATGTATTTGACCAAAGCATGGATTCAGCTAGCTGCCTTGTTAATTGAACGAAGAGATACAAAAGTAAAATAGCTACACATAAAAAGGTATTGCCTTTTAAGTAAAAATAAATGCTCATAGGTACAAGAAATACCCCAATCCCAAAGAACGGAAGTACATCTGCAAATGCAACTATAAAAGCTTTAATGATGGCTTGTTCAAATTGGAGAATCATAAATCCCGCACAAAGGATGAGCAGTGTAATCGTGAATAGCTGAAACTCCACGTACAAAAAGTAATGAAATAGCTGCATTATTTTAGAAAAATGCTTCTGCCATTCATTGCGGAATTTTTTTGGCACATATTGAAAAAACCAATATCGGGATTTGCGAGTTTCCAATAGGGCGAAATAGTAAGCAACAAGGAATATAAATACTTCAATTACATGCTTCATGAATAGTTGGAAAATATTAGCTGTATATAAAAAGATTGAATCGAAAATGGAAAGCGATTTTTCCTTTAAAACTTGAATGAACATTGATTCATATTCATTGAAAAGTGGGAAATTTTGCAATGTATCTCTGATTTCAGGGAAGACAAGAATAATACTGTTTATCGATATGATAACGAGAAGAAAAACGCAAGCTAGTATAAGTGCTTCCACAATAATTGCTGCAAGCCAATAGGTGATTTTACAATAAGAGTGAAGGAATTTTATGATAGGATAAGTAGAAAAAGACAAAAATATCGCAAGTGATACAGGTAATACGAACCACAATATCACTAAATAGAATATAAAAAACAAAGCACTTGTAGTTCTTTCGTATGAAAAAAATTTAATATTCCTCATTTTTACAAATTCACCCCGTTTCAATTGATAAATCAATATTGAAATATGCAAAAGAATCTCTTTGAAGCCCATTTATAATCGCTCGTGCACCTTTTTCTTTATTCGGAGGTTTTTCATTCACAAAGCTGTCAAAAATGATTATAATAGCAATGTAAGCGATTAACTTAATGGTTCATATGAGCAAAAAACGTAAATGCGAGCTAATAATTGCATTTACCACAAAAAAATATATTATGAGGGAGCGATAATTTATGTCAGCAACTAAAGGTTTAGAAGGTATCGTAGCAGCGGAATCTAAAATCAGTTCAATTATCGATGACACACTTACATATGTTGGTTACAACATTGATGATTTAGCAGAGAATGCGTCATTCGAAGAGGTAATTTATTTATTATGGCATACTCGTTTACCAAAAGCGGACGAGCTAGCTGAATTAAAACAACAATTGGCAGACAACATGTCTATTCCACAAGCAATCGTAGATCAATTCAAAACATACCCACTTTCAACTGTACATCCAATGGCTGCACTACGTACTGCAGTATCTTTACTTGGTGTATTCGATGAAGAAGCGGATGTTATGGATACAGAAGCTAACTACCGTAAAGCAATCCGTTTACAAGCTAAAATTGCAACAGTAGTTACTGCATTTGCGCGTGTTCGTAAAGGTTTAGAGCCAGTTGCACCAAAACCAGAATTAGGATATGCAGCAAACTTCTTATACATGCTTAAAGGTGAAGAACCAGCAGCAATCGAAGTTGAAGCATTCGACAAAGCATTAGTATTACATGCTGACCACGAATTAAATGCATCTACATTCACAGCACGTGTATGTGTAGCTACATTATCAGATGTTTATTCTGGTGTAACTGCAGCTATCGGTGCATTAAAAGGACCACTTCATGGTGGTGCAAATGAGCAAGTTATGAAAATGTTAACTGAAATCGGCTCACTTGAAAACGTTGAATCTTATATTCAAAATAAATTAGATAACAAAGAAAAAATCATGGGCTTCGGTCACCGCGTATACCGCAAAGGCGACCCACGTGCACCACACTTACGTGTAATGTCACAAAAATTAACTGAGCTAACTGGTAAACCAGAGCTTTATGAAATGTCAGTTAAAATCCATGACATGATCGTAGAACAAAAGAAATTACCTGCAAACGTAGACTTCTTCTCTGCGTCAGTGTATGATTCTTTAGGTATTGATCATGACCTATTCACACCAATTTTCGCAGTATCACGTACTTCTGGTTGGGTAGCTCATATTTTAGAGCAATATGCTAACAACCGCCTAATCCGTCCACGTGCAGAGTATGTTGGACCAGGCATGCAAAAATATGTTCCAGTCAGCGAGCGCTAATTCGGAAAATATGCTAGAATATTTGGGACTGTGTTACTGAAAACACAGTCCTATGATTATGAATTTAGGAGGCAACATCAATGTCAAACAAAATTGTAGTTGAAAATGGCGTACTTAATGTACCAAACAATCCAGTAATTCCTTTCATCGAAGGTGACGGAATTGGTCCAGATATTTGGGCTGCAGCATCACGCGTAATCGACGCAGCAGTAGAAAAAGCTTACAATGGTGAAAAGAAAATTGAATGGTTAGAAGTTCTAGCTGGTGAAAAAGCATTCAACCAAACTGGTGAATGGTTACCACAAGAAACTTTAGACAAAATTAACGAATACCTAATCGCAATCAAAGGTCCTCTTACTACTCCAATCGGTGGTGGTATCCGCTCTCTAAACGTAGCATTACGTCAACAGCTTGACCTATATGTATGCTTACGTCCAGTACGTCACTTTGATGGAGTACCTTCTCCAGTTAAACGCCCAGAAGACGTTGAAATGGTTATCTTCCGCGAAAACACAGAAGACATCTATGCTGGTATTGAATTCGAATCTGGCTCTGAACAAGCACAAAAAATCATCAACTTCCTACAAACTGAATTTGGTGTTAACCAAATCCGCTTCCCAGAAACTTCTGGTATCGGTGTAAAACCTGTATCTAAAGAAGGTACTGAGCGTTTAGTACGTTCTGCTATCGAATACGCTATTAAACATAAACGCCCATCTGTTACTTTAGTACACAAAGGTAACATCATGAAATTCACTGAAGGTGGATTCAAAAAATGGGGTTATGAATTAGCTGAAAAAGAATTTGCTGATCAAACATTCACTTGGAACCAATATGATGCTATTAAAGCTGAACAAGGTGAAGAAGCAGCAAACAAAGCACAAACTGACGCTTTAGCAGCTGGTAAAATCTTAGTTAAAGATTCTATCGCTGATATCTTCTTACAACAAATCTTAACTCGTCCAACTGAGTTCGACGTAGTTGCTACAATGAACTTAAACGGTGACTATATCTCTGACGCATTAGCTGCACAAGTTGGTGGTATCGGTATCGCTCCAGGCGCAAACATTAACTATGTAACTGGACACGCGATCTTCGAAGCTACTCACGGTACAGCTCCAAAATATGCTGGTCAAGATAAAGTAAACCCATCTTCAGTATTACTTTCAGGTGTATTAATGCTTGAACACTTAGGATGGCAAGAAGCAGCTGACATGGTTACTAAATCTGTAGAGAAAACAATCTCTTCTAAAGTTGTAACTTACGACTTCGCTCGTTTAATGGACGGCGCTAAAGAAGTAAAATGTTCAGAATTCGCTACTGAATTAATCAAAAACCTATAATTTTCTATTCTAAAATAGAAATTATAGTTAAAGCGGAAGTATATTCTGCCGATATAATTAGGGTGAAATGTAAATTTCTATTGACCTTAGCTTAATAAAATATTTACGATGAACTTGTTTGATCGAGGGAGGAGAATTTATTCTCCTCCCTCTTTTAATTTCTTTTAGCGGGTGTTTAAACACCCGCTGAAAGAAGCCTCCGGCGGATGTCATGGAATCGGAAAGGAGTTCTTTGTGCTTGCACAAAGCCGATTCCTGACGCAATTATGCCGAGGCATAATTGATTAAATAACCTAATTTAAAGGAGCGTATTCGAATGTCTCTGAAACGAAAAAAAATCTCAGTAATCGGTAGCGGTTTTACTGGCGCTACTGCAGCATTTTTAGCGGCTCAAAAAGAACTTGGTGATGTAGTGTTAGTGGATATTCCTCAAGCTGAAAATCCAACTAAAGGTAAAGCTCTAGATATGTGGGAAGCTGCACCAGTGCAAGGCTATGATTCTTATGTTAAAGGTACTTCTAATTATGCAGATACTGCAGATTCTGATGTAGTAATTATCACTGCTGGCGTTGCTCGTAAACCAGGTATGAGCCGTGACGATCTTGTTCAAATTAACCAAGATGTAATGAAAGCTGTTTCTAAGGAAATTGCTAAGTACTCACCAAATGCAACAATCCTCGTTCTTACAAACCCAGTTGATGCAATGACTTACACAGTATTCAAAGAAACTGGTTTCCCTAAAAATCGTGTAATAGGTCAATCAGGTGTACTTGATACAGCTCGTTTCTGTGCGTTTGTAGCTGAAGAACTGAATATCTCAGTAAAAGACATCACAGGTTTTGTGTTAGGTGGTCATGGTGATACAATGGTGCCACTTACTCGCTACTCGTTCGCTGGTGGTATTCCATTAGAATCATTAATTCCAGCAGATCGTCTTGAAGAGATTGTAGACCGTACACGTAAAGGTGGCGCTGAAATCGTTAACCTCCTTGGTAATGGTTCTGCATATTATGCTCCTTCAGCGGCGCTTATTGAAATGGCGGAAGCTATCATTAAAGACCAAAAACGTATACTTCCATCTATTGCATACTTAGAAGGCGAATATGGCTACAATGATTTATATCTAGGTGTTCCGACATTATTAGGTGCAAATGGTATAGAAAAAATCTTTGAGCTTGATTTAACAGACAATGAAAAAGCAGCTTTAGATAAATCGGCAGAGGCTGTCCGCGACGTTATGAAAGTTTTAGCTTAATAAGAGTTTATGAAATCGAGTGGGATTCATTCCTACTCGATTTTATGTTGTTGAAAAACTATTATTTCAATGAAATTAAAGTCATATTAATTAAAGTATGACTCTTTTGCAAAGCGAGTGGTTGATTTCCGTTCCGACTGGGCGCTTTGTTGTTGCTGTCGCTACGCTTACGCACAGATAAAACAATTGCTGCCGCTTCGCTTTCGCACAGAGCAAAGCTTCCTGGGGGCGTCCGATGAGCCGCTTCACTCGCGTTCCTCTATTGCTAATCCCCGAGGAGTCGCCCAGTCTCCACTCCAATCAACCACCTCATATAGCATGTATTTTCGGGCATATCTATTAAGCGATAAAACGAAACCTTAGCAATGTTTTGTGTAAAAGTAAAATGCTAACGAAGCTATAGCAATAGATTTACAATTGCGTCACTGTTATATGTTTGTTCGATTTTGGTGAGTAGCCATGGCGATTATAAATGCGCTTGTAAGTATGCTCGTATTACGATGTACATTTTTGCTCACCAATGTATATTACAACTTTATTTGGATTGGCTAGCATAATAGCCTTGTTCGGCTATGTAGTCGCTGGTTTTGGCTGATATTTATGAGAGTAGAGGTTTCAATGTCAAGTTGTAAATATTCATACACATGAATATTTGAGAGAAAGTGTACATACTAAGACAAACAAAAATGTACATCTCGATGCGAACATTTATAGCGTTGAAATATATAAATTTATAAGAAATTCTACGCTATCGCTGATTGTAGTGGAAGGCTACTCGACTCCCGTGGGAAAGCGAGACAGGCGAGACCCTGCACGGAGCGAAGCGTAGGAAGCGGCTCGGCGCTCGCCCACAGGAAAGCGAGTAGCCTGGAACGGAAATCAACCCCACGTTTTGGTAGTAAACTTTTATCAATTTCGCTTTGGTGTAATGGTAGCTGTCGCGTTCTATTTGTTACAAATAAAAAATGCTAAATGAAGATAAAATGGTTCATCTGCTTTTCGTTGTACTTTTGGAATAAAATTGATACTATGAAGGTATATGATAGAAAAGGGGTTGGCGTATTTTTGCTTCAAAAAAACAGTAAGCTTGGTCTCACTATTGATGAAATTTCAGTTGGCGAGAAGATTCATATTACCGAAAAGATAGAAGATAAGGATTTACTGCTTTATTTAGGACTTACGAATGATAATAATCCGCTTTATATTCAACATGATTATGCAGCGATGACACCTTTTCAAAAGCCAATCGTACCAACAATCATGTTAAATGGCATTATTACTTCAGCTGTGTCAAAGTATATCCCTGGACCAGGTGCACGAATTATTGAGCAACATATAAAATATTTAGAACCGCTCTATCATTATGAATTATTTGATACTCTTTTAGAGGTAACAGAAGTAAATAAATTGCAAAATACAATTACTGTATCGGTACACTCTTATAATGAGCAGAAGCAGCTTATGATTGAGGGTACTTTGCTGGTGACACCACCGCTTGCTTTATAGACGTCTTGAGATTTGAAATGGGGGTTTCAAATCACTAACGGAGGCTTTAAACATGACAAAAACGATTTTAGTTGTAGAAGATGAATTTTCGATTGCGACATTATTGAAATATAATTTAGAACAGGCTGGATATCTTGTAGAAACAGCCGCAGACGGTCAAGAGGGTCTGGATAAGGCAATCGACTTACAACCAGATTTAATTTTATTAGATTTGATGCTTCCAAGGCTTGATGGTATGGAGGTTTGTAAACAGATCCGTCAACAACGTATGAATACACCTATTATTATGCTAACAGCAAAGGATGATGAGTTCGATAAAGTACTTGGTCTAGAGCTAGGAGCAGATGATTATATGACAAAGCCCTTTAGTCCGCGCGAAGTGTTAGCACGGGTAAAGGCGGTTTTAAGACGTTTTACACAAAATGTAGTGCCTGAAGAGAAGAATGGGCCACAAGAGAAAATGTTTGAATTTGGACAATTGCGTGTTTTTCCAGAGCGTTTTGAAGTATTTTTACAGGATGAGGCACTGGAATTTACACCAAAGGAATTTGAGCTACTCATTTATTTACTTGAAAATAAAAACCGGGTTTTAACACGTGATCAGCTATTAAGTGCTGTATGGAAGTATGACTTTGCTGGTGATACTCGAATTGTAGATGTACACATTAGCCACCTTCGCGATAAAATCGAAGAAAATAGCCGTAAGCCGATGTTCATCAAGACAATTCGTGGCCTTGGCTATAAATTCGAGGAGCCGAAGACGACATGAAATCAATGAGCAACCGCTTATTCTTGACATTCATGCTATTGCTTGGATCGATATTAGCTGTCCTAATGATTGTTATAGGTCAGCTTTTTCCTGTTTATATAGAACAGTACAATGAGCAAGCTAGTTCACAGGTGCAAGAATCCATTAACCAAGTATTAGATGAACGAAAGATTGAACTATCAAAAGAAGATAGAGAGGCACTGTATACTGCTCAAAACATTGAGGCAACAGATTCTCTAATATCGACTGTTCATGCCCGACTTTATGTTGTGCTAGCGATTCTTTTTTTAATAGCGCTTATTTTAATGGCTATTGTAAGTCGCTATATGATTCGAAATTTCACTGCTCCTATCGATAACGTGACAGATACAGCACTTGAACTGGCGAAGGGAAATTACCGTGCTCGTGCCCATGAAAATGAGCATGAACGCATGATACCACTTAGTCACTCCATCAATATTTTAGCGCGTAACTTACAGGATATTACGGCGATTCGCGAGGTAGAAGAGGAAAGGCTTAAAACGTTAATTGAAAACATGGGAAGCTCCCTCATGATGATTGGGCGTGAGGGGAATATATCTATCGTGAACCGTGTATTTTTAGAGCGTTTCGGTATGCAAATTGACGATGTACAAGGGAAAGTTTTTCGTACAATTGGCTTACCTAAATCCCTGGAGCAATTTATCGACCATGTGTTTCTAACTGAAATGCCTTATCGACAACAAATTAAAATGGAGGTCCAACAGGAGCTATACAATAAGGAAGTGTATGGAGCACCTGTTATAGGGGATCATGGTCGATGGCTTGGTGTTGTTATCGTTATGCACGATATTACAGAGCTTGTTCGTTTAGAGCAGATTCGTAAGGATTTTGTAGCAAATGTATCCCATGAATTGCGTACACCTATTACATCTATTAAAGGCTTTTCTGAAACTTTACTGGATGGTGCATACAAGGATGAAAAAATGCTGCTATCTTTTTTAGAGATCATTTATAAGGAAAGTAACCGTTTGCAGATGCTTATCCAGGATTTACTGGAGTTATCGAAAATTGAACAGCATGGTTTTACCGTTAATATTATGCCGATGGGCTTGCAAGATGTACTTATACGTGGAGCAGAGCTGACTGGACCTCGTCTGGATGAGAAAAATATGAGCTTTCATGTTGATATAGAACGTGATGTTCAGGTAATGGGTGATGCGAATCGTATCATTCAAATTGTCACTAATTTAATTACTAATGCTATTACGTACTCTCCGGAAAATACACTCGTTACGATTCGATTAAAGGAAAATGAAACGTACGGTATTCTTGAAATAGAGGACCAAGGTATAGGAATTGAAAAGAATGAAATTGCCCGTGTCTTTGAACGGTTTTACCGTGTGGATCGTGCACGAAGCAGGAATTCTGGGGGTACAGGTTTAGGGCTTGCTATTGTGAAGCACTTAGTAGAGGCGCATCACGGTCGCATTCAGGTAGAAAGTGAAATTGGCGTCGGGACAAAAATGATTGTCATGATTCCGAAAAATTAACGAATTCTTTACAATAGCACAATTTTAGATTCACAATGGGGCCTTATACTTGTCAGTAGAAACCCCCTATATAATTGTTAAGACTTTAAAATAGCCAAAAAAATCTTTATATATGAGGAATTTTTAACTTCTTTCAGTGGCTAAACATCCGCTGAAAGAAGTCAAACCTTCCAGACGCAATTATGCCGAGGCATAATTGATTTGTGTTGCTTAGTTATCGCCAATAGGAAGAATCTATTACCAAACTTTTTGGTGGTAGATTCTTTTTCTGTTTTACACGTAACGTAAATAGGTGTAAAGTATAGTAACATAATATTTAACTAATAAACAATGTACTTGTTAGTTGAACCAATCGGGCTTTTACGGTCTGCACTTATCAGAAGTGATCTATATTCTGACCGTTAAGCGGGATAAAAAATTGAAAGAAGGATGACCATGAAAATCGTCAATAGTATCGTGCAAATCGGCTATCTTTATGTAATTTTATTTATAGGGAATAGTATTGCACGTCTACTTCACTTGCCGATTCCAGGGAGCATAATTGGACTAGTCTTATTGTTTTTACTTTTGCAGTTTCATATTATTAAGCTTGAATGGATTGAGCTAGGTGCAGGTTTATTACTTAGTGAATTATTACTATTTTTCATTCCATCTGCTATCGGAGTAATCGATTATACTGCATTATTCGGTGTGCAAGGTGTGAAAGCTGTGCTTGTTATTGTATTGAGTGCCATAGTTGTAATGTTTGCAACAGGTTTCACAGCACAATTGCTAGGGCAACGAAAGAAAGGTGATACTGCATGAGCTTGTTAATAGCTATAGTAAGTTTACTAGGTACTATTGCAGTTTTTTATACTAGTAAAATGTTTTATAAAAAGTATCAGAAGGAATGGTTAACACCTATACTAATCACACCATTAGTGGCAATTATCATCTTGCTACTAACGGGTACATCCTATAAATCCTATACTGCAGGGGCCGGTATTTTATCAAATTTACTAGGGCCAGCAACAGTTGCATTTGCGGTACCAATTTATAAAAATTTTGACCTATTAAAGAAACATGCTTTTGAAATTGTTCTAAGTATTGCAGTTGGCTCAGCTGTTGCTATTACATCATCATTTATCTTTGCTGTATTAGTTGGATTAAATAATGAGCTTGTGCATAGCATAGTTCCACGCTCAGTTACTACACCAATAGCGATGGACATTTCCAATATGATTGGTGGCTCACCTACTCTTACTGCAGTTTTCGTTATGGTAACTGGTATTTTAGGGAGTCTAATAGCACCATTAGTTATTAAAGTATGTCGTTTCCATCGACCATCCTCTAGAGGTCTACTGTTAGGAATGGGAGCACATGGTACGGGTACCTCTAAAGCATTTGAATTTGGTGAGCTAGAAGGTACTTTTGCAAGTCTTGCTATGATTGTAGCTGCATTAATTAGCATTGTGTTATCAACAACATTTTTCCCAGCATTTGAACATCTAGTTGTCAATATCCTGTTGCCTTAAATGGTAGCAGGATTTTTTTTCAGTTCTATTTTATTTGGATGGCCAGTGCAGGAACGTTTGGTGAGCTTCACAATCCTCCTTATGTCAAACTGCCTAAAATAAAAATTGGTTTATTAAAATATTTTGAAACTTTTTAAGAGGTGCCCCGTATACATTAGTACTAAGCTTAAGGGAGGATTAGACATGAGTGTGAAAAGGTCACTAATGATGGTGGGACTTGGCATTTTCGGCATTGTTGCACTTATTGCGGTATTTACATCATGGTACACGGTAGATGAATCAGAACAAGCAGTTGTCATTACGTTCGGTCGTGCCGATAATACAGTAACAGAACCAGGTTTACATTTTAAATTACCTTGGCCTGTACAATCGGTTGAGGTATTGTCGAAGGAAACATTTAGTTTAAAGTTTGGCTATAAGCAAGATAAAAATGGGGAATTGGAAGCTTATGATGCTGAAACGAAAATGATTACAGGGGATGAGCATATTGTTTTAACAGAC
This sequence comes from Lysinibacillus sp. RC46, assembly GCF_041262385.1. Taxonomy (NCBI): domain Bacteria; kingdom Bacillati; phylum Bacillota; class Bacilli; order Caryophanales; family Bacillaceae; genus Lysinibacillus; species Lysinibacillus sp. RC46. The sequence goes on along the minus strand of NZ_JBGCCF010000002.1, from coordinate 276,394 downwards.
CTTGTCGTTCAATGGAAGATTACAGAACCGAAAAAGTATTTATTCAGCTCACAAGATCCAGAAAAAATATTACATAGCGCTACGTCGAGTGCGATTCGATCAATTATTGGGAGTTCAAAAATCGACGCTGCGTTAACAGAGGGAAAAGCGGACATAGAAGCAAAATCACGAGAGTTACTCGTTTCTCTTATTGAAAAATACGATATTGGTATTAGTGTTTTAGGGGTAAAACTACAGGATGTTGAGTTACCGAATGCAGATGTGCGAGCAGCCTTTACAGCTGTTACAGACGCACGTGAAATGAAAAATACAAAAATAAATCAAGCAGAAAAATATAAGAATCAACGTACAAATGAGGCTGAAGGTGAAAAAGATGCTATTATCTCGAAGGCTGAAGGTGAAAAAACAGCCCGCATTGAGCAAGCTCAAGGGGATGTAGCTGTCTTTAATAAAATGTATGAGCAATATAAGGGTAATCAACAAATTACACGTGAGCGTTTAATTTTAGAAACGCTTGAAAATGTTTTACCTAAAGCACAAATTTATATTATGAATGATGATGGCAGTACAATGAAATACTTGCCTCTTCAAGCATTACAACCTGCGAAACAGGAGACACCTGCTGCACAGGAAACACCAAAAGAGGAGAAAAAAGAAGGGGGCGGTAACTAATGGACCAAAAAAATAAGGATCTTGAAAAATTCCTCAATTTTTTATCAGGTAAATCCAAAAATACTGCTCCAAAAGAAGGGGATACAGTGGATAATGTGGTCAAAATGTCGAAAAAAGGCCCGTTGAATCCGAAAAAATATATTTCTCTTGCCGTAACATTAACAGCCGTTTTTGCTATTGCTTTAATATTATTTACTAATGTTTATATAGTTAAAGAATCCGAATACGCAGTTGTTAGACAGTTTGGAGAAGTAGTGAAATTTCAAAGTGAGCCTGGCTTGAAGATAAAGGTTCCATTTATTCAAAGCGTAACGAAGCTACCAAAAAACCAAATGACGTATGAAGTTTCTGAAGAAGAAATTAATACAAAGGATAAAAAACGAATTATTATTGATAATTATGCAGTTTGGCATATAACAGATCCAAAGCAATTAATTTCTAACGCAGGAACAATAGAAAAAGTTGAATCACGTATGGAAGAGTTTATTTATTCAGTTATTCGTTCAGAGCTTGGTCGAATAGAATATAAGGCAATTATTAATGATGAAGATTCTTCACGTGGGAGTATCAACGATCAGGTAACTGCACGTGTCAATGAGTTGCTTTCAAATGATAAGTATGGAATCGAAGTAATAGATGTTCGTATTCGTCGTATCGACTTGCCAACTGTAAATGAGCAATCCGTGTTTACAAATATGATTTCGGATCGTGAATCAATGTCGCAAAAATACCTATCAGAAGGTGATGCGCAGAAACGCCGTATCGAAGCTCAAACAGATAAAGAAGTTCAAGAAATGCTCGCAACAGCGAAAAAGAAAGCGGCATTGATTCAAGCGGAAGGTGAAGCAGAAGCGGCTAAGATTTACAATAAATCATTCTCTCAAGACCCTGAATTCTACTCATTGTACCGTACATTAGAATCATATAAGAAAACTGTAGGTGAAGATACGGTCATTATTTTACCATCCACTTCACCATATGCAAAAATATTATCAGGCTATATTAAGTAATACTATTATTCTTGCAGGGATAAATATATGAAGTCGTCTCAAACTTTTTGAGACGGCTTTTTTACATTTATGAAACTGGCGATATATTTCTACATATTAGTTACTGGTTTAAGACTCATTCACCATAACGTGGGGTTGATTTCCGTTCCGACTGGGCGCTTTGTTGCTGACGCTTCGCTTTCGCACAGATAAAACATTTGCCGCTGACGCTTCGCTTTCGCACAGATAAAACATTTGCCGCTGACGCTTCGCTTTCGCGCAGAGCAGAGCTTCCTGGGGGGCGTCTGATGAGCCGCTTCACTCGCTTTGCTCGCTCCAGGGTCTCGGGCCAACAGATGTTTTTTGCGCGAAAGCGTAGTGCTAACGTAGCGGCAGCAAAAGGGTTTCATTCTGTGCGAAAACGTAGTGCAACAAAGTGACAGCAACAGCACCGATGTTGGTCACGAAGGCGTTATCACAGGATGTGATGGTTTTAGCCTTCGTTCCTCTATTGCTGATCCCCAAGGAGTCGCCCAGTCTCCACTCCAATCAACTTATGCATGGCATACGTTTACAATAAATATAATCTCTAATGAGCAGTTTATAGAAGAAATGTTTAATGAATCCGATAATATATCTCAGTTTTCATGATATTTAGAAGGTATCGGTACTTTCGTTGATAAAAAATTCTTCAAAATAAGAAAAGTGAAGCTGCTTTTTAAGAGTGATCTAGTTATAATTGCAATCTTATATACTATTTAATTTTTCTAGTCTGGTTTTAGGGATTTTTAATCATGTTTTTATAAATATCTTTCAATTATAGATGTTATGTTATGAAAATGATAGAAATATATAATTTTGTGTTTCGTTTATGACTATTATCTGATAGAATGATATTGTTCGAGAAATAAAAAAAGGGGGTAATAGTTGTGAAGTTGCAAATTAGCAAGTGGCTCCAAAATTTGGGAATAGCCTGTAGTATTGCATCGTTATTTACACTTTTCTTCCGTCTATCAGATTTTGCATGGATCACAAAAAGTGTTTATCATATACCAGTATTTTTTGTCATTTTGTTTTTATTAGGTTTAGTTATTGCTGAGGATGTACGCAAGATATTTAAAAGAATATTTTTGTACGAGAAACGCAAGGTTAAACGTCCTATATGGCAAGTAGGGATTGGCTTTATTTTCTTCTTAGCGCAAATCGGCACTGTCATGGTGTTTAATACAGAGCTTACACATCCACAGCTTGGTGGTATGCCATTATTTTTAGTATTTGCCTTTATGAATGCCTTTATTTTGACAGTCCTATATGAAGAGATTTTTTATCGTAAAGAAAAAACTAATAAAGCCAGTGAATAACATAGATGAAGTCAATTACAACGCGTGATTGGCTTTTTTTGTGCAGTCAATCCTAAGCTATTGATGTAGAAAATTTGGCGATTTTCAACGTTATGATTGGTAAAATACCCGTTTTCTCGATAAAGTAAAAGGAAGAGGCATTTTCAAACATACGTTTTCGTTTTACAATTAAGAAGACGAAAACGCAGGAGGATAAAATCATGACAAAGGAAAAATTGCTATTATTGGACGGCAATAGTTTAGCATATCGCGCGTTTTTTGCGTTGCCATTATTGACGAATGATAGTGGAATTCATACGAATGCAGTGTACGGCTTTACAACAATGCTACAAAGAATATTAGAGGAAGAGCAGCCAACGAAAATTTTGGTTGCCTTTGATGCGGGTAAAACAACCTTCCGACATGAAACATTTACGGAATATAAGGGTGGTCGACAAAAGACTCCACCAGAATTATCTGAGCAGTTCCCTTATATACGTAAGCTTATCGATGCTTATGGTATTAAGCGATATGAGCTTGAACTGTACGAAGCGGACGATATTATAGGGACACTTGCCAAAGAAGCTTCATCACATGATATGGACGTCATCGTCGTATCAGGAGATCGTGACTTAACACAGCTCGCGACTGAGCAAGTAACAGTATATATTACTAAAAAAGGCATTACTGAAATTGAAAGAAATACACCAGAATTTATTGCAGAAAAATACGGATTAACTCCCCAACAAATTATTGATATGAAAGGTTTAATGGGGGATTCTTCAGATAATATCCCTGGTGTACCAGGTGTCGGTGAAAAAACGGCTGTTAAATTACTTAAAGAGCATGGTTCAGTGGAGTCCCTTTATGCGGCAATGGATACAGTGAAGGCTTCTAAAATGAAAGAAAAATTAGTTGCCAATGAAGAACAGGCACTAATGAGTAAAAAGCTAGCTACCATTTTTACAGAGGCACCGATTGAAATAACGCTTTCGGATCTTATTTATAATGGTCCGAATGAAGAAGAATTAATTAGCGTGTGGCAAGAGCTTGGCTTTAAATCATTGCTAGAGAAAAGTGATTTTACTGTCCAAGAAGAGGAACAAGCACCTTTTGACTATAAAATTGTACAAGAAGTAAAACAAGAGCATTTAAAAGATGTAATGGCAGTGCATTTGGAGCTAGAGGATGAGCATTATCATACATGTCAGCAACTAGGCATTGCACTAACAGATGGAGCGAAAACAATGTATGTGCCGTTTGATATTGCGGCTAAATCAGATGTCCTTCGTCTTTGGTTAGAAGATGCTACTAAAATAAAGTATATGTCTGATTCAAAAGCATCTCAGGCTGCGTTAAAACGTGCGGGAATTCGTTTGGCTGGTGTGGAATTTGACTTATTACTTGCTTCTTATATTAATAATCCTGCGCTAAGTGGAGATGATGTGGCAACACTTGCGAAAGAACTAGGTTATCGTAACGTGCAGGCAAATGAGACTGTTTATGGTAAAGGCGCGAAACGAGCTATACCTGCCATTGACGCACTTTCTGAGCATGCCAGCCGCAAAGCCTTTGCTGTGTGGTCTTTACAGCCGAAGCTTGAGGCATTGTTAAAGGAAAACGAACAGTTTGAACTCTATAAAAATTTAGAGCTTCCGCTTGCTTCTATTTTAGGGGAAATGGAAAGTGAGGGAATCACGGTCAATCGTGCCACATTAGAGAAGATGGGTCAGGAATTAAATGACAAGCTAATTGTTATCGAACAAGCAATTTATGCTGAAGCAGGAGAAGCCTTCAATATTAATTCACCAAAGCAATTAGGTGTCATCCTCTTTGATAAACTTGGTCTTCCTGTTATTAAAAAGACAAAGACTGGTTATTCCACTGCAGCAGATGTATTGGAAAAATTAAAACCAGAGCATGCCATTATTGAGCATATTCTTTTATATCGTCAGCTTGGGAAATTACAGTCAACTTACATCGAAGGCCTGTTAAAGGAAATCCATGAAGAGGATGGAAAGGTGCATACTCGTTTCCAACAAGCACTAACTGCTACAGGACGTTTAAGCTCGACGGATCCGAATTTGCAAAACATCCCGATTCGTTTAGAAGAAGGTCGAAAAATTCGTCAAGCATTTGTGCCATCGAACGAAGATTGGATATTATTTTCTGCCGATTATTCGCAAATCGAATTGCGTGTATTGGCCCATATGTCAAAGGATGAAAACTTAGTCGACGCTTTCCGTGAAGGTATGGATGTTCATACACGTACTGCTATGGATGTATTCCATGTCTCAGAAGATGAGGTCGACAGTAATATGCGCCGTGCTGCAAAAGCAGTAAACTTTGGTATTGTCTATGGTATTAGTGATTACGGCTTATCGCAAAACTTGGATATTACCCGTAAGGAAGCTTCTACATTTATCGAGAAATATTTTGCGAGTTTCCCGGGTGTAAAACAATATATGGATGATATCGTCCAAGATGCGAAGTTTAATGGTTATGTGACAACGATTTTAAATAGACGTCGATATTTACCTGACATTACGAGCTCGAATTTCAATCTGCGAAGCTTTGCAGAGCGTACTGCGATGAATACGCCAATTCAGGGAAGTGCAGCAGATATTATTAAAAAAGCAATGATTGATATGGATGCTCGTTTGAAAAAAGAAAATATGCAGGCAAAAATCCTCTTACAAGTGCATGATGAATTAATTTTTGAAGCACCTAAAGAGGAGATTGCATTGCTTGAAAAAATAGTACCAGAGGTTATGGAGAACGCAATCGAGCTTTCAGTACCATTAAAAGTAGATTTTAACTACGGTGCGACTTGGTACGAAGCAAAATAAGGAGGGGTTAAAATGCCTGAATTACCAGAGGTTGAAGGTGTCGTCCAGGCATTAAAACCTAAAATTGAAGGGCGTACAATTCAACAGGTTCAACTATCTGAAATTATTCGTTTTTCCTTTGGAGAGGGAAAGCAATGTATCGTGAAGCAAGCTGAGCCTGATGCATTTGAAATATCCTTGTCTCAAATGACGATTACAAAAGTCGAACGACGTGCGAAATACATCTTTTTTCATTTGCTAAAAGCGGATGTCCCTTATGTGCTTGTTAGTCATTTAGGGATGACAGGTGCATGGTTTGTGGTGAACTCGCCTGAGGAAATCCTTGAGGCAAAATTTAAAAAGCATATTCATGCTACATTTCAAATGGCAGATGGTGGCTATTTAATTTATTCGGATATACGCCGCTTTGGTGAACTACGTTTTTTAACAAAAATTGAAGATCATGTACCATTAACCAAAATGGCGCCAGAGCCATTCGATGAAATAGCGTGTGATTATTTTATTGCGAAATCAAAGTTACCGAAATATGAGAAAAAGGCCGTTAAGGATGTCATTATGGATGGGCAGGTTATTTCGGGCTGTGGCAATATTTATGCTACCGAAGCATTATTTGCTCAAAAAATTCATCCGGCACGCACGATGAACCGCATCAGTGAAAAGGGTAAGCGTGCATTATTCGAGGCAATTGTCGCGATTTTACGTCAAAGCATTGAAGCTGGGGGTTCAACAATTTCAGATTATCGTAATATTAATGGTGAGGCTGGAAGTATGCAGAATCGACTGCAAATGTACGGAAAGAAGATATGTTCTACGTGTGGTACTGCAACAAGCCAAATGACGATAGGTGGGCGCACATCAGTCTTTTGCCCAAATTGTCAACATTAAAGGGGATTTAACTATGATTATCGGATTAACAGGAAGTATTGCAAGCGGAAAAAGTACAGTAGTAAAAATGATGACAGCACTTGGTTTACCGATTGTCGATGCAGATATTGTTGCACGTGATGTTGTAGAACCAGGAACGGAGACTTTAAAGTTAATAGCTGAAAATTTTGGACAAGATATATTGCTAGAAGACGGTAGTTTAAATCGTGCCAAGCTTGGCGATATCATTTTTCACGAACCTGCCAAGCGTAAAATGTTAAATGATATTATGCATCCTGCTATTCGTCAGGAAATGCTACGCCAACGCGATGCTTATTTAGAGGCTGGCGAAAAGCATGTTGTGATGGATATTCCGCTTTTATTTGAAAGTCAGTTACAGCATTTTGTCGAGCGTATTATCGTGGTATCGGTCAGTGAAGAGGTACAGCTTCGTCGATTAATGGAGCGTAACAACTTATCGAAAGAAGATGCACTAGCTCGAATGCGTTCTCAGTTACCTATGTCAGTCAAAGAAAAAGGTGCCCATGCGGTTATATATAATAATGAAAATCTAGAACAAACAGAGCACCAATTAACAAAAATCCTGACATATTGGAACGTAATTAATTAAAAATTTGTAAAATCATTTGATGCGTAGCAATGACATATTGCTACGCATTTCATATTTTTTGAAAAACTATTGTGTTAATGAAATTAAGGTGTCACATTAAAAATAGTATGGCTCTTCGGCAAAACGAGTAGTTGATTTCCATTCCACATGACATACGTTTTAACAAAATGTCATCCAACTTTTGAGTTTTATCGGAACACTTTTACGTTTTATCACCAAACTTTTGAGTTTTATCGACTAACATTTACGTTTTATCGCCCAACTTTTAAACTTTATCGACTAACTTTCACGTTTTATCACCAAACTTCTGAATTTTATCGACATCCACCCGCCAAAGAGCAAAAAAAGGATTCATACACAAAACTGTGTGTGAATCCTTTTACTTTATTATGTCGGCAGTCGGAACGGAAATCACCTAATTCACATAGCATGTATCCTCTGACACGTCGTTTTATAGCAAAAAGGTTTTGTCTGTGTGAAAGCGGAGTGTTAATGAAGCGGCAGTAGCAACGCTAGCGGAGGAAGCGGCTCGACGCTCGCCTACAGGAAGCTCTGCTCTGCGCGAAAGCGAAGCGTCAGCGACAAAGCGAGTAGCCTGGAACGGAAATCACATTAAAGAGGCATGCCATTCACCGAGATTTCCTTGCCAATTTTGTTTTTTTAACAACACGAATGCGTAGCAAGAACACTTTGCTATGCATTTTTTTGTGGATTTATACCATAATAAGGATTAATTTAAGCGATTTTATTTTTCAGAAAATAAGAACTTTAATATTATGAATATATAATGTTCATCTTTTTTGAAATTGTGTTATACTATTCGCATAAAGTATATAATTAATTTGAGTATGACTCACAGGAGGATTTTATAAATGACAGTATCAGTTGCTATTAATGGTTTCGGACGTATCGGACGTATGGTTTTCCGCCAAGCGATCGTGCAAGAAAGTTTAAATATCGTTGCGATTAACGCTAGCTATCCAGCTGAAACTTTAGCACATTTGATTAAGTATGACACAAATCACGGAACATTCGAGGGTACAATTGAGCCAGCAGGCGATGCTTTAATTGTAAATGGTAAACGTGTTCAAATTATTAGCGAACGTGACCCATTAAAATTACCATGGGCAACAATGGGTGTGGATATCGTTATTGAAGCAACTGGTAAATTTAATGATCGTGAAAAAGCAGCAATGCACTTAGAAGCAGGAGCAAAGAAAGTTATCTTAACAGCACCTGGTAAAAACGAGGACGTAACAATTGTTTTAGGTGTAAATGATGAGAAACTTGATATCGCAAAACATGATGTTATTTCAAATGCTTCTTGTACAACAAACTGCTTAGCACCAGTTGCCAAAGTATTAAATGACACATTTGGAATTGAAAGCGGATTAATGACAACAGTTCACGCTTATACAAATGACCAAAAGAATTTAGATAATCCACATAAAGATTTACGTCGTGCACGTGGTTGCGCACAATCAATCATTCCAACATCTACAGGTGCTGCAAAAGCATTAAAATTAGTGTTACCAGAATTAGAAGGCAAAATTCATGGTATGGCACTTCGTGTTCCAACACCAAACGTATCATTAGTTGACCTAGTAGTTGATTTAAATACTGACGTAACAGTAGATTCTATCAATGCTGCATTTGTGAAGGCTGCTACTGAAGGTCCAATGAAAGGTATCTTAAACTTCTCAGTTGAGCCTCTAGTATCTTCTGATTACAATACAACAACTTACTCTTCTACAGTAGATGGACTTTCTACAATGGTAATGGGTAACCGCAAAGTGAAAGTGCTTGCTTGGTACGACAATGAGTGGGGCTATTCTGCACGTGTAGTTGATCTTGTTAAAAAAGTGGCAAAAGCTTTAGAAACAGTTAATGCATAATAAATCAATTATGCCTCGGCATAATTGCGTTCGAAATCGGCTTTGTGCTTGCACAAAGAACTCCTTTTTTCCGATTCAGTGACATTCATCAGAGGCTCTAACTTCTTTCAGCGGATGTTTGGACACCAGCTGAAAGAAGTTAGGCTGAAGCACATTGAAATCCAAGTGATTTCAATGTGCTTTTTTTGTTAGACAACAGAATCTATGCTTGTACTTTCTCCTTTCAAGGTTTATCATGAGCACACTAGCGTCAATGCGCTTTTCTTATACATAGGAAATTTGTTATAATAAAGATATTAAATTGTTGTGAAATCAGGAGAGTAATTATATGAGATGTCCATCTTGCCAATTTAACGGAACGCGTGTTGTAGATTCGAGGCCAGTTGATGATAATAAAGAAATTCGTAGACGTCGTGAATGTGAGTCATGTGGCTTCCGCTTTACAACGTTTGAAAAAATTGAAGAGACACCTTTAGTTGTCGTGAAAAAAGAAGGTTCGCGAGAAGAATTTAGCCGTGAAAAGGTACTTCGTGGACTTATTCGTGCTTGCGAAAAACGTCCTGTTTCTCTTGAAGTACTTGAGGGCCTAGTAATGTCCATTGAAAAAGATCTTCGCCGCATTGGGAATTCCGAAGTCCAATCTGAGGATGTTGGAGAAATGGTAATGGATCGCTTAGCGAAAATCGATGAGGTTGCATATGTGCGCTTTGCATCGGTTTATCGTCAATTTAAAGATATCAATGTCTTTATTGAAGAAATTAAAGAAATTATCCAACGTCAGACAGAACAGAAATTATAAGGTAAACAGAGAGGGTGAATGACGTTGAACCATTTGTATAAGGAATTGCAGCCAGCTGATTCTTTTGACATTCGTCTACCTCATGCACTTTCTACGCAGGAACGTCAATTAGTAACGCTTTTTTATCAGCCTTTAATTGGAGCGGAGCCAATCAGCCTTTATTTAACACTATGGGCAGAAGCTGAACAAATGTCTAAGCAGCAAATGACACATTATTATTTAATGAATGTGCTAGGGCTTCCTATTGGTAAAGTATTTGAGGCACGTATTGCGCTCGAAGCAATTGGTCTGTTACGCACATGGAAAAAAGAAGATGCTGGCCAGCGAAGCTTTTTATATGAGTTGATACGTCCACTTGATGCAGATAGCTTTATGAAAGACCCACTGCTCTCGATGTTTTTATTTAGTAAAATAGGGGAGCAAGCTTATCGGAAGTTACGTCAGCGTTTTATTCCATCTACAAGAGATGCAGAATTTAAAGATGTATCGCGTGCCTTCATAGATGTTTTTAAGCCTGTAAGTACAAATATTCCAGATGATTTACAAGTTGATACTAGTCATAAGGATAAACAGCAAAAGGTATATCCGTTTTATTTTGATCAGTTTGACTTTGAACTACTGCAAACGGGCTTATCGGAGCAACTAGTGCCGGCAAGCCTACTAACATTTGAGGTACGTGAATCAATCGCAAAATTAGCGTTTTTATATCACTTAACGGCACTTGATATGCAAAAAGTAGTGATTCTTGCATTAGATGATGATTTAGGGATTTCATTGGAACGTTTACGTAAGGCCGCTGCGGATTTTTATAAGCTAACGGTATCAAAAGAACCACCAAAACTTGCTAGAGTGAGTAAACAGCCGTCATCCATAGAGGAATCAAGCCAAAAAACAAAGGATCAGGAGCTTCAGCAATATTTAGAAACGACTCCTCCAGTGCAAGTACTGCGAGATATCAATAATGGCAAAGAACCTTTGCAGACCTCCGTGCAGCTTGCTGAGAGTTTAATTGTCCAGCATGGAATGCCAGTAGGTGTTGTTAATGCTCTTTTGGAATATGTCATGCTAACAACTGATATGAAGTTACCTAAAAAATATGTGGAAACGATTGCGGATCATTGGGTACGTAAAAATATCCAAACAGCAAAAGAAGCAATGGAACTAGCACGCCAAGAGCATGATAAATACACTACGTGGAAAAATAAGCCGCAGACACCGAGGAAAAGTAATCAAAGTGCTAGAGGGCGTTCAGGAAATCAACGTGAAGAGAAGGTACCTGAATGGTTTTACAAACGTAACGAGCAACAAGAAGAAAACACTTCAAGCACGATAGATTTTGAGCGAGAGCGTCAAAAGATATTAGAGATGCTTGGGAAAAGTGATAAGTAAGGAGGGTGAACGACAATCGAACCAATTAATGGACCATTAAAAAGAGCAATTAATGTACCATCATTTCAAGAACGTTACGAAGCGATGCGTCGAGAAATTTTAGAAAACCCTCGTGTGCAAGAATTTTTAGCAGAGCATGCAGATGAGTTAAGCTATGAATCAATTGAACGTAATTTACCGAAGCTCCACGAGTTTATTAGTCAATCTACAGTATGCTGTGGCTGCGATAATACGGAAAGTTGTACAAACTACTTAAAAGGTTTTTTACCATCTTTACGAGTAGTCCGGGGTACCGTTGAAATTGATTATGTACGATGTGAACAAAAGATGCGTGAGGAGGAACGTCGTGATGTAGCCAATATGATTGCGAGTATGCATATGCCGAAGGATGTGCTACAAGCAACCATTCAAGATTTACTCATTGACGATGAATCTCGTGTCATGATTGCTCAAAAAGCGGCACAATTTGTAAAGGCAACATTGGAAACAGGAAAGCTTCCTGCAAAGGGTTATTATTTATACGGTAAATTTGGTGTAGGGAAGTCCTTTGTACTGGGCGCACTTGCGAATGAATTAGCCTCTATCAAAATTCGTTCTGTAGTCGTTTTCGTGCCTGAATTTTTACGAGAAATGAAAAATGCAATTGGCGATAATACGTTGAATGAAAAAATAGATTATGTAAAAAAGGCACCAGTGCTAATGCTCGATGATTTAGGAGCCGAGACACTGACTGCTTGGACGCGAGACGAAATTCTAGGGACTATTTTCCATTACCGCATGGCGGAGCAACTGCCAACATTCATTACATCTAATTTTAATTATGATGAGTTGGAGCATCATTTAGCACAGTCGCAAAAGGGTGACATTGAAGTCGTGAAGGCTGGACGTATTATGGAACGTGTTAAAGCCTTGACAGAGCCAATTGAAATGCGTGGCAAAAATCGCCGTATGTAACATTGACTGTTGCATTTTGCGACAATCGAGCGTATACTGTCACATATAATAAATTACAAAATGCATTGATGAGGACATGAATTTTGTGTAGCGGCTTTTAGAGAGGGAAGTCATTGGCTGTAAGCTTCCTAGTTCGAGCACACTATTTACTACCAACTGAGCAGCGAAAGGGATAATCTTTCGCCGGTCCCTAGCCCGTTAGCTAGCCTTGAGCTTCGTCTGACTATAAAAAGTCGGAAGGAAGAAGGGTGGAACCACGAGCATACGCTTCGTCCCTTTCGTAGGGACGGAGCTTTTTTTATTTCCATTCAATGGAAAATAGTGGTGAGATGAATGCGGATGTAGTTCCTTTTCAGTGGGTGTCCAAACACCTGCAGAATAAGGATAAATTCCGGGGATTCTTGGACTTCAATCATGCATCACAACAAAACTAGAAGGAGTGCAAAAAAATGTCAGATATAATTAAATTAACTTTCCCAGATGGCGCTGTAAAGGAATTTGCAAAAGGTACATCTACTGATGACGTAGCATTATCAATTAGTCCAGGACTTCGTAAAAAAGCATATGCTGGTAAAGTAAATGGTGTCTTAGTCGATTTAAAAACACCAATTGAAGAGGATGCAACAATCTCAATTATTACACAGGATGATGAGGAATCACTGGAAATCCTACGTCATTCTACTGCACACTTAACAGCACAAGCGATTAAACGTTTATTCCCAGAAGTTAAACTTGGTATTGGTCCGGTTATTGAAGGTGGCTTCTACTACGATATCGATGCACCAACGCCAATCACTGCTGAAGACCTACCAGCAATCGAAAAAGAAATGAAAAAAATTATCGCTGAAAACCTAGAAATCGAGCGTAAAAATGTTAGCCGTGCAGATGCACAAGCGATTTATGAAGAAATTGGCGATGAGTACAAATTAGAATTACTTGAAGCAATTCCAGAAGATGAACAAGTTTCTATTTATTATCAAGGTGAATTTTTCGACCTTTGCCGTGGTATTCACGCACCATCGACTGGCAAACTTCGTGAGTTCAAACTTCTTTCATTAGCAGGTGCTTACTGGAGAGGTAACTCAGATAACAAAATGCTACAACGTATTTATGGTACAGCATTCTTTAAAAAAGAAGAATTAAAACATCACCTGCAAATGCTTGAAGAAGCCAAAGAGCGTGATCACCGTAAAATCGGTAAAGAATTAGAGTTATTTACAACTTCTCAAAAAGTTGGTCAAGGCTTACCGCTATGGCTACCAAACGGTGCAACAATCCGTCGTGTTATTGAGCGCTATATCGTGGATAAAGAATTATCTCTTGGTTATAAACATGTTTATACGCCAGTACTTGGTTCTAAAGAGCTGTACCAAACTTCTGGTCACTGGGATCACTACCAAGATTCTATTTTCCCACCAATGGAAATGGACAATGAAACATTAATTATGCGTCCGATGAACTGTCCTCACCATATGATGGTGTACAAAAACAGCATGCATTCTTATCGTAACCTACCATTACGTATTGCGGAGCTTGGTACAATGCACCGTTACGAAATGTCAGGCGCTGTTTCAGGCTTACAACGTGTACGTGGGATGACTTTAAACGATGCGCATATCTTCGTTCGTCCAGACCAAATTAAAGCGGAGTTCCAAAAAGTAGTACAGTTAATTTTAGAAGTATACAAAGACTTCGATTTAAAAGATTACTCATTCCGTTTATCTTATCGTGATCCAGCAGATACTGAGAAATACTTCGACGACGATGCAATGTGGGAAAAAGCACAAAGTATGTTAAAAGAGGCAATGGATGAGCTTGGCTTAGATTACTTCGAAGCTGAAGGTGAAGCTGCATTCTACGGTCCTAAACTTGACGTACAAGTGAAAACTGCCATTGGTAAAGAAGAAACTTTATCAACAGTTCAGCTTGACTTCTTATTACCAGAGCGCTTTGACTTAACTTACGTTGGGGAAGATGGTAAACCACATCGTCCAGTTGTTATTCACCGTGGTGTTGTATCAACAATGGAACGCTTCGTTGCCTTCTTAATCGAAGAATATAAAGGTGCATTCCCAACATGGTTAGCACCAGTACAAGTTGAAGTTATTCCAGTTTCAAACGAAGCACACTTTGATTATGCAAAACAAATTGAAGAGCAATTAACTGCAGCGGGCTTACGTGTTGAAATGGATGACCGTGAAGAAAAACTAGGCTACAAAATCCGTGAAGCACAAATGAAAAAAATCCCGTATATGCTTGTTATCGGAGACAAAGAAGTAGAGGCTGGTGGCGTAAATGTACGTCGTTACGGCTCAAAAGACTCAGAAACAATTAGCTTCCAAGACTTCTTAGCTAACATTAAAGCAGAAATTACAAAATAATTTTAATGATTTTGCCGTTGATGCGATTAATTAGAATTCGCCGGCAATTTTTGAAGGGTAATCTTAATTTTATCAAAACAATATTATTGATTTTATTACCAAATGTTGGGGTGACACTTGTTAAAACAAATGCCATTTATATAAGTTGATTGGAGTGGAGGCTGGCGACTCCTCGGGGATCAGCGATTAAGAGGAACGAAGGCTAAAACCATCACGTCCTGTGATAACGCCTTCGTGACCAACATCGTGTTGGCCCGAGACTCTGAAGCGAGTGAAGCGGCTCATCGGACGCCCCCAGGAAGCTCTGCTCTGCGCGAAAGCGAAGCGGCAGCAACAAAGCGCCCAGCCGGAACGGAAATTAACCTCACGTTATGAAGATGAATCATTATAATAGTTTAGATTATAAATTTTTAGGTTACTTTATTAATAATAAGCTAAAAAATATTTGACAGCTTATAAAGTACATGCTATTATAGTTAAGGTTAATGAATACAAAGTTTGTGGTTGAAGTAGAGGCTGCCCGCTTCTCACCTGATACAACGCTCTTAGGCTGTGAACAGGTATTACACGTTGAATTGTTTTGCGCAGACTTGCGCATGCACATATAGCGGGCGGACATCTTAGTGTCCGTCCTTTTTTTATGGACATGACAAGAGGATGTACCGTTCAACCGGGCAAGGCTTTGCCCAAACCATGTATTCGCGACAACTACTTGGAGGTGGATTACTATTAGCAAAGACATGTATGTAAACGAAGGCATTCGCGCACGTGAACTTCGATTAATCGATCACAATGGTGACCAGCTTGGTGTAAAGACACGTAATGAAGCGCTAGAAATCGCCACTCGTGTAAACTTGGATCTTGTCCTTGTGGCCCCTCAAGCCAAGCCGCCAGTCGCTCGTATCATGGACTATGGTAAATTTAAGTTTGAACAGCAAAAGAAAGACCGTGAAATTCGTAAAAATCAAAAGGTCATCGTAATGAAAGAGGTTCGTCTGAGCCCATCAATCGATGAGCATGATTTCCAAACGAAGCTACGTAATGCGATTAAATTCCTTGAAAAAGGCGATAAAGTAAAATGTAGCCTACGTTTCAAAGGTCGTGCGATTACACACAAAGACATTGGTCAACGTGTATTAGATCGTTTTGCTGAAGCTTGTGCTGAAGTATCGACGGTTGAACAAAAACCGAAGATGGAAGGCCGAAGCATGTTCTTAGTTCTTCAACCAAAGAACGAGAAATAATATTAGACGAACAGTTTAGGAGGAATTCGACATGCCAAAAATGAAAACTCACCGTGGAGCTGCGAAACGTTTCAAAAAAACGGGTTCAGGTAAATTAAAATATGACCGTGCTTATGGAAGCCACTTATTCGCAAACAAATCTACAAAACAAAAACGTCACCTACGTAAAGCAAACATCGTTTCATCTGGTGACTTCAAACGCATCAAATCTTTACTTGTTTACATGAAATAATTGACTAAAAAATACTAACATTCATTTTTAAATGAAAAGCAGGAGGTAATTCATATGCCACGCGTAAAAGGCGGAACAGTGACGCGCAAACGTCGTAAAAAAGTATTGAAATTAGCTAAAGGTTACTATGGTTCAAAACATACATTATACAAAGTTGCTAACCAAGCAGTGATGAAGTCAGGTCAATATGCATACCGTGACCGTCGTCAGAAAAAACGTGATTTCCGTAAATTATGGATCACTCGTATTAACGCAGCTGCTCGCATGAACGGTCTTTCATACAGCCGCTTAATGCACGGTTTAAAAGTTGCTGGTATCGAAGTTAACCGTAAAATGTTAGCTGACCTAGCTGTAACTGATGCAGCAGCATTCACTCTATTAGCTGAATCTGCTAAAAAAGCTGTTGCTAAATAATTAGTGATATAATGCTTTCACAAGACTGATGGATTTATTCGTCAGTCTTTTTTGTGTTAGAGTAGTAGTAAATAGTAAAAATAAAGGAGTACTTAACAATGGGGCAAGTATTATTGGCCTATATGGCAGTTGTTTCTATAGTTCTGCTCGTGATGATGGGTAACTAAACTGTTACAACAAATTTAAACCAAACTATACAAACCTGTATAGAAACATAGATTTATAACAGAATACCCTTCGTATCAAGCGATTGGTGCGAACTCCACGTTAATTGCTTTTAACTCCTAAAGCCTTGTGACCAAAGCGGAGCTGGAAACGGCAGACGTAACGGTGCGAAAGCAGAAAAAACAACAAGGATGGCATAAGCTGAAAAAAATTACTCAGTGTCCGTAAAGGATCATCGTGACAACGGAAAACGGTAGCGCTAAGTGCTTTGGCAATGGATGTTTAGCAGCGAAACTCCTAAATCTCTAATGAGATAAGGAAGACGTTCAACGACTATCTCCTTGAGGGAGAGTAAAACCGCAAGCGAATGGCGGAAGAAAAATGTGGCTCTTATTAGAAGATAAGATGAAGATATAGTCTGCACTTATGTGAAAGCATAAGAGGTCTACTCGTGAGAGAAAGACTGCATGAAGGGTTGCGCCTTCGTGTGAACAAGAAAAATATATACAACTATAAAAATGTTAGCAACCTCTCTAAATAGGGTAAAGTGATTTTATCATATTGAAAGAGAGGTGGTACGCATGGAATGAATGTCCATTGGGAAATTTGCTAAACGTGTTGGTGTAAATGTTGAAACGCTAAGAAGAATGGAAGCGAAAGGCGATTCGAACAAATCATTTACATCAATGTTCTAATGAGATTGTGAAAACCAAGCCATCTCATATTGTAATGGAACATTTAAATGTAAAAGGGTTGATGAAAAATAAACATCTGGCGAAGGCGGTAGCCGAGGAAAAGATATATGAATTCAAACGGCAAATTCACTACAAATGTCAAAAATACGGAATTGAATTTGTTGAAGCTGACAGATGGTTTCCATCATCAAAAACTTGTTCTAATTGTGGACAAATCAAAACCGATATGAAACTGAAAGACAGATTATTTATCTGCTCTTGCGGATTAAAGCTGGATAGAGATTTGAACGCAAGCATTAACTTAGCAAATTACTCAATCTAAGGAATTTAACTGACACTAAACCTTAGATGTGTACGCAACGATACTGCGGAATTTAAGCCTTTGGAGAGTCATACTAAATGGTAGTAGCTTTGGCGAAACCAGACTCGGAGAATAAGGAAGACAAATACGAAAGTCGGAAGATATAAGTTGTGTCACAGTGGAGATGTCTACATTTTTTAAGAAATGTATATGTTTTTCGTATCGGCATGGATAAATCGAAAGCAAAAAAGCATGAATGGCGTATTGCAGAACGCACATTATTTACATTAGCAATCGCTGGTGGTGCAGTAGGTGGGGTGCTAGGAATGTATTTATTCCGTCATAAAACACGCCATAACAGCTTTGCATTTGGCTTCCCGCTGCTAGCAGCTATTCAAATTTTTATCATAGTACAAATATGGTGATAAATCTCGAAAACATTCCGATAAAACACGGTAATGTTCCGATAAATCATGAAAATATTCCGATAAATAAAACACATCCTCATTATGAGGATGTGTTACGCATAAGCTTTTCAATGGGCTGCTTCCAATTTATTTTTGCGCTCGGATAGTTCAAGAGAATTTCTTGCTGTAGGTATTCAAAGTCTCTTTTTGTAAAACCTTGCAGTGTAGCGGCATCACGGGCGCCAACAAAAATCGTCACAACCTCGAAGGCATTTTCAGTCGTGCCGAGATATTTTTCACCTTCGAAAAGAGCACCCTTATAAGAGATAAAGAAATTTTTTCGGACATTTTTGACGTCATCATAAAAATAATATTGGCCTTTTTCATAGGCTTCATCAAGTTTTCGCTTAGGATCGGTTATATAACGAATCGCTTTATAAAATACATAGATAATAAGCGCAATAACAGCAAGACGAATAAGTAACGGCAACATTTTTAATTTCCCCCTTGAAGAAAGGTTATTCCTTCCTATACGATTGTGAAGGACAATTAGTTTCACTTTTTATAAATATTTTTAAGAAATTTAGGAGAAAAAAATGAATTTACAACAATTGTTTAAAATGCAAAAAGGGCTTGATGATTTCATCGAGAAAACACAAAATATAGAACGTGATGTATTTAAAGAAAAAGGTTTAGCCTTAATGGTAGAGCTAGCTGAACTAGCAAATGAGACACGTTGCTTTAAGTTTTGGAGCACAAAGGGAGCTTCAGAACGTGATGTGATTTTAGAGGAATATGTGGATTCGATTCATTT
Source organism: Lysinibacillus sp. RC46 (assembly GCF_041262385.1). Lineage (NCBI taxonomy): Bacteria > Bacillati > Bacillota > Bacilli > Caryophanales > Bacillaceae > Lysinibacillus > Lysinibacillus sp. RC46. The sequence continues at coordinate 257,359 of NZ_JBGCCF010000002.1, read as the reverse complement.
TATATTATCACTTGGCTTATTAAAAGGTTATACAGCGATTGAAAAATGGCCGGTGATTGAAGAGAAGAGAGATTTAACAGAGACATTTTTAATGACACAAGACTATATTTTAAGTTTTATTAGTCAACCAACAGAGGATAGATACTTAGCGATCTGGCAATGCTATGGATTGCTTGCATTTAATCTGGGCTTTTCATTTGAGGATGTTGTTGTGGCATATATTGAGAAAAATGAAGAAAATTATAATCGTCAGCGCACAGGATATTAAAGTGTAAGAAATACACCAATTTTCTGACGATTAAGCTAGGAATATTTCGGTAAACGAAGTATAATAGAGAAGATATAAGAGTCAGGAGGCAAAAAGATGACACAGCTAGATTCAACATTACAAATGTTTAAAGATTTAACAGATGCGAATGGTATTGCAGGTAATGAACGTGCACCACGCGAGGTCATGAAAAAATACATTGGACCATATGCAGACTTAGTTGAAACAGATAATTTAGGTAGCGTCATTGCTAAAAAAGTTGGGGATGAAAATGGCCCGAAAATTATGGTTGCAGGTCACTTAGATGAAGTAGGCTTCATGGTTACTCAAATCGATGACAAAGGGTTCATCAAATTCCAAACTGTAGGCGGCTGGTGGAGCCAAGTTATGCTTGCACAGCGTGTAACAATTACAACACGTAAAGGCGAAGAAATTATTGGGGTTATTGGTTCAAAGCCACCTCATATTTTACCTGCAGATGTGCGTAACAAAGTGGTAGACATTAAAGATATGTTTATCGATGTTGGTGCGGCTTCAAAAGATGAAGTACTTGAATGGGGCGTACGTCCTGGCGATATGGTAACACCATATTTCGAATTTAATGTGATGAAAAATGAAAAATACTTATTAGCAAAAGCATGGGATAACCGCATTGGTTGTGCAATTGCAATTGATGTGATGAAAGCATTGCAAAATGAAAAGCATCCTAACATCCTTTATTCTGTAGGGAATGTCCAAGAGGAAGTAGGGCTTCGTGGTGCGAAAACTGCTACGCATAAAATCCAACCAGATATCGGCTTTGCTGTCGATGTAGGTGTAGCAGGAGACACACCAGGGGTAACTGCAAAAGAATCAACTAGTAAAATGGGCGCTGGTCCACAAATTGTTGTTTACGATGCATCAATGGTATCACACCGCGGTTTACGTGAATTCGTATTAGATGTAGCTGATGAGCACAATATTCCATATCAATTCGAGGCGATGGCTGGTGGCGGTACAGACGCTGGTTCTATCCACGTAACTGCAAATGGTATACCTGCCCTATCTATCGGTATTGCTACACGCTACATCCACTCACATGCAGGTATTTTACATCGTGATGATTATGATCATGCTGTAAAATTAATGGTGGAAGTAATTAAAAAATTAGACCGTGATGCAGTCAATAAAATTATTTTTGACTAATATTGCTGAATAGTTTTGCCTTCTAACAAAAATGTTAGGAGGCTTTTTGCGTTGGTTAGACTAAAGAAATATATCAATTAGCGATTCAAATAGGAGCGATTGAGAAAGCATAACAAAAGGGACTTGTTTTACGCATAAGTCCCTAAATTGATGTGTGGTAGGTCAATATTTCGATTGTAGAAAAGAGGATAATTGCTCCTCATATACCTGTTACATTATCAATAGTTGTAGATTTTCCATTGATGTGAATATCAATCGTATCCTGGTTAGAGTCTAATGTTAATTTATAGACATGTTGTTTTATTGCATTATCTTGTTGATTCGTAACATCTAACTTTATTATTAATGTATCACCTTGTGTTTCAAGGCCTGTTGTAACTGTTCCTTTTGACTGAAAGACGAGATAAGAAATATTCTTATCTACTTGGTTGATTAATTGAAGTGTATTTTTTTCATCGATTACCTTTTGCACTTTTTCTGGAACACTCTCAATTTCACTAATACTTAGCGTTGATGAGTTACATGCTGTTAAAATAAATACTGTCAAAAACATTAAAAATAATAATTTTTTCAATGCCTTTTCATCCGCCTTCCTTCAACTAATTGAAAATTCTAGTTATGGTAAATTGTAACATAGAAAATCATGAATTGGCGAAGGAAGTAAGGATAATCATTAGATTCAATACATAGGCCGTATAAATTACAGATTTTCCGAACGAGAAAGCCTATGCAGGGTGTAGCCCTATCTGCTATATGCACTGGATAGGGAGGGGTAATGGGATACCCCAATCTTGAGAACTGTTCAAAACAGAAATGGACTGCGAACGCATAGTTACTCAGGAATCCCACTGACATTAGTCAGCTTGTCCCTTTAGGGGTGGGAGTCTCAAAGATGTGCATAAGAGTAATCAGTTATTTATATAATCCATTACTTCTTGTAAATAGTTTTCCAATGGTTGCCCTGTATTCACAGTAATACACTTATAGTTTGAGGGCTTTTTGCTACTTTGAAGCGTATGTATAAAAACGGCTTCTGATTTTATTTCTCCTATTTGACTAACCATTCTTTCACGATTTTTCAATCTATAATTTATCTTCTCGAAGTCATCAAGATAACACTCAATATACTTATACTTAATATTATATTTAACTGACAGTTTTGTTCCTTTATCAACCAATTCCTCATATAGACATGGACTATCAAGTATTACATTTTGTCCTTGTGATAAATGAAAGTCAACTAAGCACCAATCAACATTATATGAATTCTTACCTGCGAGCTTTCCATCGATTGAACCTTCATCAATAGAATTTAATAGAGCCGATTTTACAATATCGTGGTCAATGATAATACTCCCTGTTCTTTTAGCAATTTCACGTGAAAGAGTAGACTTGCCGGAACCAGGAAAACCTGACATTTGAACAAAAAACAAGCTTCATCTCGCCTCTTCAATAATAAAATAATTTTAAAAAATAACTTGTTTTGTTAGTTAAATAACTGAATATCAGTGTTTGATAAAGTGTAACATATTTGCAAATATTGAAATGTGTATGGATAACTAGAAAGAATGATTGCTACAGAGAAACCCCTAAAATGCCTTAGAAGTCTATCCAACAAAAAAACACAGCTCTATGCAGAAAAATTTCTATACAATGATTATAAAAATAGCCCTCAAACTAAATGTTTGAGGGCTTTATGTCGATAAATTTAAAAAGTTGGGTGATAAATTTAAAAAGTTGGGTGATAAGTCCAAAACTTTTAGCGGTAAATTCACATTATCCCTCGATAAAAATAAAATCTATTTATTTTGTAAAAGCTGTAATATCTCTTTACCGATTTGCCCAGGGTTTGTCGCCAATATAGGAGAGCGGTAATTAGATAAAACAACGACGCCTGTTTGTTGTGTTTTATCAAATCCTAGATAACAAGAGAAAGCTTTCGTCGAACCGTTATGCCAAATGATATTGTCCTCAAGAAGCCATCCTAGACCAATACCCATATGTTCCGAAAAGGTTTCAGTAGCTTGATGTGATAATGAATAACCTAAATTTTCATCACTTAAATGTACTTTCATAAATTTCAAAAGATCATTGACAGTTGAACGGACTGCCCCTGCCGCCATAAAGTCATTCATTTGGAGCGGAGGCTTTTTATGTCCAAGAATCGTGTATCCTTGCAATACTGTCTCAGCTTGATCAGAAGGGATAGAGATAAATGTATTTCGCATATTTAAAGGGTCTGTTAATCTTTGTTTGATAGCTGTTTCATAATCAGTGTGGAGTGTATTGGCTAAAATATATCCTAAAAGCCCCATCCCTACATTAGAATATCTAAATTTAACTTTAGGCTCGTTTGTATGCGTTTTAAAATAATGTATAGTCTCGTTTAGTGAGTATTGGCAAAAAGGATCACGAGGCGTTTGCGTGTCAAAAAGATTGGAAATGTTCTTCAGCACACCTAATCCCGGTAGTCCAGAAGTATGGTTTGCTAAACGTTTGAGTGTGACAGGGTGATTGTCGGGAATTTCAGAAAAGTATTTGCCAATAGAATCTTCTACATGTACTTTTCCCTCCTGAATCATTTCCCCTAATATGGATGTAGTAAAAACTTTAGAAATCGACCCAACTTCATATATATAAGGCTTTTCTTCCAGCATAAAATTCGATCCACCGAAAGTAAAAGTAGCTTCTTCGTCTTGAGAAATGATACCGATGGATAAAGCAACATTTGGACGGGTTTTTATATAGGGAAAAGCAATTTTAAATATGTCCTTTTTTAAATCGTGTAAATCCACAATAATACCTCCATTAAGAACGCTTATTTTTTTCCTGCTCCTCTGAAATAATAGAATGTAATTTCAAAAGTATGTATTTTAATTGTAACAAGTCCTCTCTATTGAGCTTTGTATAATGACAAGCTCAATTTCCTCCTGCTTAAATAAGATGTCCTCGTTCATCTAGCTCTATAATAACCTCTTTACGATCCTTTTTATGCATTGTTCTAATTTACTAATTGGCCAACAGCGCCCGTGGATGTCCCAATTAACTTTGCTAATTCGGCTGTTCGTCTGAGAAGATTTGAAAATATTGCTTGTTTAGAAGTTAAATTCGTTTCGATCCAACTTGATTCATTGCTTTCACAAGATGCAACAAGTTCTTATCTGTGTATTTGGTCATCTAAATAACTAATATATATTAATTATTACCAATAATGCAATTCTCTTAAATGTGCGATTTGAGTTGAATTATTGAAAATATGCATAAATATTAGATAATTCGTATTTTCGTCATATTTAAAGATAAAATTCTAACTTTTTAAAATAAACATAAAAATTCAGTTGATTTTATATTTATGCATTTGTTATACTAAGCCCAACAGCAACTAAACAAGGAGCGAAGGCTATGAAATTACTCGAGGAAGTACAGTTAAAGTTAGTGTCTAGTTTAAAAGGTAAGGACTTATTAACCTTGCTAGACTACACAAGTGAAGAGGTTCAACAGTTAGTTGAATTAGCAACACAGTTGAAAATGATTACTAAAGAAGGGAAATGTCCGAAGCTACTAGAAGGTAAGACACTCGGCATGATTTTTGAGAAACATTCAACTCGTACTCGTATTTCGTTTGAAGTAGGTATGAACCAATTAGGTGGAAAAGGTATGTTTATGCATGCGCGTGATTTACAGATTGGTCGTGGTGAATCGATTTATGATACAGCACATGTGTTATCAGGTTATTTAGATGGTATTATGATTCGCGCGAACTCTCATGCAATGGTGAAGGAGCTTGCAGAGCATGCATCTATACCGGTTATCAATGGACTAACGGATATTTATCACCCATGTCAAGCTTTAGCGGATTTAGAAACAATCGCTGAAAATAAAGGTCATCTAAAAGGATTAAAAATTGCATATGTTGGAGATGGCAACAACGTGGCGAACTCATTAGTAGTCGCTTCTGCTCATGTAGGAATGAATGTGGCGGTGGCAACACCAGTTGGCTATGAATGTGATGCAGAGGTGATCGCAAAAGCACAGGCTATCGCAGCAGCAAATGGTAGTACAATTATTATTACAAACGATCCTATAGATGCGGTTATAAACGCGGATGTAGTGTATGCAGATGTATGGACGTCGATGGGGCAAGAAGAAGAAACTGCAAAACGCCTAGAAGATTTTGCAGGTTATCAAATTAATGATGAACTTGTCGCATATGCAAAACCGAATTATATGTTCCTGCATTGTTTACCAGCTCATCGTGAAGAAGAAGTAGCATCATCTGTTATTGATGGTCCAAATTCCTACATCTTTGAGCAAGCAGAAAATAGACTTCATGCACAAAAAGCGGTGCTAGCCTCAATTCTAGCTTAACTTCTTTCAGCAAAAGTGTTTTCTGTAGCGAAAGCAAAGCGTCAGCTACAAATGTTTTGAAGTATTGTGCTTCTCAGTTGAGAAATACTATATAGAGAGAGTTCAAATTGGCAACAGAGGGTGCCAATATGAATAATATAACAGTGGTTGCAGACAGAGGGATGTAAGCACGACGTGATGTATGTTATCAAGATGGATGACCACATCGCTACATAATAAAGTAACCTGGGAGGCGCTAGGTTGCTTTTTTTTTGAAAATATAATACCTAGTTTTCCAATCTTATATAGAGAATTAAAACAATTATCTATATAATAGGATAAATAAGTAATTTGTGGAGGGCTTCAGATGAACATTGACCATATCGAAGCGTTTTTATATGTAGTGCATTATAAAAGTATTCATAAGGCAGCAAATGCATTGTTTTTATCTCAACCAACTGTGACGGCACGTATTAAATCATTGGAGCGAGAGTTGAATGTAGAGTTATTTCATCGTGATGGACGAAGTGTAATATTATCGGATAAAGGCAAGGATTTTGTACCGTTTGCGACACAGATTGTGCAAACCTTCGAACAAGGAAAGAAACAATTAGAGGAAACGAAGGAGTCTGATGAGGTGTGCATTGGTACAAATGGAGTCACAGCACAATATTTTTTAGCTTACGCATTGCCTAAATGGAAGAAGGAGTTTCCTCATTTGCGCTTTCAGATTATCACAGGTTCAACAGCAGTGATTTTAGAGAAATTGCAAAGTCATCAAATCCATCTTGGTCTTGTTCAATACGTGCATAAGGAAGGAATTTGCAACGAGCTATTATTAAGTAATGCTGTTAAACTTGTGATGCATCGTGAGCACCCATTTATACAACAAAATCTAATGAAAGCAAAGGATCTGGCACAGCAGAAGATGGTGTTTTTTGAATGTGGGGCTTTTGATTGGAATTATGTGCATAAAATGTTTGAGGTAGAGGGCGTATCTGCAAATATTGAAGTGCGAACGGATCATTTAGAGGTAGCAAAAGAATTTATTCGTACGAGAGAATATATGAGCTTCTTACCACATCTCTGTGTAAAAAAGGAGCTTGAAAGTGGGGAATTTGTTGAGATTGATGTGAAGCATTTACTTGATATGAATCAACACATTTTTTTAACGTATAAAAATAAAGCGACGCTGGCGCCAGCCTTTTGGAAAACATTACAAGAAACTGCTATACAATATGAAAGTATTCAAGAAAATTCGAATTGATAAAATATTTTATAAGACAGTAAATTTTTTTCTATTATGTAGCCTATTGCAAATTGTATAAATGAACTGTATTATCTTCCTCAATCCTATTTTATCTATGCGCAACCATAAATAAAATATTTTTTTAATCATAAAACATACTTAACCACTATGTTTAGTAAAAATAAGATTTGAGGAGGAACAAATATGGTGAGACAGGACAAAATTCGATTCGGGGCTATTATTCATGGTGTAGGTGGCAATATTTCAGGTTGGCGTCATCCTAAGGTGGCTAGCAATCAAAGTGTAAGTTTGCCTTTTTATATTCAGCAAGCACAAAAGGCTGAGCAGGGGAAATTTGATGTTGCTTTTATTGCAGATGGTTTATTCATCAATGAAAAATCTATTCCTCATTTTTTAAATCGTTTTGAGCCAATTACAATTCTTTCGGCGCTAGCAGTAGCAACTAAAAACATCGGGTTAGTAGGTACTGTATCAACCTCTTATAGCGAACCATTTACAGTTGCACGCCAATTTGCCTCTTTAGATCATATTAGCGGGGGCCGTGCAGGATGGAATGTCGTCACGACACCATTAGAAAGCACTGCCTTGAACTATAATAAAACAATTGAACAGCATCCTAGCCACGCAGAGCGCTATCAAATTGCTGAAGAATATTTAGAAGTGGCAAAGGGCTTGTGGGATTCATGGGAAGATGATGCTTTCATTGCCGATGTAGAAAATGATGTATTTTTCGATCCTGATAAGCTGCACACACTAAATCATAAGGGCAATTATTTTTCAGTACAAGGTCCGCTAAATATTGCACGTTCTAAGCAGGGGCAGCCTGTTATTTTCCAAGCAGGTTCTTCAGATCCAGGTATTCGATTAGCGGCAAAGGATGCAGATGCAATTTTTACACATGGTGCATCGTTAGAAGAGTCACAGAAATTTTATAAAAGGGTGAAGACTGAGGTTGCGACATTTGGACGCAATCCAGATGAAGTTAAAATTTTTCCAGGAATCTCTCCGATTATTGGCGATACGCTCGAGGAAGCGGAAGCGAAGTATCAGGAAATCGTTGAGCTTGTTTCGATAGAGCGCGCACTTGCTTATCTTGGTCGATATTTCGATCATCATGATTTTTCACAATATGATGTAGATGCACCGTTCCCAGAGCTTGGTGATATTGGAGCAAACAGCTTTAGAAGTACGACTGATTATATTAAAAAATATGCCAAACAAGAAGGGCTAACATTGCGACAAGTAGCGTTACGTGAGGCAACCCCAAAAACAGCATTCTTTGGTACAGCAGAGCATGTTGCTGACCTCGTGCAGGAATGGTTTGAGCAAGAGGCGGCTGATGGCTTTATTATAGGCGTTACTGTACCTGGAGCACTGGATGATTTTGTAGACAAGGTTGTGCCGATTTTACAAGCAAGAGGGTTATACCGTGAAGAATATGAGGCTGACACATTACGTGGTAACTTAGGTTTACCATTTAAAGAAAGCCGTTATGTCAAACAGTCTGTCTGAAAACCTAGTAAATGTATATGAATAAATGTATTTAAGGAGGCAATGTATGAGCTATTCATTAGGTATATTAGATCAAAGTCCTATTATTGAGGACGCAACGAATGAGAAGACCTTACAAAAAACAGTGGCTCTAGCACAAAAAGCAGAGCAATTGGGCTACTCACGTTTTTGGGTGTCAGAGCACCATAATACAGATACATTAGCGGGGTCATCTCCAGAAGTATTAGTATCTTATCTACTTGCTAAAACTAAATCTATCAATATTGGATCGGGTGGAGTGATGCTACAACATTACAGCCCTTACAAGGTAGCAGAAAATTTCCACGTTCTCGCATCGTTGGAACCAGGACGAGTTGATTTAGGCATAGGAAAAGCACCGGGCGGTTTACCTCTTTCTACGAAGGCGTTGCAATATGGCACGCTCAATCAAGGCGAAGATTTTGAGGAAAGATTAACATTTTTACAGCAATTAATTAAGCAAACAATACCAGCAGAGCACGAGTTATATGGAGTACAGGCAACGCCGATTCCAAAGATAAAGCCAGCGTTATTTTTACTTGGGGCAAGTCCACAAAGTGCCGCTCTTGCAGGCACACTAGGCATTGCGTTCGTCTTTGCGCGATTTATTAATAGTGATAATGATGTATTAGCACAAGCAGCTACAGCTTATCGCAAGCATCATCCAAACGGTCATTTTGCCGTCTCCATCGCAGCCCTTGCAGCCCCTACAAAAGAGGAGGCAAAAGAGCTTATTGGTGATCAAAAAATTACGAAGGTGCATTTAGCGAGTGGCAGAAGCCTAACATTACAATCGGTAGAGCTAGCAGAGAAATTTGGTCAGGAATCTGGAGAGTCATATGTGGTGAAGCAATATGATGCAGATATTTTATATGGGACTCCGGATGATATTAAAACGATATTAGATGACTACCATATGCGCTATCAAATTGATGAATTTATTTTGCATACGCCTGTGTTAAAGGAATTTGAACGAGAACGATCATTTGAGCTATTAAGTCCAATAAATTTAAATTTACACTTCCAGCAAAAAGAAGCGGTTAGCTAAGGAGGAAATAAACATGGCAAAAAATATAGATGTAATAGTTTGGTCAAAGCAAGGCTGTAGTTATTGTGATGAAGTGAAAACATACTTGCAACAACAAGGCATTTCTTACAAAACAGTGGATGTGACACATAATGACGCATTCCGTGACATCCTTGAAACAAAATATGGTGTCCGTTATGTTCCGGTTGTCGAAATTGGATCAAATGGCATCTTTAAAGCAGTAACAGAAATTGGACTGGAGCATTTAAAAACAGCACTTGCCGTTGATATACCGTCGCACGCATAAGAAGAGAGGGAATTTCTATGAAAAAATTATCATGTTATTTACTATTGCTGTTAGCTATACTTTTAACAGCTTGTAGTTCTGAAAAGTCCGAAGGGGATGCTAGTGAGAATAATGCAGCACTAGGTGGAAAGGGAGTTCAAAAAATTGTTGTCGGTACCGGTACTCAATTTCCAAATATCTGCTTCATTGATGACAAGGGGAATTTAACCGGTTATGATGTGGAGCTTGTTCGCGCTATCGATGAGAAGCTACCAGAATATGAGTTTGAATTTAAAACAATGGAATTTTCAAATTTATTACTAAGTTTAGAGACAAGGAAGATTGATTTTGTTGCCCATCAAATGGAAGTCAATAGTGAACGAGAGGAGAAATTCCTCTTTAATAAGGAGCCTTATAATGTATTTCCATTAAAAGTAACGGTCAATGCAAAAAACAATTCTATTCAATCCATTGATGATTTGAAAGGGAAAAACGTTAGTGTTTCACCAACTAGTAACTCTGCTGTCTTTCTTGAGAAATACAATAAGGAACACAATTTAGGCGCTAATATTATCTATTCGTCCGGCTCAGTTGATGTTCACAATCAACTTGCGACAGGGCGAATCGAGGCAATCATTACAACACCATTTGCAGTGAAGTACTATAACGAAAGCAATAAAGCACAGGAGAAGGTTGTAGGAGATGCTTTATTAAATTCAAAAGTTTACTTCTTATTAAATAAAGACGAGGTTGTCTTACAGGAGCGACTTGATGATGCTATTCGAGAATTAAGGGCAGAAGGCGTCATTAGTAAGCTAAGTAAGAAATGGCTTGGTGGCGATTATACGGTAGATTTCTAAACGAAATAGGAGAGGGAGAAGGAAGTATGGCTAATGACTTTGACTTCACGCTAATCGCAAAAGTACTTCCAATATTGCTTCAGTATTTACCAGTAACACTCGAAATTTTAGTGTTCGCAATCTTTTTTGGTATGCTGCTTGGTATAGTGATTGCTATACCAAAGCTGCTACACATACCAGTTTTGAAGCAAATCATAACGATTTATATTTCGTTTATTCGAGGTACGCCGATTTTAGTGCAATTGTTTTTAGTGTTTTATGGTATACCAGCGTTATTAAAGCTTGTGCATATTGATGTAACAAGAATGGATGCTATGTATTTTGTAATTATTACTTATACGTTGAGCAATGCTGCATCGTTTGCTGAGATTTTTAGAGCAGCTATTTTAACGGTTGATCGTGGACAAATGGAGGCAGCTTATTCAGTTGGATTAAATGGAATACAGTCCTTTCTACGTATTGTTCTCCCTCAGGCGATTCGTGTCGCCTTTCCAAATATGACAAATACGATGATTAGTTCATTAAAGGATACCTCTTTAGCATTTTCAATTGGTGTCATGGATATGGTGGGACGTGGAGAAACTCTTATCGCTTCAACGACAAGGGCGCTGGAGATTTATTTGGCGTTGTCCATCGTTTATTATGTCATTGTTATGCTGGTAGAAAAGGGTTTAAAACGCAATGAACGATATCTTAATCGATATATGCCAAAGGAAGCTACATCTAGCTAGGGGGATATGCTATGACGATAGATTTTGCTTTTATTTTTGAAGCTTTAATAGAAATTAGTAAAGTATTGCCGTTAACTTTGTTCATGGCAGTTACGCCTGTCTTATTGGGCATATTAATCGGCATAATTGTTGCTTTTGTGCGGATACAACAAACAAAAATTCTCGCACCATTGCTGAATTTTTACGTATCTTTTTTTAGAGGAACACCAATCATTATGCATATTATGCTTATTTATTTTGGCATACCAATTGTTGTTGATGTCATTGCAAAAGCTTTCAAGATAGAGTATCAATCAAGCTCTATCCCTATTTTATTTTTTGTTATTTTGGCTTTGACGCTAAGTGCAGGAGCATATGCCTCCGAAATAATTCGGTCCGGTATTTTAAGTGTGCCTAAGGGACAGCTAGAGGCAGCTTATGCAGTCGGTTTAACATTTTCACAGGCGATGCGACGCTATATTTTACCGCAAGCATTTAGTAAATCCATTCCTAACTTCACAAATGTCTTTATCGGTTTCTTACATGCTACGTCACTAGCTTTTTTCCTATCCGTTAAAGAGTTAACAGGAGTTGCGAATATCGTTGCTTCTATTAATTTAAAGTTTTTGGAGGCATTTATCGCTGTCGGGCTAATTTATTGGGGTGTTTCAGCTATCGTTGAATGGCTGGCACATCGTATCGAAAAAAGAGTAACTGCCTATAGTAGGGGCGGCATTTAAATAGAGTTGTTTATATAGAAAGGGGATAGAACGATGACAGTAGCTGAAATAGTGATTGAACATTTGAAAGAGGAAGACTATGCAAGGTATTTAGAAGTCCTAGTAGAAAGTTATGCACAATATGAAAAAGAATATGAAAACCCAGAGAACTGGGCTTCATACTTAAGTGATATTCGGGCATCTGTTGGTAATCCTAATGCAGAAACAATTTTAGTGGCAAAGCGTGGCGATGAAATTTTAGGAGGACTGCAATTATTTACTGATGCTGAAAAAGCATACGGTTTGCCAGAGCTTAACATACAGTCTACCATTGTGCGCTTGCTTGGCGTGCATCCTAAAGGAAGAGGGCTAGGTGTTGCTAAAAAATTATTGCACGAAAGCTTCGCCTTTGCACGCAATCGTCAGGATCAAGCATTATATTTGCACTCAGGTGATATTATGCAGGCTGCTATTAATCTTTACTTATCTCTAGGCTTTGTAAGAGATGAATCAAAGGAATTTTATAAAGGAGATAAGCTAGTAAAAAGCTTCCGCTATGATTTTTAAATAAAGAATAGTATGGGGTCTATTAAGCATAATTTCCCGTTAAATTTTTAATGCCATAGGAAAAGGGTTTTTCCGCCCCTTTTTCTATGGCATTTGTCTTTAAATCAGAGCTTATGAAATTTTTCCGAAGGCTAAGTATGGGAAAAAACCTTCAAGGAATCGCTCAGTTGCTGGCATAAAGTAAGAGCCGAAATGGAAATCAGGATCTAATGTCGTAATGATCCAAGTTCCGGCGGTAGAGTCAGTATCAATATACAAAACTGCACCACCATCTTCCGTTGTTACTAAAATATCTGCATTCTCAGGAGGCCAAAAAACTCCATGTTGATGCCATGTGCAGTCAGCAAGTGTTAAATATCCGTTAAACAGAGGGTGTTCTGATTTTTGTAATACTAGACCACTTGAAGCATCTTTTTCAAGCCACCACCAAAAATTTGTTAGTCGCTCTTCCCACTGTTGTGCAGGTAGCCAATTCCATGGCTGTGGTCCAAATGCAACTACAATTCCACCTTTTTCAGCAAACGAATGTATTTTTGAAACGCTAGCGAGTAAAAGTTTGTTGTTTAATTGAGAGGGAACAATAAGCACATCTAAGTCGTCGATGTCCGTTTCTAGGAAATCAGGGTGATAAATTAATTTTTTAATATATTGATTGAATTTTGGTTCATGAAATGTACGATAATGTGACTCATTACCACTATATATAACACCGATTCTTCTCATTGTTCTGTGCCCTCCTTTAATGATTGTACCTCTGCTTCGAGCCATGTTAAAAATTGTGGGCGAATACGGTCAGTTGATTTATTTTCATTAGCATAGCCTAGTAAATCCCGTCCTGCATGGACTAAAATAGTACCTTTTGTTGTAGTGCGGTCTACATATGTAACGGCTCTACCGTTTGAAAAAGTAAGTAATAATTCTGCATCGTCTGGTGCGTGATGAAAACCACGTGCAAAAAAGCCAGCAACACCTTTTTTAAATGTCATATCTTCAGTAGTTACATCCTGAAAAATAGCTGAATCTGCAGTTGGAAAAACCTCATAGTCTTTATAATTACGAATAAGCTGTGGCATGAATGGACCGCAACCTGGTAGCCATTCGCGAAATAGATGGCCACAATACACTACGATTTTCTTTTCTTCCAAAAAGGCAGCAATCTTCTCACGTTGACTGTACAAAAATTCTTGATCAATAAAATTTGGTATTAGAATAACATCCACTTCTTCTAGATTTGCGTATGCAAAATCATATTGATCAATTAATTTTGCTTCATTACCTGTATCTTTTTGCATACGACCATTCACACCGAAAGCATGTCCAGGGTCTAGTTTTAGTATCGAAATTGGGACACTCATATTGATTCCTCCAAAAATAAAAGTAAAGTACTAAATTATATCGAAAAAATATTTTATGCTCTTTGAGTAATGTTCAACGGCGATATTATTCCACTAATATCTTGGAAACAAAAGGGAGTACATAAAACTAGTTTGACAATGATAATCATTATCATTATACTGTAATATGTATTTAGATGCAAATGATAATCATTATCAATTGAATCGGAATAGAAAGGAACGGAGAATTAGTTGTCATAACGTTTGATCCAATGTTTCATATTGGGCTTGGTTTTATCGATCAGTCGAAGCCCTTTTTACATGGAATAGCAAAATGGTTAAGAGAGGAAGAAAATAAATGAAAAAATATGGTTATTTAGCAACGCTAGCATTAACCGCAATGCTTGCAGCTTGTGGCAATCAAGATGGAGGATCAGCATCTAATCAATCTGCTGAAACTTCAAAATCGGAGGTTCAGACTACAGCAGAGGGAAAAATTGTGACGGATCAGCTTGGGCGTGAAGTAACAGTACCAAGCACAATTGAGCGTGTCGTGACAGGGGGGATTTTACCTTATTTCTCCACATGGTATGTCGCGACAAACTCAACGAAAGAAATTGTTGGCATGCACCCGAATTCGTATAATGCCGCGAAAAATTCAATTTTAGCAAAAATCTCACCAGATGTTTTAAAAGCAGAAACATCCTTTGTACAAAACGGAGAAGTAAATGTAGAAGAATTAATGAAAATAAATCCTCAGCTCTACGTAGAAATTGCAACAGATGAGAATTCAATTAACAAAATCTCTGAAGCAGGAATTCCTGTTGTTGCTGTAAAAGCTATTGATGCAGCAGCTGCTGAACCTCTAGCAACTTTCAATAGTTGGTTGACTTTAACGAGTCAAATAACAGGAACAACTGATCGTGCTGACCGCTTCTTAGATGAAGGGGAAAAAGTACAGTCAGAACTAAATGCTAAATTGAAAGATGTTGCCACACAGGACAAGCCACGAGCAATGATTTTACATATGCATAATGATAAATCAATTACTGTCGGTGGTAGAAATTTCTTTGGTAACCAATGGCTTAATGCAACTGGAGCTATAGATGTAGCTGAAAATGATGTGGACGGAAGAAAAGAAGTAAATATGGAGCAAATCTATGCTTGGAATCCAGATATCATTTATATCACCAATTTTACTGAAACGCAGCCAGAGGACTTACTTGAAAATAAGGTGAGTGGGCAGGATTGGAGTCAGGTGAAGGCTGTTCAAGAGGGTAAAGTTTATAAAATTCCATTAGGTATTTATCGCTGGTTCCCACCAAGTGGCGATGCGCCATTAATGCTAAAATGGATGGCACAAAAAAATCATCCAACATTATTTGATTATAAAATAGAAGATGAGATTAAAGCGTATTACAAGGACTTCTACGAATTTGATATTTCGGATGATGAAATCCATTCTATCTTAAATCCTTCTTCAGATGCAGCAAAATATTAAGGGTGATTGTAATTATGAAGAAATGGAAAATTGCGCTTTTATGGTTGCTACCGATTTTGGTAGCAATCGTTTCTCTTGGGATTGGTCGATTTGAAGTAGGTTTAGAGCAGATCATTAAAATACTGGCTTCTAAAGTAATTACTGTCGAGCAGACATGGACGCAGATGGAAGAAACTGTAGTTCTGAATATTCGTTTGCCAAGAATTTTACTAGCTTTACTAATTGGTGGGGGGTTATCTATTGCAGGTGCGGGATTCCAAGGGATGTTTGGAAACCCATTAGTATCCCCTGATATTTTAGGGGTTTCTGCAGGTGCGGGATTCGGAGCTTCACTAGGGATATTATTATTTGGTCAAAATATGTATGCGCAAATATTGGCACTTATCTTTGGATTAGGAGCGATTGGTTTTACGTATTTAATTGCTGGTGCAAAAAAGAATGCCCCTATTTTTATGTTTGTGTTAGCTGGTGTTGTGACATCCGCACTTTTTAATGCATTAATTTCGTTAACAAAATTTGTGGCCGATCCGGAGGAAAAATTACCGGCAATTACTTACTGGTTAATGGGGAGTCTTAGCACGGCAACCTACAAGGATTTATTTATTGGTGGTCCGCTAATTTTAATTGGAATCATATTACTGTATTTACTACGTTGGAGATTAAATATTTTAACATTGCCTGAGGATGAAGCAAAGTCAATGGGAATTCCAGTTGCACGTTTAAAATGGTTAGTCATTTTCGGTGCAACTTTAATTACAGCTGCATCCGTAGCTGTTGCTGGTATTGTTGGCTGGGTTGGTTTAATTATTCCACATGTTGTACGTATGCTTGTCGGAAATAATAATCAATTAGTATTACCGGTATCTGTGGCTATTGGTAGTGTTTATCTATTAATAATTGATGATTTAGCTCGTTCATTAACAGCAACGGAAATACCTTTATCTATTTTAACAGCAATTATTGGAGCGCCTTTCTTTGCTTATTTATTACGCCGTTCAGGAGGTGGCTGGGCATGAAAATTGAAGTTGTAAACGGTAATTATCATTATGAAAGAAGAAGAAAAAAATTACCTGATTTATATGCACAAGACATCAATTTCTCATTGGAGCCTGGTGAAATAATGGCGATTCTAGGTCCGAACGGAGCAGGGAAAACGACGATGTTAAAATGTATAACAGGGTTGCTTGAATGGAAAAAAGGAAAGACTTTAATCGACGACAAACCTCTTGCAACATTAAATCGTAAAGAACTATGGAAACGTGTTGGTTATGTACCACAAGCGCATAAAATGGTATTTGGATTTTCAGTAGAAGAGCTTGTCGTAATGGGAAGGGCTCCGTATATTAGCACGCTAGCTCAGCCATCTGCGAAGGATTTGGAAGCCGCTCATCAAGCACTGAAGACGATTGATATTTTACATCTTGCTAAAAAATCATGCAATGAAATTAGCGGTGGTGAGTTGCAGTTAGCTTTAATTGCAAGAACTCTTGTTTCTGAGCCAGAAGTTTTGATTTTAGATGAACCAGAGTCGCATTTGGATATTCAAAAACAAATAGTTATTTTACAAACTATTAAGCGTTTATCAAAGGAACGGGGTATATCGTGCATCATAAATACCCATTATCCCAATCATGCATTTTATCTAGCAGATCGAGTCTTAATGACAGCAAAAGAAAAAGGGGTCATTTACGGTAACGTACAGGAAGTGATGACAGAAGCAAAGATGAAGGAATTTTTTAATCTTGAATTGAAAAAAATTATCTTTGAAGAAGGCGATTATCTGGTTGAAACGATGATACCAAGTGCTCTTGGTACGGAGCGTAACAGTCGTTATGATAATCTACAATAATAAACACGGTCTCTCCGTTCATGGGTGAGATCGTGTTTATTTTTAAGTATCTACATTACATGTTGAAAATTTTCCCTGGATTCATAATGTTATGTGGATCAAGCGCTACCTTTATGCTCTTCATCACTAATAGTGATGTACCGTGCTCTGTACTCTGATATTTCATTTTCCCAATACCAACACCGTGTTCACCCGTACAAGTGCCACCACGCAGTAAAGCAAAGTGCACAATATGTTCATTGAAGCAGTCTGCTTTTGCCTGCTCCTCAGCATCATTTGGATCTAACATTAACAAGGCATGGAAGTTACCGTCTCCAACATGACCTACAATTCCTCCTGCAAGACCAACATCCTCAAGTTGTTCACGAGCATATAAAACGGATTCAGCAAGCATAGATATTGGTACACAAACATCAGTCGACATAAGCTTTTTTCCTGGATAGGCATGGATATATGCATAGGCCAATGAATGGCGCGCCTCCCAGAGCTTATTACGTGCCGCATTGTCTTGTTCAAATTCAACAGAAAGACAGCCGAAGTCCTCGAAAATTTCTTTAGCAAATTCTATATCGGCATGCATACCTGCTTCATTTCCGTGAAATTCTAAAAACAGTGTTGGTTTTTCATCATAGGATGTTTCATTATAAATATTTGCTTGTTTGATAGAGGCTTCATCGACCAGTTCAACACGGCCAATTGAAATACCCGCTTGCAACAATGCGGTTACTGCACTGACAGCATCGCCAACTGTCGTAAAAACTACACGTCCCGCCGTTACAAATTCGGGTATACCATAGACTTGTAAAGTTAATTCTGTAAAGCAACCTAGCGTACCTTCAGAGCCAATGAAAAGGCCATTCAAGTGATACCCAGAAGAGGATTTTGCTGCTAAGCTCCCGGTATGAATGACTGAACCGTCTGCGAGTACAACCTCTAAATTTCGTACTTGATCGCGCATAACACCATACCGCACTGCTGTTGTCCCGCTGGCATTAGTTGCTGCCATTCCACCAAGTGTAGCATCAGCACCAGGGTCAACTGTGAATTGAAGTCCATGTTTTTTTAATTCTTTATTCAATTGAGCACGTGTTACACCCGGTTGTACTTTCACAAGCAGGTCATCTGGTCGAATTTCTAAAATAGCATTCATTTCAGAGAAATCGATAGAAATGCCATTTGCAATGGGAATTGCATTTCCTTCCAAGCTTGAGCCAACACCAAAAGGTACGACTGGTACACGTTCCGCATGCGCAATTTTTAAGATGGCACTGACATCGGCCGTGGAACGAGGAAAGACAACGATATCTGGTAAGCTCATTGTATGATGAGATTCGTCCCTTCCATGTAGCTGTCGCACCGTTTCGTTTGTTGACACCTGTTCTTCAGATAAAACTTTTTTTAGTTGATTTACTATTAATTCTACAGCAACAGTCATTCCAATCCCTCCTAATTTTCTGATAAGTTAAACTTTATCATGCATTTATTGGAAATGGAATGAACTGTCTATAAAAAATTAGTGAGCAAAGGCTTTTTCAAGTTTTTGAACAAATGCATCCTGCTCAGTAGGACTAGATTGCTGCCACCATTTTTCAAAAAACACACCAAGCCCTGGAAGTAAATGCTCTTCACCACGGTTAATTGCATCTTCGACAATATCCTTAAATTCAGCCGCTGATTGACCATGTACGTTTGTCGTAATCGCATCTCTTATTTGAAAATTCATCTATTTCGCCTCCTTAGTAGTAATTTTGTCCAACCTTTTAAGAAATATGTATAGTATGACAGTTAAAAGATATGATTTTTTAAAAATCATACTGTTTTTATGTATAAATATTAAAAAGGACTTATAAAAACTTTCTGATCATATTGACAAAAGAGCGGTTCGACACCTCCTTATATAGTAATTAAGATGAAGGCACCTAGGAATAATGGACTGTGCACAGTCGACAGGACAATAGGATGACAACACAGCATAATAAACAGTTATCGCCTGAGCAACCGTTTGAGGAAGTATTAGAATTAGTCCAACCGATGATAACGTCGATTTTGTTAAGGTGCCGCATTTATAAAGATTTTGAGTATTATCGTCATATAGCATCCATAGCCGTGTGGGAGGCTTGGCGTAAAGCGGATCAATCAAAAGGGTTGTTTTCTGCTTATATTTATACAACCGTTAAAGGAGAAATTTTAAAAGAGCTTTCAAAGGAAAAGAGTTTTGGAAATATTCATACACCTATGGATAATGACACGATAAATTATATTCGAGATCATAAAATGAGTGAAAGCAGTCCAGTTCTTATAGAATGCATTATGTCTCATTTAAAATTTGAAGAAAGAAAAATACTACTACTTTTTTATGTAGAAGGTTTTAGTTACTTGGAAATAGCTAAAGAACTAGGTTTATCTGTGGACGCAGTAAAAAAAAGACGCACAAGAATAATGATTAAGCTTCGCGAGTTATTATATTCAAAAGACGAATAGTGCGATAAGTATCAAAGGTATGCTAATATCAAAACTGAATATTGGCATACTTTTAGTTGCATACAAATTCCAATAAAAATGCTATGATTTGTAAGAAGTCAAAGAAAAATACAATTTTTAATTTTATATTTCCTTTAGGTAGATCATATTACCTATCTAATTTTATATATATTGGTATGGAGGGTTTCTGTTGGAGAATTGGTTGAAACAATTAGAGATAGAAAAGAAAGAGATTTGGTATGTAGTATTGCCACTATTGCTAGTGTTGCCACTATTAGGTTTAAGTAATCAGGTATTTGGTTCTTTTAAGGAAGAAAGTTACATTTGTTTGAATTTGATTATACAAATACTAATTATTGTTTTTACAATGGCAATCGCTATTCAATCTTGGCTCGTTTTTTCACACTTATTATCGAGCCAAACATTATACATAGGTAATTTATTTTTTATCATCGCCTTGTTTGAATTAG
This sequence comes from Lysinibacillus sp. RC46, assembly GCF_041262385.1. NCBI lineage: Bacteria > Bacillati > Bacillota > Bacilli > Caryophanales > Bacillaceae > Lysinibacillus > Lysinibacillus sp. RC46. The sequence goes on along the minus strand of NZ_JBGCCF010000002.1, from coordinate 236,955 downwards.
TGAGCTTGGTTACCGCTCAATATCCAATGGCTGATACACTATATTTGGAAATATGGTTGGATTTAATAATGCGTTTATGCTTATCAATCGGTTTTCTTTTTATTATTTTAAAGCCAAAAAAACGCTTAACGATGAATGATCGTAATTATACATATAGCAGTTCCTTATTATTTGTACTACTGAGCCTTTTTCTAGTGTATCTCTCTTCAAAATATTTTTTACTTGAAGAACAATTGTTGCTGAAAGCAAGCGCTATTGTTCATTTAATGTCTGCTGTCTTACAAGGTGTAACGATAGTGATTTTAAGTAAGTATAAAAAAAAGTTGCCTAAACGAGTTATGTGGCTTATTACCGCAGCAATTTATTTGATTATTAGTGATATTTTCTTTGCGTTCATCAAAGATTTGAAATCAATTTGGGGCTTTTCAGCATTAATTTATCAATTTTTCGCATTCTACTTTTTCCTAAAAGCCATTTATTATACAACTGTTGAAAAACCATATACGCAACTTTTAAAAATAAAGCGAGATCTTGAGCATTCGCAACAGGAGCTTCATTTTCAAGCTTATCATGATGATATTACTAAGCTTCCAAATGAACATTTATTATTGAAAACATTAAAAGAGGATTTACACGATAATAGTCATCAAAAAGCAATCATTGCTATTGAGATTGACCGCCTTGCTGCTATTCGCTCATCTATAGGTATAAGCTATTCTAATACAATGATGAAGCTCGTAGGTGAGAGAATTCAAGCTATATTACCGCCTCATTATTTTGCTACAAAGCTTCGTGAGGGACAGTTTATTATTTATATTAATCAGGTGAAGACAAGAGAAGAGTTGCTACAATTTTGCTTGAACTTGAAGAGTGCTATGAAAAAACCATTACAAGTACAACTATTTCCGCTCAACGGAAATCTTAATATTGGCATTGCCTTGCATGAAGAAGATTGCTCAGGGGAAGAGCTTTTAATGCACGCCCAGTTAGCGATGAGGGAAGCTGGTCAAATACCTCAAAGAGTTCTTTTTTATAAGCCATATATGTCAAATGGCATTGCTGATCGTATATTGATTGAGCAAGAGCTCCATAAAGCATTAGCTAATGAAGAATTCTACTTGGATTTTCAGCCTCAAGTAAATTTAAAAACGGGTAAAATTGAATCGGTAGAAGCGCTAGTACGTTGGCGTCATCCAACCCGTGGATTTGTTTCACCTGAGTTGTTTATCCCAATTGCAGAAGAATCTGGTCTAATTATTCCTTTAGGAAAATGGATTTTAGAAATGGCGTGCAGTCAAGCGAAGACATGGAAGGAGCAAGGTTTGCCTCCGATGAAGGTTGCTGTGAATTTATCCATTGGACAGTTATTCCAGCAAGATTTAGTGCAAATGGTACAAGAAATCTTACAACGTACAAATTTAGAACCGAAATATTTACAATTAGAAATTACAGAAAGTATGACGATGAACATTGATCAAATAACTCAGCTACTTCATGAGTTAAAGGCAATTGGTATCCAAATTGCTGTTGATGACTTTGGGACAGGGTATTCGTCACTTTCATATTTAAAAGATTTTCCAATCGATTGTTTAAAAATTGATCGGGCGTTCGTTCGAAATATTCAGCATAACCCAAATGATGAGGCGCTCGTTTCCATGATTTTATCAATGGCGAAGCATTTGAGATTAAAGGTTGTTGCTGAAGGAATTGAAGAAGTGGAGCAGCTTGCTTTCCTTATTAACGGTGGTTGTGATTATATTCAGGGCTATTTATTTAGTAAACCGATTTCTGCTGAACAGATTTCCAACACCTTCACAGAGTTAAACAATCGAGCAAGGGATATTTTAACAGAGTTTAAATATGAAGAGGATTACGTCATTTAAATATCAGAGGTGAAAAAATTGAAAAAAATAATAATGGTAGCAGGGTATAGTATATTTTTAACAACCTTTTTGTTTTTATCATTAAAAACATTGATTTTTTCTACGATGAGTGAGTCTTTTCCGAATGCTCCATTTTTTCTAAGTTTACTGTTAATAATAGCCATTTCAGTGATGTTAGGTTTATTATTAAGAAAATTTGCTAGTGATTCTAAACAATTGTTTTTATGGTCTACTGTTATTTCATGGATCTTCGCATTGGCAATATTCTGGGGTTATTAAAGTACTTTTCACTTTTGGGATGCATTAATTTTATAAAAGTTCTATGTTGTTGTTGATTGGAGTGGGAGGCTACTCGACTCCCATGGGAAAGCGAAGCGACAGCAACGTAAGCGGAGGAAGCGGCTCGGCGCTCGCCCACAGGAAGCTCTGCTCTGCGCGAAAGCGAAGCGACAGCGACAAAGCGAGTAGCCTAGAACGGAAACCACCCCCTCGATTTGCCGAGAGCTAAACTTTATTTAATATGACCCCATTAATGTCATTGCTGTAATAGTTTTCAACAACATGAAAACTGCCTACTTCACCACAGGAAGTAAGCAGTTTTTTATTTGATGATAAAATTTAATGTACGAGGTACTCTTCTTTTAATTCTCCTATGTCCACTTCAGATCGTTCCTCTAAAGAACGACGTAAATGGACAGTTGCAGTTTTACCATCATCATGAAGTTTGTCAATCCAAATAGATACACCATTATAGCTTACTTCATATTCTTTTGGTGAGGCGACAATTTCTTGTGCACGTGTATAATCCACTTGAAGGCCCCCTTATTTTTTTGTTTTGCCTTCTTTAGTGACTGAATTAATCATGTTCATAAACTCTTGAGAAAATTCTTCACTAGCTTTTTCACTCACTTTGTCTGGCGCTATTTTTTGGTTTTTTGGCGTTTGAGGCAATGACCCTTTGTTGGCGCTTTTACCTTGCTTATTGTCTCTTCCCATGTTCAGTTTCTCCTTTCGATTTGATATTTCTTAATATGGCTTTGAATTGATTATTTTATCATGGGAAAAACTAGGGAAAGGTAAGAATTTATTGTAGTACTTTTTGTGTTAATAGATCAGCCTTAAATGAGCATAATAAGCTTAAAAAGGCCTGAATTCCAAGGTTTTTTAACGCCCCCATGATCAACATCCTTTTGGCCAAAGTGGCTCATTGGACATCCTTTGGAACCGAAATCACCCTCACGATGAGTCTTAATTTATAAGGAAACCTTTTTGATAGAAAAATCATTATTTAATAACGCCCAGTTTTGTGGGAAAGGGAAACCTAATGCCCAATAGCTAATACCTCGAAGATTATATTCCTTCGTCATGTCAAACTTAGCTTGTGCACTTCTAGCATCTTCAAACCATACCTCATGATTTTTACCTTGTTCATCAACATAACGGAAAAACGGCGACTGTGCGGTCCTATCGTATTGAATGGTTGCGCCATGTTTTATTGCTCTGTTAAGGGCTTCTTGAGAGCTGAATGTTTCTGCCTCCTGACCTTTAACATGAGGTAGAAGCCAATCGCGAGCATAAATTTCAAAGCCTAAAAATATTTTGTTAGCAGGCATAACTGATAAAGCATATTCCACAACTTTTCTCATTTCGTTAATGGGTGAAATGGCTTGTGGTGGACCAAGTCGGTATCCCCACTCATATGTCATCAAAATGACAAAGTCTGCAATTCTTCCGTGTGCTTCATAATCATGTGCTTCATATAATGTTCCTGCCTGCGTTGCGCTCGTTTTTGGCGCAAGTGCCGTTGATACTAGGAATCCTTTTGGGTGAAGACGATCAACAGCTAATTGAAGGAAAGTGTTGTAATTCTCTCGATCTGCTGGAAGAACGTTTTCAAAATCAACGTTTAGAACTTTATAGCCCTTTTCCTGCATCACTTGCAAAGTATTGTTAATAACCTTTTCCCGTAAATCTGCATTAGATAAAATAACATGTGATAAGTTGGAACCGGCCTCTGTGGAAGAGAAATTCGTAAGGGTCAACATAGGTGTAATGTTTTTGGCAATAGCTGCATCGATCATTTCTTTATCCTTTATAGGCTGTAATGTTCCATCCTCCTTCACCATATAAGCAAAGGGACTAAAATAAGTTAGTAAATGACCGATTGCGTTAATCGACTGTACGGCTTCTTTAGGCTCTTCATACGTATAAGCATTTACTTCAATGGAAGGCTTTGCTCTCGGAATAATCAAATGCGCACCAGCATAAATCATGTTTGGATCTGAAATTCCATTTTCTAAAACAATTGCTTGAACAGTCGTTCCGTATTGTGTAGCAATTTGCGATAGAGTTTCCCCTGGCAGCACAATATGTGTAGTGGGTGGAATAATTAGTCTAGTTCCAGGTGTTAAAACATCTGGATTTGTTAAATGATTTTCTGTGATAATCGATTGCATAGCCACCCCATAATGTTGGGAAATCGACCATAAGGTGTCACCCCTTTTTACTATATGAGTTGTGTAGGGAGAAGGGATAACAAGTGCTTGCCCGATTACTAATTGATCTGGATTAGATAAAGCGTTTAATTGGATAATGGAATTTATAGGTACAGAATAGCTGTTTGCAATTTGCCAAAGTGTTTCACCAGCGCTCACAACATGAATAATCATTAGGACACCTCCTTAGTGGTTTCAATATAGCATCATATGTATGAATAAAGAGAATGAGCATTTATCTTTCATTTTTAAGCGATAAAAATTCCGATTTTCATATTCTTTCCAAGTGATAAGCATAGGATAAAACATATGTATTGCATCATTTGAGAGAGGAGCTGTATTTTGAAGAAAGTAAAGCTCACAGGAAGAATTGTTACCCCTAAAGATCCGGACTATGAGCAAGCAAGAACAAATAATAACTTAAATGATCCCAAATTTCCCGGTATCATTGTATTTTGTCGACGTACGAAAGATGTTATCAACGCATTAAGATGGGCGAGAGAAAATAATGAATCGTTTCGAATCAGAAGTGGAAGACATAACTATGAAAATTATTCATTATTAAATGAAGGTCTTGTTATAGATGTTAGTGATATGAATGACATAACAATTAATCGGCAAGATATGACAGCGACAATTGAAGCGGGCGCTAATATAAGAAAAGTGTATCGGGTATTATGGGAAAATGGTTTTACAATCCCGGCAGGAACTGAAGGTAGTGTAGGGGTTGTTGGTTTAACACTTGGTGGCGGAATTGGCATGCTATCGCGTCCATTTGGGCTAACATGTGACAATCTACTAGAACTGGAAATAGTTGTTGCGAGTGGTCATGAAGGGGCTGAAGTAATCCAAGCTGATAAGCAGAGAAATAGTGATTTATTTTGGGCAAGTTGTGGCGGGGGCGGTGGGAATTTTGGCATCGTTACAGCTCTTACATTTAAACTGCATCCTATTTCTAACGTATCGATTTTCTCCATTACATGGGAATGGGAAGATTTTGAACGAGCCTTTGACGCATGGCAAAAATGGGCACCGTATACAGATGAACGCTTGACCTCACAGATTGAGCTGAAATCTAAGGAAGTGGGCGAAATTGTTGCTCAAGGTGAGTTTATAGGTACGGCATCTGAGTTAAAGAAACTACTCCGTCCTTTAAGGAAAACAGGTTCACCAACGAATATATGGATAAAGGAAGTACCGTATATTAAAGCTGTAGAATTTTTCGACTTACCGAGCGGCAACAAACCAGCCCTTCGTAAAAGGTCAGGATCCTTTATTGAAAGGCCATTCCCTCATGCTGCCATTGTACAAATGAAAGAATTTTTATCGAACGCTCCAAATAGAGATACGACCATTTGGCAGCAGTCTCTTAGAGGTGCGGTAAGCCAAATTGCGTCAAACCGAACAGCTTATTATTATAGGAATGCTTTGCTTGCTCAGGAGTATAATACTTCATGGAAAAAAGCTAAAGAAGAAGAAAAAAATATTCAGTGGGTGGAGAATTTAAGAAGAACTTTGTCACCTTACACTGCTGGTGATTATGTGAATTTCCCAGATCGTTTTATAAAAGATTGGCCAACTGCCTATTATGGTCGTAACCTTAGAATGCTTAGAGCGGTAAAGGGAAAATACGATCCGTTTAATGTATTTCATTTTCCTCAAAGTATTCCGCCAAATAGAAAATGGCTTTAAGTGAGAGTCAATGAAAAATGAAAGAGCAGACTGAAGATGGGAATCTGCTCTTTTTTTCTACATTAACTGCCCATAGACTATTTTTCTGCAAGTATTTTATTGATCGCTGGAATATCAGCAGGAGCAAAATTAAGATTGAGAAGTTCATTTCGAGAAACCCATCTAATTTCAGCATGTTCTAACATGACCGGCTCTCCCTTTATAATCGACGCTTTAAATGTTTCTAAGCGTACGATAAATTTTTCATATTCATAAATGGTATCCTCAACCTTTTCCTCAACTTGTATAGAGCAATTAAACTCCTCTAATATTTCACGAGTTAAAGCTTGTTCCGGCGATTCGCCCTCTTCGATTTTACCACCAGGGAATTCCCAATAATTTGCTAGTACCATATTAGGATTTCTTAACGCACAAAAAATTTCGTGCTTATCATTTTCGATAATTGCACCTACTACATGTACATTTTTTTTCATTTATTTTCATCCCCGTTGTGCATTCTTAAAATATTGAAAATTATAACATATATCACTGAATTCCCCTATTATCTAGTAGGGAATAATTTTGCTCATTTCCATAGCGTGGGGTTGATTTCCGTTCCGGCTGGGCGCTTTCCTGGGGGCGTCCGATGAGCCGCTTCGCTGCGCTCCAGGGTCTCATCTGTGACGCTAATCCCCAAGGAGTCGCCCAGCCTCCACTCCAATCAACTTTTTCACATGGTATACGTTTTAACAAAATGTCATCCCAAAATACAGATGATGGCAAAATATCTTAGCGTGTATGGCTCATCGTAATAGCGTGGAGTTGATTTCCGTTCCGTCAGAGGGCATTATTTTCCAATGATTGGTAAATGGAGAAATAACAATTAAACTGTTTTTTGCATGACTATGTAATTTATCGTTTTCTACTGTATAATAATGAACAATATATAGGAAAAAGGCGGTACGAGGTACGATGAAAAGAATTGAATCTACGCAAAATGCGTTAGTGAAATATTGGAAGAAGCTTGCGACAACACGTAAAGAGCGTGAAAGATCTGGAGAATTCCTAGTAGAGGGATTCCACTTGGTAGAGGAAGCATTAAAAAATAACGAGCAGGTGCTACAGCTAATTGTACGTGAAGGTGTAGATTTACCAATGCTTTGGCCGATTGATAATGTAGCCGTAGTTGAAGTAACAGCAGCTGTTGCCAAAGAGTTTGCTGAAACGGAAACATCTCAAGGTGTATTTGCAGTTTGTAAGCAACCTTTGTTAGAAGAAGATGGAATGGCTTCATGGCGCAAGGTGCTACTAATTGATGCTGTGCAAGATCCAGGAAATATTGGAACGATGATTCGTACTGCGGATGCAGCTAGTTTGGATGCAGTCATACTCGGTAAGGGCTGTGCGGATTTATATAATCCTAAAACGCTTCGCTCTGCACAAGGCTCTCATTTCCATATTCCCGTCCTGCGTGGCGATTTAGAGGAATGGATTGAGCAGCTACAGGATAATGATGTACCAGTATTTGGAACAGCTTTAGATGAGGATGCAGTTGTCTATAGTGATATTGAGCATACTGGTGCATTCGCGATAATGATGGGGAATGAAGGTAGTGGTATTCATCCACAACTACTTTCGATGACAGATCAAAATATTATCATTCCAATTTTGGGACAAGCGGAGTCTCTAAATGTAGCAGTAGCAACAGGAATCGTTTTATATGGATTTGTTAAGTAGGGAATAAAAGTAATTAAATATGGAATAATAAGGATATATTAAAATTGAGCTCATCACTAAAAAGTTATAGATAATATATTTAAATATTTGCACTGTATATTAGTTGATTGGAGTGGAGGCTGGGCGACTCCTTGGGGATCAGCGATAGAGGAACAAAGGCTAAAACCATCACATCCTGTGATAACGCCTTCGTGACCAATATCATGTTGGCCCGAGACCCTGCAGCGAAGCGAAGCGGCTCATCGGACTCCCCCGGGAAAGCGCCCAGCCGGAACGGAAATCAACCACACGTTATGGTGATGAGCCTAAAATTGCCAATAGAACCATCAATATCGAAGGTAATAGGCACTTAGCTCTTGATTTGAATTGGTATAGTATTGTATAATCACAGTTAAAATGTAAACTTAAATGCATTGACCGGGAAGTAGTAAAGATTGTGAATGGACGACAGGGAGCGCAGGCCGGAGATTGAGAGCTAGCGCCGTACCAATGCAGTTTTGAATTCATCCCGCGAGCAGCTACCGGGACCAGCGAAATGCTGTAAAGGTACGCCGGCTTTAATCTAGTCGTTATGTCAATGAAGTGATTGCTAGGAATTTGCCTTGCAATAACTAGGGTGGTACCGCGAATATGTCCTCGTCCCTTTTTTAGGGGCGAGTTTTTTTATGCCATCAACAAAACTGGCATGGATTTGAACAAGGAGGGTTTATTACATGGAAGAGCAATTAAAGCAATTAGAGCAAGAAGCACTTGCTAAAATTGAAGCGGCAGCAAATTTAAAGGAATTAAATGATGTGCGAGTAGCATATCTAGGGAAAAAAGGACCTATCACGGATTTATTAAAAGGGATGGGGAAATTATCAGCTGAGGAACGCCCAAAAATGGGTGCCTTAGTCAATACAGTTCGTGAAAATGTAACGGCTGTATTAGAGGAAAAGGTAGCTGTGCTAGAGGAAGCGGCAATTGCTGAAAAATTAGCAAGTGAGTCGATTGATGTCACTTTACCTGGTCGTGAAATTAAAGTTGGCAATCGTCATCCATTAACACGCGTTATTGAAGAAATTGAAGATTTATTTATCGGTATGGGCTATGAAATTGCAGAAGGTCCAGAAGTGGAAAAGGATTATTATAACTTCGAGGCACTGAACTTACCGAAGGGACATCCTGCTCGTGATATGCAAGATTCGTTCTATATTTCCGAGGAAATATTACTACGTACACAAACATCACCTGTTCAAGCTCGCACGATGGAGGCAAAAAAAGGTGAATCAATTCGCATTATTTGCCCAGGGAAAGTATTCCGTCGAGACAACGATGATGCTACACACTCGCACCAATTCATGCAAATTGAAGGGTTAGTAATTGGTGAAAATATTCGCATGAGTGACCTTAAAGGTACGCTTGATACATTAGCGAAAAAAATGTTCGGTGCAGACCGCGAAATTCGACTTCGTCCAAGCTTCTTCCCATTCACAGAGCCATCTGTTGAAATGGATATTTCATGTTTCAAATGTGGTGGTTCAGGCTGTAACATTTGTAAAGGAACAGGCTGGATTGAAATTTTAGGCGCTGGTATGGTACATCCAAGAGTACTAGAAATGTCTGGCTATGATCCGAAGAAAGTGTCAGGCTTTGCATTCGGTATTGGTGCTGAGCGTATCGCAATGTTGAAATATGGTGTCGACGATATTCGTCATTTCTATACAAATGACTCACGTTTCTTATCACAATTCGAGCGAACAGAGGCGTAAGGGGGATAAAAGATGTTAGTATCATTAGAATGGTTAAAAGATTATGTAAATACACAAGATTTAGCGACTGAAGAGTTAGCTGAAAAAATTACGCGTTCTGGAATTGAAGTAGATGCAGTAATTGACCGTGCTAACGGCATGGATAAAGTTGTTGTCGGCTATATCGTATCAAAAGAGAAACATCCTGAAGCAGATAAATTAAATATTTGCCAAGTGGATGTTGGTGAAGCTGAACCACAACAAATTATTTGTGGTGCTCCAAACGTTGATGCTGGTCAAAAAGTTATTGTCGCTCGTCCAGGTGCACATTTACCAGGCGGCATTAAAATAAAAAAAGCAAAACTTCGTGGACATGAATCAAACGGTATGATTTGTTCATTACAAGAGTTAGGAATCGAAGGGAAACTTGTTCCTAAAGCATATTCTGAAGGTATTTATGTGCTTCCAGAGGATGCTGAGGTAGGTTCGGATGCCCTTGCTATTTTAGGTTTACGTGACACAGTGTTAGAGCTTGGTTTAACACCAAACCGCTCAGACGCACTGTCAATGCTAGGTGTGGCGTATGAAGTTGGCGCAATTCTTTCAGAAGAAGTGAAGTATCCAGAAATCGCCTACAGCACATCTTCTGAAAAAGCTGAAGATTTGTTTAAGCTTCGCGTAGAAGATTTACAAGCAAACCCAATGTATGTAGCAAAAGTTGTGAAAAACGTAAAAATAGCGGAATCACCAATGTGGCTACAAAATCGTTTGATGGCAGCAGGCGTACGCCCACACAATAATGTTGTCGATGTAACGAACTACATTTTAATGGAATACGGTCAACCGCTTCATGCCTTTGACTACGATAGTCTTGCAACAGGTGAAATCGTAGTGCGTAAAGCAACAGAAGGCGAAAAAATTACTACTTTAGATGACCAAGAGCGTACATTAAAAGCAACAGATTTAGTCATTACAAATGGTAAAGAGCCAGTAGCTATCGCAGGTGTAATGGGTGGTGCAAACTCTGAGGTAAATGATTCTACAACAACGGTTGTCATCGAATCTGCTTACTTCGACGGTTTAACTGTGCGTCAAACATCACGTCATCTTGGACTTCGTTCAGATGCTTCTGCTCGTTTTGAAAAGGGTGTTGACCCTAACCGTGTGTTACCTGCTGCAGAACGTGCTGCAGCACTACTAGCTGAATTAGCTGGCGGTGAAGTGTTAGAGGGAACATGCATCGTGGATGAACTAGATAAATCACCAGCACGTGTTGTCGTTTCTCCAGATTTTATTAATGAACGTTTAGGCATGAAAATTTCATTAGAAGAAATGTTGACTATTTTGGAGCGACTTAAATTTGGCGTAGAAGCAGCAAATGGTTTGCTAATCGTTGATGCACCAACACGTCGTCAAGATATTAAAATTGAAGAAGATATTGTAGAAGAAATTGCTCGTTTATACGGCTATGATGAAATCCCAATGACTTTACCAGAGGGAGCAAACCAAGTAGGGCGTCTAACTCCATATCAAGCAAATCGTCGTGTAGTTCGTAACTACATGGAAGGAGCAGGCCTTTACCAAGCTGTCACTTACTCATTAACTTCAGATGCATTGTCACAACGCTTTGCATTGAAAGCTGAGCCAGTAACACGTTTACTAATGCCGATGAGTGAGGACCGTTCAACACTACGTCAAAGTCTTATCCCACATTTAATTGAAGCTGCTGCGTATAATGTTGCGCGTAAAGCTGACAATGTGGCATTGTATGAAATCGGTTCAGTTTTCCTTGGGCAATCAGAAGAGGGGCTACCATATGAGGAAGAGCATGTGGCGGCAGTAGTAACAGGAAAATGGCTTGACCATGCTTGGCAAGGGGAGAAAAAAGCAGTAGATTTCTTCGTCTTAAAAGGTATTGTAGAAGGTGTTATCGGTAAGCTTGGTTTAGAGGATCGTATTTCATTTGTGAAAGCTGAAGTAGATGGATTACACCCAGGACGTACTGCTAGCATTCTTTTAGACGGTGAACAAGTGGGCATTATCGGTGGATTACATCCAGCAGAGCAAAAAACATGGGGTGTAAAAGACACATATGTAATGGAAATGAATCTAGTAACATTATTAAATGCTAATGCAAAAGAAGCACCTCTTGGTTATACACCTGTGCCTCGCTTCCCAGCAATGTCTCGTGATATTGCACTTATCATGGACCGTACAACAACAGCTGGAGAAGTTATTGCTGCGATTCGCTCAGCAAACGTGAAATTATTGAAAGACGTTCGTGTATTCGACGTATATGAAGGTGAAAAAATGGAGGCTGGTAAAAAATCAGTTGCATTCTCTCTAACATACTTCGATCCAGAACGTACTTTAACAGATGAAGAAGTTGTTGCAGCACATAACAAAGTGTTAAAAGCTATTGCAACAATTGAAGGTACAGAAGTACGCTAATTTAATAATAATTTTGTAAGCTGTCTCGTAGTGAGGCAGCTTTTTGTTTTGTTAACCTCATACAACTGCTACAAGTAGTTTTTGCAGAAAGTGTGAGAAAAGTAAGGCACGGGAGAGAAGATACTCTAAGCTAATTCTCAATTTAAGTTTTTCATCAATATTTAGAAATAACAAAAAATAAAATTTTTATCTATATTATGTGTATAGTAAGTTTTGGATAGAAAAATTTACTATGGGGTGGTAGTTATTATGAAAAATCATCGAAAAAGAAGAGGCTTTTCCGTACGAGCCCGATTAATATGGGCGTTTACTTTGACACTTTTAATCCCCAGCATTGCTATTGGTACGTTTTCATATTTGAAGGCTTCTGATCAATATTATAAGGAATTAAGTAAAAGCTCACGCGAAAATGTCGATTTATTAAATACACTAATTTCAAATGAGATATCACCTATTCAAAGTGATGTGGAGTATTTAGCTGCTTCTTTTAATAAGAATGTGCAAGATGCAGATGCTTTAAAGGAATTAGAAAAATATAATGCTTTACATAGCAATGTCTCTGTTGTCAATTTGGCAATTGAGGGGCACAAATTTATGCGTGAACCACAAGCTGAATCCTCAACTGATTATGATCCATTTACGCGACCATGGTACTTAACGGCTATTGAATCACCTGGCAAAAACGTTATGATTGATCCATATAAATCAACGATTACAGGTGAATTAATATTAGCAGTATCAGCTGGTTTACAGGATCGTTCAGGAGTTATTTCTATTGGTCTAAATTTAGACGGAATTTCCGAGCTAGTGAATTCAGTGGAAATAGGTGATAATGGCTATGCTACATTAGTAAATGCCAATAATCTTATTATTGCTGATCCGGAGTTAGAGGCAGGATCGGAGCTTAAAAAGTCATATATAGAAAAGATGCAAGGAAAAGAAGATGGTAGTTTTACCATTAAGGAAGATGGAAAAGAGTATCAAGTGTTTTTTACTACCAATAAACTAACAGGTTGGAAAATTGTTGGTACTATGGATTTAGCAGATGTAGCAACTGTCACAAAACCAATTTTAACAAACACTATGACAGTCATTGTTATTGCTCTTATCATATTTGGAATCATTGGTGCCTTCATTATAAGATCAATCATTCACCCATTACAAAAGTTGTCAACAGTAGCTGAGCAGGTAGGAGACGGTGATTTACGTAATTTAATTGAAATTAAAAGACATGATGAGATAGGTAAATTGGCGGATATATTCAATAAAATGATTCTATCTTTACGTGGTGTAGTTGGTAACATTGGTGAGGAATCAAATCAGTTAGCTGCATCATCGGAGGAACTTACAGCCAGTACATCAGAAAATAAACGAGCTACATCGCAAATTGTTGATTCCATTCAAACATTTGCTGAAACGGTTGATTTGCAAGCCGAAACAATTAATGATAGCACTAACGCTGTACTTGAAATGTCTTCATCCATTCAGCAAATTGCAGTAAAGTCCGATACCGTTAATGAGATGTCGAATAAAGCAATGGAGGCTGTTGTGATAGGAGACAAAACTATTCAAACAGCAATTGGCCAAATGAAAATGATTCAAAGTACTGTCCAAGCACTTGAAAACACAGTACAAACACTAAGTGAACGTTCTAATGAAATCGGACGTATTGTAGAGGCCATTACGCAAATTGCTGATCAAACAAATCTTTTAGCTTTAAATGCTGCAATTGAAGCTGCTCGTGCAGGTGAGCATGGAAAAGGTTTTGCAGTTGTTGCTGATGAGGTGCGAAAGCTTGCTGAGCAATCCGCACAATCAACAATGCAAATAAAAGATATCATTGATTATATTCAAGCCGATACAAAACTAGCGGTTGAATCAATGTCTGCTGGTTCAGCTGAGGTATTAAAGGGAATTGATGTAACAAATGTGGCAGGAAAGTCATTCAAAGAAATTAGTGATAATGTACAAAGCGTAACCTATGAAATAGGACAAATTTCAGAGACAGCAAAAGTTATTTCTGAACACTCCAATCAAGTGGCAATGGGTATTGAAAGTGTACTTCAGCGAACAAATGAAAATACAGCAAGTGCACAAAATATTTCCGCCGCAACAGAGGAACAGCTTGCTTCTATGGAAGAAATCGCTGCATCGGCTGAAGCCCTTGCTAAAATGTCTGAAAATCTACAACAAACAATTAGACAGTTTAAATATTAAGCTAAACAAAAATCTGGTCATAATAAGTTTTTGATATAAAGAATTTCGCTAACTACAATAGAGAACAAGTTGTATATAACTTGTAATCTGCTGGAGTATAGCGAAATTTTTTTTTGTCTAATAGACCAATTTTATTTCATCTTTTTAGCTTTCTCAGTATTCGCAAAATGCCATTTCGTAATGGAGCGTAAAAATTCCTCACCTTGTTTCCGCCAAATGCGTGCTGCTAACGCATCTACTTTCGCTGAAGCTCCCTTCAACAACTCTATTCCAGCAATCTCGCTCAGTCGGTCCATTTCTTTTAAAAATGCAGCACGAGCTAATATCGATGCAGTTGCTACGGAAAGATGTAATTGCTCGGCCTTCGTAGAAAATAGCACATCCTCTCGAACAATATCGCGTTCATTTTTTAAGTAATTGTAATAAACGCCGCGTTCCGCAAACTGATCTATCAAAATATGCTCTGGTTTTTCTGGCGCCATTTTTGCCAGTGCATTTTTAAGTGCCCGATTGTGCATCATAGCTTTCATCTTACCTTGAGAGTAACCTCGTGCTTGTAATTCGTTATATTTTTCATTGCGTAGTACAAGTACACTATGGACGCAAGCTGCACGTAGATCAGGTGCTATTTTACGCATGTAATCATCCGTTAGCATTTTTGAGTCTTTGACACCAAGTTCGTTTATAAGCGCAATTTTTGATGATGGGACATATACGGCTGCAACTGTTATTGGGCCGAAATAATCACCAGTACCAGTTTCGTCTGAGCCTAGCACCGACATCGTAGCAAAACCTTCTGGAAGAACATCGCCCTTTGCTCCTATCGACGATGATTTTTGTGTGTTTTTTACTTCTATGTTTCCCCAGCGTGCAGCTTCTCGTTCAGCTCCTCCCCCTTGGAACATTAATTTACCTGATTTGTACATCGTAATTGCTGTATCTGGGAGCTTTGCGGCAAAGATTACACCTGGAGCTTTACGCTCTACAAAATGGTTTGCATAGTAAGACATCACCTCTTTTTGTATATTTGTTGATATGGAAAGTACAATATTTGACATTTACTCGTTCCTTTCTGTCCTCGTTGTTCACAATTTTATACCTTTCATGTTATGATAATAAATAGCTTTTTTGTGTAAGCTGCTCACAATAAAAAAATTCGTGAGCACAAAAATTTTAAAGGAGGGTGCGACTATGGAAAATCAAGAAAAGAATAAAATTTCTGTGGAAATCTACGGTCATACATATAAAATGGTCGGCTCTGAATCCATGGGACATATGCGACTTGTCGCTTCGATTGTTGATGACCGTATGCGCGAAATGAATGTACATAATCCCTCTCTTGATAGCACAAAGCTTGCCGTTCTTACAGCAGTAAATACCGTTCACGATTATTTACTATTAAAAGAACAAATGGAACAATTAGAAGAAGAATTGAAAAAATTAAAGGGTTGAAGTGAATGTTAGATTTAATCATATTAGCGGTGCTATTAGCCGGGCTCATTGTTGGTGCAAAACGTGGTTTCATTGTTCAGATGATGCATATCGTTAGCTTTATAGTTGCCCTAATAGTTGCGTATATCTATTATAAACCATTAGCACAAAAATTTGTGTTTTGGGTTCCGTATCCAGGTGTAACGGATTCAGGTAGTCTTGGAGTAGTTATTGATAGCCTGGATTTAGACCGCACTTTTTACCGTGTCATTGCATTTGCAGTTATTTTCTTTGCGGTGAAAATTACAATGCAAATTGTGGCATCGATTTTTGATTTTATAGCGTATTTACCTGTGTTAGGTACAGTAAATCGCTGGCTTGGAGCATTGTTTGGCATGATTGAAAACTATTTAATTATGTTTATTTTGCTGTACATTCTTGCTTTATTGCCAGTTGCTTCTATTCAAAGTTTAATGTCGAAGTCGTTGTTAAGTGGTCTCATTTTGGAACACACCCCAATTATTACAAGTATGTTCCAAAATTGGTGGTATATTTATATGCAATAGCAAACTGTGCACTTCTCTCGGTTTTGAGGGAAGTGTTTTTACGATAGGAGGAATTCCCAATGAACAAAAAAACAATTATTCGCACATTTGAAAAAATTGCATTGTATATGGAATTACAAGGGGAAAATCCATTCAAAGTGTCTGCCTTTCGAAAAGCTGCTGCCGCACTTGAGGGGGACGAGCGCTCATTAAGTGAGATGGAGGATGTAACAAAGCTTAAAGGTATAGGTAAAGGTACAGCGGCTGTTATTGAGGATTTAATGACAAATGGTGAATCAAGCTTATTAAAGGAATTAGAAGAAATTGTACCAAAAGGATTGCTCCCGCTATTAAAACTTCCAGGCTTAGGTGGTAAAAAAATTGCTAAGCTTCATCAAGAGTTAGGGGTCGATTGTGCGGAAAGTTTAAAGACTGCTTGTGAGGAAGGTAAAGTTCGTGAGCTGGTAGGCTTTGCGGCTAAGACCGAAGAAAAAATTTTAAAGGAACTTGCAAATTTAGCAAATCGATCAGAACGTTTACCGATTTGGCAGCTGGATCCAGTTGTTTTACAAATTGAAGCTCTTCTAGGTAGTATGGAAGAAGTGGAACGTTTTTCTGTTGCTGGAAGCTTCCGTCGTGCAACTGAAACAAGTAAAGATATTGATTTTATTGTTGTAACCGAAGCAGTTGAAACTGTACGTGAAAAGCTACTGAATGAGCTTTCTGTACAAGAAGTCGTAGCAGCTGGTGATACAAAAATTTCAGTTATTTTAGATTTAGATGAGCCTGTAAGTGTAGATTTCCGATTAGTAAGAGATGTTGAATATGCAACGGCCTTGCATCATTTCACAGGCTCAAAAGATCACAATGTACGCATGCGTCAAATTGCTAAAGCCCGTGGTGAAAAAATTAGTGAATATGGTGTAGAGCAGGCTGATGGCACCGTATTAACGTTTAAGGATGAAGAAGAATTTTTTGCGCATTTTGATTTACCATTTATCCCGCCGAGTTTGCGTACAGGAACAACGGAATTTGACAAAACAGATGACATTAAAAGTCTAGTGAAAATAGAAGATATGAAAGCAGATTTGCATATGCATACGACTTGGTCTGATGGTGCATACTCTGTAGCTGAAATGGGCAAGGCATTAATAGCGCGTGGCTATCAATATAGTGTTATTACTGACCATTCACAATTTTTAAAAGTAGCGAATGGTCTAACGCCGGAGCGCTTAACAAAGCAACGTGCTGAAATTGAGACATTTAATGAAGCACATCCAGATTTCCATTTATATGCGGGGACAGAAATGGATATTTTGCCGGATGGTTCCCTAGATTTTGAAGATGAGGTGCTAAGAGAATTAGATTTCGTAATTGCCTCTATTCACTCTAGCTTTACACAATCGCAGGACAAAATTATGGCACGTTTACTGACGGCGATGCAAAATCCGTACGTTCATATGATTGCACATCCAACTGGTCGCATTATTGAGGATCGTAATGGCTATAATCCTGATATGGGGCAATTAATTTCGTGGGCAAAGGAATATGGTAAAATTTTAGAGTTAAATGCGAATCCATATCGTCTTGATTTATGTGTTGATCATTTAGAAATGGCTTTGGCAGCTGGTGTGCCCGTAGCAATCAATACGGATGCCCATGATATTGCTCATTTACGCTTTATGGATATTGGGGTGCGCTACGCAAACAGAGCATGGTTGAAAAAGGATATGATTGTGAATACATGGACGCGAGAACAGTTTGAAGCGTTTATTCGACGAAATAAATAGGTTGAGGAGGTGTTCTCGGTGATCGCAGAACGCGCATTGAAAACACTAGAATATGATAAAGTACGTCAGCAAGTGGCTACATACTGTACTTCTTCAATCGGTAAATCAGCGGTTGATGAACTTGTACCACAGACAGACTATGAAAAAGTTGTACAATTATTAGAAGAAATGGATGAAGGACTATCCATTTTACGTGTTAAAGGCAATGTGCCGATGGGTGGAATTTTTGATGTGCGACCAGCTGCAAGGCGTGCACAAATCGGTGGCATGCTGTCAGCGATGGAACTAATGGAAGTTTCAAGTACAATTCGAGCTAGTAGAATTCTCCGTAATTTTATCGAAGATATAGAATCAGAAGAAGTGATTGAGATCCCTCATTTCATCGCTAAAAAGGAAGCAATGCCTGTTTTGACAGGCTTGCAACATGAAATTAATAACTGTATTGATGACAATGGCTCAGTGCTAGACTCTGCTAGCCAAACTTTGCGTTCAATTCGCCAGTCATTGCGCGCAGAGGAGGCTAAAGTACGTTCTAAGTTAGAAAGCCTTATACGTGGAAGTAATGCTTCAAAAATGCTCTCAGATACACTTGTAACGATTCGTAATGATCGCTTTGTTATTCCCGTTAAGCAAGAGTATCGTCATCATTATGGTGGAATTGTGCATGACCAATCATCTTCTGGCCAAACATTATTTATCGAGCCAGATTCGATTGTACAAGCGAATAATGAAATTCATCGATTAAAAATGAAAGAGCAAGCTGAAATTGAACGTATCTTACTTGCCTTAAGTGCAATGGTAGAGGAAGTAGCTCCAGATTTATTTAACTTAGTAAAAGTACTAGGTGAGATTGACGTCATTTTAGCTAAAGGCAAATACGGTCAAGCGAACAAATGTACAATGCCTAAAATGAATAACGACGGCTATATTCGACTTGTTCGTGCACGTCATCCACTTTTACCATTTGAAACGGCGGTTGCTAACGATATTGAATTTGGGAAAGACATTACGGCAATTGTGATTACAGGACCAAACACGGGTGGTAAAACCGTCACTTTAAAAACAGTTGGACTATGTACATTATTGGCACAGGCTGGGTTACCAGTGCCTGCACTTGATGGTTCAGAGCTTGCTGTTTTCAAGCAGCTTTTTGCAGATATTGGAGATGAACAGTCAATTGAGCAATCATTGTCAACATTCTCCTCTCATATGGTCAACATAGTAGATATCTTACAAAAGTTTGATGACGAATCACTCGTTCTATTTGATGAATTAGGTGCCGGGACAGACCCTCAGGAAGGGGCAGCTCTGGCCATCTCCATTTTAGATGAAGTACATGGTCGTGGCGCCCGCGTTATGGCAACAACGCACTATCCTGAGCTAAAAGCATATGGCTATAATCGTCCAGGAGTTGCCAATGCAAGTGTAGAGTTTGATATTGAGACATTGAGTCCAACATACCGTCTACTTATTGGTGTACCAGGCCGCTCTAATGCATTTGAAATTTCAAGTCGCCTGGGCTTACCAGAATCGATTATTGACCGTGCGAAAAGCTTTACAGGTACAGATCGCCATGAAGTAGAGTCAATGATTGCTTCACTTGAAGAGACTCGTCGCCAATCCGAAGATGATGCAGAACGCTCTCATGAATTAATGATAGAGTCTGAAGCCCTACGAAAAGAGCTACAAGAAAAACTACAAGCTTACGATGACCGCAAAGAAGCACTCGATAAAAAAGCGAAAGAGAAGGCTCGTAAAATTGTTGATGAAGCAAAAAGAGAAGCAGAATCAATTATTACTGAGCTTCGAGAAATGCGCAAAAATGCAGACCAAGTTGTCAAAGAGCATGAACTCATCGAAGCACGTAAACGATTGGAAGAAGCTACACCACTTGAAAACAATAAAGTGCTAAAAAAAGCGGCACAAGTAAAGGCTCGTGCACAAAACTTAGTTGTCGGAGACGAGGTAAAGGTGTTAAGCTATGGACAACGGGGTACATTGCTCGAAAAAGTATCAGATATCGAATGGGTTGTCCAAATGGGTATTTTGAAAATGAAAATCTCGGATAGTGATCTAGAGTACATTAAACCCGAAAAAGAACCTGTTCAACGTATGGCTGGTGTGAAAAATCGCAATAGCCAAGTGAAATTAGAATTAGATTTACGCGGCGAACGGTATGAAGATGCCATCATACGTACGGAAAAATATATTGATGATGCCTTGCTTGCTAACTATGGGCGTGTATCAATTATTCATGGTGTCGGTACAGGTGCATTACGTCAGGGAATTCAAAGCTATTTGAAAAAGCATAAGCGTGTAAAATCCTTCCGTTTTGGTGAAGCGGGCGAGGGAGGATTAGGTGTCACGGTTGTGGAATTGAAATAAGCAGTAAAGGGGACGGAGAAAAATGCTGAATTCTAGCTTTTGGCGATATCCAATTATCGAAACGGCGGGATATTTTAGTGTTGTTGTATTATGTTTAGTCGTCTCGATGGCATTGTTCGAAGTCGTTACGAAATATAAAAACTGGGAAGAAATTAAAAATGGTAATATCGCTGTGGCACTTGCAACCGGCGGGAAAATACTGGGGATCTGTAATATTTTTCGCTTTTCCATTGCGCGCCATAGCACTTTAAGTGAAATGATTGGCTGGGGCCTCTTTGGTTTTACATTACTGATTGTGGCGTATTTCTTATTTGAATTTATGACCCCACGTTTTAATGTTGATCAAGAAATCGCAAACGATAATCGCTCAGTCGGTTTCATTTCCTTTACCATTTCACTCGGTCTATCGTTTGTTATTGGGGCAAGTATTGCATAGGAGTGTAATGACATGGAAAAATTAGCAAAAGTACTAATCGTTGTCTGCATCGCATTTTTGGCAGTCGGTGTCTATTATATGATGACCCTTTAAGCAAAAAAACGCATCCTTTTATGAGGATGCGTTTTTTTATGGGTAAAGAGAAGAATTGCTCGAGTGTCTAGCGACGGAAAGAAGTCAAAGCGACGGAAAGAAGAGTCAGGGCGACGGAAAGAAGAGCCAGAGTGACGGAACGAAAGGTCAAAGCGACGGAAAGAAGGCAGGGCGACGGAAAGAATAGCCAGAGCGACGGAAAGAAGAGTCAAAGCGACGGAAAGAATAGCCAGAGCGACGGAACGAAAGGTCAAAGCGACGGAAAGAAGGCAGGGCGACGGAAAGAAGAGTCAGGGCGACGGAAAGAAGAGCCAGAGCGACGGAACGAAAGGTCAAAGCGACGGAAAGAAGGCAGGGCGACGGAAAGAAGAGTCAAAGCGACGGAAAGAAGAGCCAAAGCGACGGAAAGAATAATCAGAGCGACGGAACGAAAGGTCAAAGCGACGGAAAAGTGTAAAGAACTACTCAGGCCCGAAGAGAGCCCCTTCAGGTTGAGTGTGTAACCGCCCCGATAAATAAAAAACTACTATACCCTCAAAAAAAATCATAAGTTACATCATCCTCATATCAACCCTATCTAAAAATAATACTAAAACCTATTAATATTCCTTCATCTATCTAAAAAGTTATCATTAAAAAAATATTTTTGGAATATAGAAATATTAACTCAGCTTTGTGCATGAAAAAAGAAAGAATGAATGAGTATTCATACGCTCTGTCGATCAAAAATCCTAAGAAATACAGTTATATAAATGTTGTTAAACGCATAATAATTAATCGAAAATGCACTTATTTTCTATTTTGTGTTTGAAAGAGTATTTCTTTTTCATTATAATTAAAATAAGAGTTTACAAATTTGGGGCAAAGGGGAGAGGACGTATGACAACAAAACCATGGCTAAAAAATTATCCTGAAGAAATACCATCGTCTTTAACGTTTGAGGAAATTCCTGTGCAAGAGTTTTTGACACGTGCCTATAAAAAGAATCCATCCAAAGTTGCGATTCATTTTATGGGAAAGGATTTGACGTACACTGAGCTATATGATTCAGCGCTAAGGTTCGCAAACTATTTACAAGCCCTTGGAGTAGAGAAGGGAGATCGAGTAGCTATTATGCTGCCAAACTCACCGCAAAGTGTAATCGCTTACTACGGGGCAATGTATGCTGGAGCGATTGTCGTACAAACAAATCCACTTTATACTGAGCGTGAACTTCAATATCAAATGGCTGATTCAGGTGCGAAAGTTATTTTATTGATGGATATTTTGTATCCACGTGTTATGAAAATCATAAAAGAAACTGCACTTGAAAATGTAATTGTCACGGCTATTAAAGATTATTTACCATTTCCAAAAAATTTGGTTTATCCCTATATTCAAAAAAAACAGTACGGTTTTAGTGTAAAGGTTGAACATAGTGGTCAAAATCATTTATTTACAGAAATTATGCGCTCAGCGCCCATCAAAATGATTGATATTCCATTTGATTTTGAAGAGGACGTAGCACTGCTTCAATATACAGGTGGAACGACTGGCTTCCCTAAAGGTGTAATGTTGACCCATAAAAACTTAATTGCTAATACAACAATGTGTGATGCGTGGATGTATAAATGTGTACATGGCGAGGAAACCATTATGGGCATACTGCCATTCTTCCATGTTTATGGTATGACGGCTGTTATTTTATTATCCGTATTCACGCAAAATAAGATGGTGTTATTACCAAAGTTTGATGCAGAGACAGCGTTAAAAACAATTGATAAGCAAAAGCCAACACTATTCCCAGGTGCACCGACTTTATATATTGGTTTATTAAATCATCCGGATATTGCAAAGTACGACTTGTCGTCTATCAAAGCATGCATAAGTGGATCCGCTTCATTGCCTGTAGAGGTGCAGGAGAAATTTGAAGCGGCAACAGGGGGAAAACTTGTCGAAGGATATGGATTAACAGAAACTTCTCCTGTCACACATTCAACACCTATTTGGGGTAAGCGTGTCATGGGCTCGATTGGTTTACCTTGGCCAAATACGGATTCAATAATTTTACGTGCAGGGGATGCTGAGGTGCTTCCAGTCGGTGAGGTTGGTGAAATAGCTGTAAAGGGCCCTCAGGTTATGAAAGGCTATTGGAATCGCCCTGAGGATACTGCAGCGGCGTTCGTAGATGGCTGGTTTTTAACAGGCGATCTTGGCTATATGGACGAGGAAGGCTATTTCTATGTAGTTGATCGTAAAAAAGATATAATTATTGCAGGTGGTTTTAATATTTACCCTCGTGAGGTAGAGGAAGTACTATATGAGCGCGAAGAAATTCAAGAATGTGTTGTTGCTGGTATACCTGACCCGTATCGTGGAGAAACCGTAAAAGCTTATATTGTTTTAAAAGAAGGATATTCGATTACGGAAGACGAATTAAATAAATATTGCCGTCAAAACTTAGCTGCTTTCAAAGTTCCTCGCTATTATGAGTTTAGAGATGAGCTACCGAAAACAGCAGTTGGAAAAATTTTGCGGCGCGCATTAGTTGATGAAGAAAAAACGAAATTGGTGAATAAAGAAGCAAAATAAATACGTGATAAAGTATTGACAAGCAAAGATGTAAATTATAATATGAAAATATGAATGAATGACCATTCATATTTTCATATTTTTTTAGGTTGCCACGTCATATCCTTAACAATCTATCAGTTTGAGATGGCTGGTCATTGAAGGATGACATCATGTATTGAGCATGAATTTAGACGTGTGCAAGTTTTTTTAGGTGGTGATATAAAAGTGAAACGTGATAAGCCAAAATATAAGCAAATTATTGATGCAGCTGTCATCGTTATTGCAGAAAATGGGTATCACCAAGCACAGGTATCGAAGATTGCTAAACAGGCAGGGGTGGCCGACGGAACAATCTATTTATATTTTAAAAATAAAGAAGATATATTAATTTCTGTCTTTAATGAAAAAATGGCTGTTTTTGTAGAGTCATTACAAGATATAATAGAAAATGGAAGTACGTCTAAGGACAAACTTTCACGAATGATTGAAAATCATTTTAATGTTCTAGCGACAGATCGATACCTAGCAACCGTCACACAATTGGAACTACGACAATCGAATAAAGATTTACGACTGAAGATCAATTCGGTGTTAAGAGAGTATTTACAATTACTTGATCAAATTTTAATCGAAGGTATGCTGTCAGGTGAGTTCAATCAAACGATGGATGTACGCTTGGCACGTCAAATGGTATTTGGAACAATTGACGAAACCATTACATCGTGGGTTATGAATGAATATCGATATGATTTGATAGAACAGGTTCCAAAAGTTCAGGCATTAATCTTGAACGGCATTAAAGCTTAAAAGGATGTGGAGAAATGGAATTTCTAAGTTGGAAAGCAGAGGATGGAGTAGCGATTATTACAATTGCACGCCCACCAGCAAATGCATTATCTCGTGGGATCATTACCGAAGTAAATGCTGTGCTAGATGAAGTAGAAAATGATGACACTGTACGTGTCCTTGTACTTCATGGCGAAGGTCGTTTCTTCTCAGCTGGTGCAGACATTAAAGAATTTACAGAGGTTGGATCTGGTGATGAATTTTCAAAACTAGCGAACAATGGGCAACAAGTTTTTGAGCGAGTTGAATCGTTCTCTAAACCTATTATTGCTGCAATTCATGGTGCTGCACTAGGTGGGGGCCTTGAACTAGCGATGAGCTGTCATCTGCGCTTTGTGACAGAATCTGCGAAATTAGGACTACCTGAATTACAATTAGGTCTTATTCCAGGTTTTGGGGGTACACAACGACTACCTCGATATGTAGGGGTTGCAAAAGCTGCAGAAATGATGTTTACAAGTGAGCCGATTTCTGGTACAGAAGCTGTACAATGGGGTTTAGCGAATCGTGCATTTACAGATGAAGCATTATTGGAAGAAACGCTAAAGGTAGCGAAGAAAATTGCGAAGAAGAGCCCAGTTGCTTTAAAAGCAGCTATTCAAACATTGCAATATGCTAAGCATGCTTCGTTTTATGAAGGTATTGAGGCAGAAGCAAAATCCTTTGGCACAGTATTCGTTTCGGAAGATGCAAAAGAGGGAATTCAAGCATTTATTGAAAAACGCGAGCCTGTGTTTACTGGTAAATAATATTCCATCAGTGTCGATAGCGACTTGAAAGAGTGATATCGACGTTATCGACACTGAAAATATATAATATTTATAAGTTTACTTAGAAATAAAAAACGTTGCAGGAGGTATGGATATATGAATATTTTTGCATTAATTAAACGTACGTTTGATACAGAAGAAAAAATTGTTGTGTCGGGTGGTAAAATCCAAGAGGATGGCGCAGAGTTCATCATCAATCCTTACGATGAATATGCCATTGAAGAGGCAATCCAAGTACGTGACGCTGCTGGCGGTAAAGTAACAGTTGTATCAATTGGTGGCGAAGATACAGAGAAGCAATTGCGTACAGCTCTTGCGATGGGAGCAGATGAAGCAGTTCTTATTAATACAGAAGACGATCTAGATGAACTGGATCAAAATGCAGCAGCATATATTTTAGCTGAATATTTAAAAGATAAAGATGCTGATTTAATTTTAACAGGAAACGTTGCAATTGACGGAGGCTCTGGCCAAGTAGGACCTCGTGTTGCAGATTTACTAGGTATTAACTATGTAACAACAATTACAAAGCTTGAGATTGACGGAACATCTGCGAAAATTGTACGCGATATTGAAGGTGACTCAGAAGTTATCGAGACATCTTTACCACTTTTAATAACAGCTCAACAAGGTTTAAACGAGCCACGTTACCCATCTTTACCAGGGATCATGAAAGCGAAGAAGAAACCGCTTGCAGAACTTGAGTTAGATGATTTAGATATTGATGAAGATGATGTAGAGGTTAAGGTAGAAACAGTTGATATTTTCTTACCGGCTCAAAAGGCAGCAGGCCGTATTCTAGAAGGCGAACTTTCTGCACAAGTAAAAGAGCTAGTAAACCTACTTCATACAGAGGCGAAAGTAGTTTAAGTCATCTGATGACACAAATCGAATCTTAAAGGGTAACGGAGGGAATATACTATGACAAAAAAAGTATTAGTATTAGGTGAAGTTCGTGAAGGAAGCTTACGTAATGTTTCTTTCGAAGCAATCGCAGCTGCAAAGCAAATCGCAGACGGTGGTGAGGTTGTTGGTGTTCTTTTAGGGGATGCCGTAGCAAACTTAACTGGTCCATTATTTGAATATGGTGCAGACCGTGTTGTAACAGTGGAGCATCCACATTTAAAACAATATACATCTGATGGCTATGGTCAAGCTTTATTAGCAGTAATTGAGGAAGAAAAGCCAACTGGTATCGTATTTGGTCATACTGCAAACGGTAAAGATTTATCACCGAAAATTGCAAGTAAATTACAAGCAGGTCTTGTATCTGATGTAACGTCAATTGAGGGTGCTGGCGATGATGTTGCATTCATCCGTCCAATTTACTCTGGTAAGGCTTTTGAAAAAGTTAAAGTAAAAGACGGTTTGGTTTTAGCTTCAGTTCGTCCAAATAATATTGCACCATTAGAAAAAGTAAGCGGTAAATCAGGTGACATCACTTCTATTACTGTAGATATTACAAACCTTCGTACAATCATTAAAGAGGTAGTACGTAAATCTTCAGAGGGTGTTGATCTTTCTGAGGCAAAAGTAGTTGTAGCAGGTGGTCGTGGCGTAAAATCTGAGGAAGGCTTTGAACCATTAAAAGCGCTAGCAGATTTACTTGGTGGTGCAGTTGGTGCTTCACGTGGTGCATGTGATGCTGAATATTGTGACTACTCACTTCAAATCGGTCAAACAGGTAAGGTAGTAACACCAGACCTTTACATTGCAGCGGGTATTTCTGGAGCGATTCAACACTTAGCTGGTATGTCAAACTCAAAAGTAATCGTTGCGATTAATAAAGATCCAGAAGCAAATATTTTCAAAGTTGCGGACTACGGTATCGTAGGTGATTTATTTGAGGTAGTGCCTCTTTTAATCGAAGAATTTAAAGCGTTAAAAGTGAATGCCTAATTAAATTATCTTCATTCAGCAAATTTACTGAATGAAGATAAAGCCTCCGGCGGATGTCACGGATTTTGAATTGTGCAGGCACAATTCGAAATCCGGACACAATTACGCCAAGGCGAAATTAATATTTGTTTTGTAGCGGGGAGGATGTGTCTTCCCCGCTTTTTTGCGTTCGAATTTTTTGATTTTTTAAAGTTATTGCAAAATAAAATGTTGACATAATTAATTTTAGAACGTATAGTGATGAATATTAATTTAACTTCTTTCAGCGGATCAAACATCTGTACCTGTCGCTACGCTTTCGGTACAAAAAACATCCGCTGAAAGAAGTTAAAGCCTCCGGCGGATGTCATGGAATCGGGAAGGAGTTCTTTGTGCAAGCACAAAGCCGATTCCAGACGCAATTATGCCGAGGCATAATTGATTTTTATAAAGAAACGCAAAGATTAGGAGTAGTAAAAGCTCATTATTTGGTGAAGAGAGCTGCGGGTTGGTGCGACGCAGTCCAATAAGACTTTGAACTTGCCTAGGAGCGGTAAGATAAATGGAATTTGCAGAATATTCTATTTGCTGGACGGTTAACCTTCGTTATTAGGTTTTAAAGCTGGGTTCTAATAGAACCAATTAGAGTGGTACCGCGGTTTGCTTATGGCATATCGTCTCTTCTTTCATTTGATAATGAAGGATCAGACGATATGCCTTTTTTGCGTCTAGGCTAAAGCGCTACATCCTCGAGGTCGCTTCGATCCCCGGGCAAAAATGGAGGAGCACTTACTTTTGCTTCTGGCTCTCCAGCGCTTGTCGGATGTAAACGAGCACTTTAGCGCATTTGTTGATTTTAGGAGGTAAGGAAATGGAAAATGATAATCAGAAATTACAGAGAACGATGACCTCACGGCATATTACGATGATGGCTTTAGGTGGTGCCATTGGTGCAGGGTTGTTTAAGGGAAGTAGTACAGCCATTGATATGGCAGGACCATCAGTACTAATTGCGTACTTAATTGGTGGGATTATTCTGCTATTTGTTATGCAAGGTTTAGCAGAAATGGCAGTCCGCAATAGCGAAGCGAGAACATTTAGAGATTTAGTGCAAGCCGTTTTAGGAAAGTATCCAGCTTATTTCCTAGATTGGATTTATTGGAAAATGTGGGTGTTAAATATTGCGGCGGAATCTATAGTTGCGGCCATTTTTATTCAGTATTGGTTGCCAGATTATCCAATTTGGATACTTGCATTATCTGTTTCGGTGTTAGTTACAGCCATTAACTTGTTATCGGTGAAAGTTTTTGCTGAAACTGAATATTGGCTGGCGTTAATTAAAATTACCGTTATTGTGGTGTTCATCATAGCGGGATTAATTTTATTGCTTGTTACTTTTGGTAATCATACAGCTGTTGGTTTTTCAAATTTAACGGAGCATGGTGGTTTCTTCCCGAACGGATCAATGGGGTTGATTGCTGCAATGCTTGTAGTTATTTATTCTTATGGTGGTACTGAAATTATTGGTATTACATTAGCGGAAACGAAAAATCCAGAGAAAGTAGTGCCAAAAGCTGTTCGCAGTACATTAGTACGTATCGTGACTTTTTATTTAATTCCTTTCTTTATTATCGTTAGTTTGATTCCTTGGAATGAAGTAAACGGGGTGCCAGAAAGTCCGTTTGTAATGGTTTTTAAAATGATTGGGATCCCTGGTGCTGACCATATTATGAACGCTGTTGTTCTACTTGCTATTATTTCATCAATGAACTCGGGACTTTATGGTTCATCACGTGTTCTGTATACACAAGCTGTGGACGGGCGTGTACCTAAAATCTTTGCCCATTTATCAAAAAGAAAAGTTCCGGTATATGCCATATTAGCGTGTACGTTAGCTTTATATATGGCTGTAATATTTTCTTTATTTGCGGGAAGCAAAACTTTTGATTTCCTAATGGGTTCGCTTGGATATACCGTGTTATTTATTTGGTTAATTATTGCGATTGCACATCTGAAATCGCGTAAAAAACAGCCGGAAAAAACAAGTACCTATGCAGTAAAATTGTTCCCTTATACAACTTGGATCGCTATTATTGCGTTAAGTGCAATTCTGATTGGTATTATTTTCACAACATCTATTATCGTAACAGGTATTACATTAGCTATTTATCTCTTTATTACGCTAACTTATGTCTTTAAAGGTCGTTTTCAAGAAAATGAGGCTAAATAACAAATCAACTTAATGCCTTTTTCGACCTTATTTTTCATAATTTTTGCATACTAGGCAGATTGTTCGCTCAAGAGAATTTATCCATGCTATACTACAAACATAGTAAGTTTAAGGAGGATTTCAAATGGCAATTGTACATGCAACAGATGCAACTTTCCAAGACGATATTAAAGAAGGTTTAGTACTAGTAGACTTTTGGGCTGCTTGGTGCGGACCATGTAAAATGATTGGACCAGTTCTTGAAGAAATGGATGCTGCAGGTAGTGCGGCTAAAATTGTAAAAGTAGATGTAGATAACAACCAAGGTACTGCAGCGCAATACCAAATTATGTCTATCCCATCATTACTATTATTCAAAGACGGTGAATTAGTAGACAAAACTGTTGGTTTCCAACCAAAAGAAGCGTTAGAAGCATTTATCGCAAAACATGCTTAATTTGTAAGAAAAAATGAGTCAAGCCATCAATATGATGTGCTTGGCTTTTTTTCGTTATATAATATAGAGAAAAAGCGAACGTTATATTTGAGAATAGACAAATCTTTATTTGCTTTTTTAGAAAAAGGGGGCAGGTAGGCGATGAATGATTTAATTAAACGAAAGCTTGAAATTTTACCAGATCAGCCTGGCTGCTATTTGATGAAAGATCGACAAGGAACCATTATTTATGTCGGGAAAGCAAAAGTGCTGAAAAATCGAGTACGCTCGTATTTTACTGGTACGCATGAAGGGAAAACACAGAGACTTGTAAGCGAAATAGAAGACTTCGAGTACATTGTGACATCCTCCAATATTGAAGCTTTAATTTTAGAGCTTAATCTTATAAAACTACATGATCCGAAGTACAATATTATGCTAACGGATGATAAAACGTATCCGTATTTAAAAATTACAAATGAGAAACATCCACGTCTTATTACAACACGAAAAGTGAAAAAGGATAAGGCGAAATATTTTGGGCCATATCCGAATGCGTATGCAGCAAGTGAGACAAAAAAGCTGCTAGATCGTTTGTATCCTCTGCGAAAATGTGTACAACTCCCTACCAAGGTTTGCTTGTATTATCACATGGGGCAATGTCTAGCCCCTTGCGTGAAGGATATTGAAGCTGAAACTTACCACGATATGATTGAGGATATGACAAAATTTTTAAATGGTGGGGTTGAGGAAGTCAAAAAGGAGCTAGAAGTAAAAATGCTAGCGGCCGCAGAAAATTTAGAGTTTGAGCGTGCAAAGGAATTTCGCGATCAAATTGCACATATCGATACAGTCATGCAAAAGCAAAAAATCGTATCAAGTGATACAACGAATCGTGATGTATTTGGCTATGCCGTCGAGAAGGGTTGGATGTGTGTTCAAGTTTTCTTTGTTCGTCAAGGAAAGCTTATAGAGCGAGATGTCTCGATTTTCCCGGTTTATCAAGAGGCAGAAGAGGAATTTTTAACGTTTGTTGGACGATTTTACGAGAAGCTAGAGCACATTAAACCTAAGGAGATTTTTATCCCACGATCTATTGATGCAGATATTTTAACGGAATTACTAGAAGTTAAGGTACTGACACCAAAACGTGGGCAAAAAAAAGAGCTAGTTGAATTAGCGACGAAAAATGCTGAAATTGCTGTAGCAGCGAAGTTCCAGCTTATTGAACGTCAGGAAGAGCGCACAATAGGAGCATGTGAGGCGCTCGGTGAAGCGATGGGCATTTCTACGCCGTTACGGATTGAAGCCTTCGATAATAGTCATATGCATGGGACAGATGCTGTATCTGCAATGGTTGTATTTATCGATGGAAAACCTGCGAAGAAGGAGTATCGAAAATACAAAACACGTACCGCCGCCAAGCACGATGATTACGGGGCAATGCAGGAAGTAATACGTCGTCGATACACACGTGTATTAAAAGATGGTCTACCTTTACCGGATTTAGTACTAATAGATGGTGGGAAGGGACAAATGGAAGTCGCGCGTGAAGTATTAGAGGATGAGCTCGGCCTTGTCATTCCAATTGCCGGATTAGCAAAAGATGAAAAGCATAATACTTCACAGCTTCTATTTGGTGATCCACCAGAAGTTATTGCGTTAAAACGTACAAGTGATGGATTCTACTTATTACAACGAATTCAGGATGAAGTACACCGCTTTGCTATAACCTTCTTACGACAGCAGCATGAGAAACACGCTATACAATCTGTCCTCGATAATATAGAGGGAATTGGTCCAAAGCGAAAACAACAATTACTCAAGCATTTTGGTTCTGTCAAAAAAATTCGTGAGGCAAGTATGCAGGCATTACAAGAAGCAGGGATGCCTGCTAATCTTGCTAGCAATATTCATGCTTATTTTCATTCAGCAGAAGACTCTCACCTCTAAAGGTAGTGAGATGAATGCAGATGGAATTCCTTTTCAGTGGGTGTACAAACACCTACTGAATGAAAATAAAGCCTTCGGACGCATTGTTTATCTGTGCGAAAGCGAAGCGTCAGCGGCAAATGTCTTCTGCGCGAAAGCGAAGCGTCAGCGGCAATTACGCCAAGGCGAAATTGATTTTCGACAAGACACATTGTCAAAGGATTAGACGTATGCTAAGGTTGTATATAACATTGCTCTTCAATAAAGCGATGTTATATACGGCGCCTTAGTTTTTTTAGTAGTTTCTACTTATTGAATTGGAAATTTCTTCACTAAGGTTCAATTAAATACGATCACTATTTAGTGATGATAGAGGTGCAAGGTTCAAGAGTAGTACATGCGAGGACGAACAAGTCCAGTGAAAATGTATGAAAGGGGAACTTGCCGAAGTGGAGCATCGTTGTTTCCGATGCTGTGCTGGTTTTACATTTAAGAGATGTAAGACTGTCGATTCTAAACGTTTCGGAGAGCTATCACACATGCGCAAGTTACTTTATTGTACATGTTATAGGCAGCTTTCACGTTATGTGAGGAGCTGCCTTTTTAGTTTTCCGAAACAACATTTTTTCAAGTCTGTTACTTTTACCTAAGAGGTGAAGGGGTGCTATTTGCTTTTGTGGTGTTATTTTGTGAAAAGCTGCAAAAGCATAGCTACTTTATAATCAGTAAAATGATTGAATACGAAGGAGAATGATAAAGATGGCGAGAGTTGTGATGAAATTTGGTGGTGCTGCATTAGCATCAACAGAGCACATTCAAAATGTTGCGCAAAAGGCGATTGCAGAAAAGGAAAGAGGTTTTGATGTTGTCGTTGTCACTACAGCTATGAGGAGTATATCTAAAGGATTAACAAAGATGGTTCGTGATTTATCAGACAATGCATCTAAGCGTGAACTAGACGCATTACTTTCAACAAGCTCACAACTTACTAGTACATTAGTGGCAATTGCTTTACAGGAGGAAGGATATGATGCTGTGTCATTAACGGGCTGGCAGGCAGGCATTGAAACTGATGCTATGTATAGCAATGCCCGTATTGATGGGATGGATGCTAGACGAATAGAAGAGCATTTTGTACAGGGGAAAATCGTAGTCGTTGCTGGGGAACAGGGTATCGATAATTTACGGAATATTACGACGTTAGGTAAAGGTGGGGCGGAAACGACAGCTATAGCCATTGCAGCAAAATTGAAGGCGAAGCGGGTAGATATTTACACGAATGTGGATGGAGTCTATACAGCTGATCCAAGTCATGTTGCTGGGGCACAAAAGCTAAAAGAAATTTCCTATGATGAGATGCTAGAGCTATCAAACTTAGGGTCACAAATTTTACACCCGCGAGCTGTAGAGTTAGCAAAGAAGTTTCAAATCCCGGTTATCATTAGGTCGAGCGAAATAGATACAGTAGGTACTTTATTGAAGGAGGAAGTTGAAATGGAAAAAAATTTAATTGTACGAGGTGTTGCCTATGAGTCAGACGTTATTCGCTTAACGATTGGTTATGATGCTTATTCTAATGCTTCGTTAGCAGATATGTTCACAATACTTGCGGAAAATCGTATAAACGTCGATATAATCGTACAAGCAATAATTGATGGCTTAAAGCCGACTGTATCATTTACCATTTTAAAAGAGGAGTTCGCTGAAGCATTACGTGTACTAGAAGATAGTAAAGTATCACTAGGATTTAGTTTTGCTGATTTTGAAATTGGTTTAGCGAAAGTTTCCATTATTGGATCTGGTATGGCATCTAATCCAGGGGTGGCTGCCCGAATGTTTGATCGTCTACGCCGTGAAGATATCCCTGTAAAAATGGTAAGTACTTCTGAAATAAAAGTGTCTGTCGTTGTACCTCAGGACGAAATGATTCGTGCAGCAAATGCATTACATGATGAATTTAATTTATTTCAGGAAATGTCTTTTGTACAGAAAGTGTAGCGACAACTGAGTGATCAACTTCGTGCCGCTGACGCTACGCTTTCGCGCAAAAAACATTTGTTGGCCTAATGCCTTCGGACGCAATTTAAAAGAGTCAAAGATGGATAGAGCACCCAAAGTCAAATTCGTGGATAGAGCCACCAAAATCGTGGATAGAGCACCCAAAATCGTAGATAGAACCACCAAAGTCGTGGATAGAGCACTCAAATTCATGGATAGAGCCACCAAAATCGTGGATAGAACAGCCAAAGCGACGGAAAGAAGGGCATAATTGATTTTAGAACAAGCGCTTTTCATATAATGTTGAAGAGGATGTGTCAGTAAAAGGCACATCCTTTTTTGTTCACATCAATTTAATACTTTATCTAATTCTATTGTTATATAATAAAATATGACATGTTTTACCAAAGGGAAGGTGGAAGTTTGTATGGGGTTATTTGGTTTATTTCAAAAGTCAATGGATGAAAGCGTTGAGAAGCACAACGATTTAGAAATACAAATATTAAAAAAGCGAATTTTGGAATTGGAACTTGAGCAGGAAAGTATTGATGTGAAAAATGCGATTTTAGACTTTGTACTAGCGCATATGGAGTTAATTAATTTTCAAACGGCTTTAAAGGTTCAAAATGTCTCTACGAGTGTAGGGGATATTTCAGCAATGAGTGAAGAAATGTCGTCAAATACAGAGGAGGTGCTTGCGGTTGAGCAAAATGTTAATGCAAACATTCAAGAAATAAAACAGCATTCATTACTACTTGTAGAAGAAATGGAATCATCCATTTCAAAAGGTGAAATGGTTCAGGAGCTGTTGACCAAAGGAGCAAATTCAACAGAGCAACTGAATGATGAAATGACTAAAATGGATGATATCAGTAAAGGTGTAACCGGGATTGCCGATCAAACGCAACTACTATCTTTAAATGCCTCTATTGAAGCCGCACGTGCTGGTGAGCATGGAAAAGGCTTTAATGTTGTCGCGATGGAGGTAGGGAATTTAGCCAACAGCTCGAAAGGTTCATTGCAAGAAATGACAAAGATTCGCTCAGTCATTGATAAGAAATTACATAATACAATAACAAATATTAAAGAAGTCGAACATTATTTAACTGACTTTATAAGTGTCATGAAGGACAATATTGCTAATCTGACTGTAACAAGTAGAAATATTGAAGAAGCAGCACATGGTATTCATCAAATAACAGTTGCATCAGAAGAAAATGTAATAGCTGTAGGTCGTTTAGCGGAAACGACGACGGAATTATCACATTCTAGTGACTTCTCGAATATAATACAAAATCAAGTATCTGAAATGTTAAAAGCTATTGCACCGACAATCAGAAAACCATCAGAGCAAACGGTAGTTAGCCAATTGGCAGCAAGGTTAATGGATCATGCTAGCTTTTTACGAAATGCTATTCAAAAGGCTGGTCAGAAAGAAACGATAAAAACGTATCATCAATGTATGTTTGGAAAATGGTATTACGGACATTTTGAGGAATATCAGAACTTACCAGAATATCGTCATATTGAACAACCACATGAATTAGTACATATGGCCGCACAAAAATTAGTGAATGAACTGTCAATTAATAACATAGAAGAAATGATTCAACACTCACTTAATATTTTGGAGGCATTTATTGGGTTAATAGATGTACTTTTAAAAGAAAGACGTGCACAACTATAAATTAGAAAAATGATTCGTAAACATAAACGAGGGGGTGATTTCCGTTCTGGCTAGGCGCTTTGTAGCTGTCGCTTTGCTTTTCGCTACAGAAAACATTTGTTGCTGACGCTTCGCTTTCGCGCAGAGCAGAGCTTCCTGGGGGCGTCCGATGAGCCGCTTCACTCGCTATGCTCGCTCCAGGGTCTCGGGCCAACACGATGTTGGTTACGAAGGCGTTATCACAGGACGTGATGTTCTTAGCCTTCGTTCCTCTATTGCTGATCCCCAAGGAGTCGCCCAGCCTCCACTCCAATCAGCCAATTCACATGACATACGCTTTAGCAACATGTCATCCCTAAACTCATCATCATAACGAGGGGGTGATTTCTGTTCCATCACGACGCTTTACTGGGGGCGTCCAATGGAGCTACTTCGCTTGTCCATTTATGACGCTACTCCAAGGAGTTGCCCAATCTTCGCTACAATTAAATTCTATTGTATACATAAAAAGGATTGTCATCCATAAATGTGGGATGGCAATCCTTTTCGTTTTATTCTGTAGGAACGGTATTCATGATTCTTTCTTTAACGTCCCATTTTACTGTGAACGTTACATTTTGTTGCTTTTCACGTTTTTCATCATAGCATTCTGTTAAATAACCTTTTACTTGCTGGATTTGCTCAGCTATAAATCCTGCTTCAAGTCTAAAGCTTCGAAGACCGATTTGTAACAGTTCTGGATCATTTGTCAACTGGAATATACGTCCATCTTTCGATTCTTTGACAAGCTCTAAATTACCCCAACAGGCATCTGCGAAAAATGCGATAAGTTCATCTTGACTTGTACATGGGAACTTCCGAGCTAGATCTTTTCCTGCCCAGTAAAGGACATCATCTTCGTGTTTACCAAGAATGGAAGATAAAATATAATCGCGAATTATCTCATAGCCAAATGCTGAGATTGTAGGAGATGAAGTGTTTAACATTGAAAGCCTTCTTTCTTAGAATTTTCTTAAAATTCGACACTGATAAAGTAAAGATAGATTTTTCGAGAAAAAACGATGCATCATGTACTAGATTACTTATTTAATAAGGAATATGAAAAACTTTAAGTTGCCTTGACGCTCGTAGCTCTTGAGAGTACAATAAACATGTCATAATATTGTACCATGATGAAATACACAGTCAATGAAGTATCAGTTACAAAATGATGACTTCTTTAGTTGTGCTATTTTAAGTACTAAGGGGGGTAACAGTCTTGTCGAAAGATCGAGAGTTTTTATGGCGTCGCTTACATTCTCTACTTGGTATCATTCCAGTAGGTCTGTTTTTAACGATGCACCTGTTCATTAACTTTACAGCAACAGGCGGAGCAGAAAGTTACAACGATGCTACCGCAGTAATGGAAAAGATTCCATTCCTTATCCTAGTTGAATGGATTGTCATTTATATTCCATTAATGTTCCACGCATTCTATGGTGTCTACATTGCATTCACTGCTACACCAAATACAGGACGTTTCAGCACATACCGTAACTGGATGTACTCATTACAACGTTTCACTGGTGTATTCTTAGTGATCTTCATTGCATGGCATATTTTCCAAACTCGTATTCAAAAAGCACTTGGTACAGAAGTTGATTACGACATGATGGCGGATATCGTTTCTAATCCATTCATGCTTGGATTCTACATCGTTGGTATTATATCAGCAACTTTCCACTTATCTAACGGTTTATGGGCATTCCTAGTTAGCTGGGGTATTGTACAATCTCCTCAGTCTCAAAAGATTGCTACTTATGTAACAAACATTATTTTCGTAATTCTAAGTGTAGTTGGTGTGGCTGCTATTTTAGCTTTTGTTTAATTTAATAGAAGCTACTATAGAGTACATGCAATCATTGCAATTTTTTAAGAGGAGTGAGAAATAATCATGGCGAAAAGCAAAATAATTGTTGTTGGCGGCGGTCTAGCTGGTCTGATGGCAACGATTAAAGCAGCTGAAGTTGGTACTGAAGTTGATTTATTCTCATTAGTTCCTGTAAAACGCTCACACTCTGTATGTGCGCAGGGCGGAATTAATGGTGCGGTAAATACAAAAGGTGAAGGGGATTCTCCTTGGATCCACTTTGATGATACAGTTTATGGTGGGGACTTCTTAGCGAACCAACCACCTGTTAAGGGTATGTGTGATGCAGCCCCTGGTATTATTCACTTAATGGACCGTATGGGTGTAATGTTCAACCGTACACCAGAAGGTCTTCTTGACTTCCGTCGTTTCGGTGGTACTTTAATGCACCGTACAGCCTTCTCTGGTGCAACAACTGGTCAGCAATTACTATACGCACTAGACGAGCAAGTTCGCTCTCACGAAGTAGCTGGTTTAGTGAACAAATATGAGCACTGGGAATTCCTTGGTGCAGTAGTCGATCCTGACGGCGTTTGTCGTGGTATCGTAGCGCAAGATATGCGTACAGAAGAAATCAAATCATTCCGTGCAGACGCTGTTATTATGGCGACTGGTGGCCCTGGTATTATCTTCGGTAAAACA
Source organism: Lysinibacillus sp. RC46 (assembly GCF_041262385.1). Taxonomy (NCBI): domain Bacteria; kingdom Bacillati; phylum Bacillota; class Bacilli; order Caryophanales; family Bacillaceae; genus Lysinibacillus; species Lysinibacillus sp. RC46. The sequence continues at coordinate 199,252 of NZ_JBGCCF010000002.1, read as the reverse complement.
ACAAACTCTGTTATTAATACAGGTTCTGCTGCTTCTATCGTTTACCAACAAGGTGCTTCATACGCGAATGGTGAGTTCATCCAAATTCACCCAACAGCGATTCCTGGAGATGACAAAAACCGTCTAATGTCAGAGTCAGCTCGTGGTGAAGGTGGCCGTATTTGGACTTATAAAGACGGTAAACCTTGGTACTTCCTGGAAGAAAAATATCCTGCATATGGTAACTTAGTACCACGTGATATTGCAACACGTGAAATTTTCGACGTTTGTGTAAACCAAAAACTTGGTATCAACGGCGAAAACATGGTATACCTAGATCTTTCTCATAAAGATCCACATGAATTAGATGTAAAACTAGGTGGTATTATTGAAATCTACGAAAAATTCGTAGGTGATGATCCACGTAAATTACCAATGAAAATTTTCCCAGCAGTTCACTACTCAATGGGTGGATTATGGGTTGACTACAACCAAATGACTGAAATTCCTGGTCTATTTGCAGCAGGTGAATGTGATTATTCTCAACATGGTGCAAACCGTCTTGGTGCGAACTCATTATTATCTGCTATCTATGGCGGTATGGTTGCTGGACCAAACGCAGTAGATTATGTTAAACATCTTAAAAAGCATGCTGAAGATATTCCACAAGAAGTATTCGATGCTCGCGTTAAAGAAGAACAAGCTAAGTGGGATGCTGTCATGAAAATGGACGGCACAGAAAACGCTTACTTGCTTCATAAAGAGCTTGGTGAAATGATGACAGCTACTATGACAGTAGTACGTTACAATGACCAACTTCAAGATACATTGAATAAACTTGATGAATTCCAAAAACGTTGGGAAAACATTAACATCAACGATACACAAAAGTGGAGTAACCAAGGTGCTCACTTTACGCGTCAGTTAAAAAATATGATTTACCTTGCGAAAGTAATGACAAAAGGTGCATTATTACGTAATGAATCTCGTGGTGCACATTATAAGCCAGACTTCCCGAACCGTGATGATGAGAACTTCTTAAAAACAACAATGGCGAAGTTTGATCCAACTACTGGTAACCCAATCATTACTTACCAAGAAGTCGACGTTTCATTAATTCCACCACGTAAACGTGATTACTCTGCGAAAGGAGACTAAGAATTATGAATATCGCAGCTAATACTGGAAGAATGGTAAAAGTTGAAATTTTACGTCAAGATACAAAAGGTGGCAATGGCTACTGGCAGAAATTCGAAGTTCCTTATCGCCATGGTATGAACGTCATTTCTGTATTAATGGAAATTCAAAAGAATCCAGTTTTGTCAAATGGTGAAAAAACAACACCAGTTGCATGGGATATGAACTGTCTTGAAGAAGTTTGTGGTGCATGTTCAATGGTTATCAATGGCCGCCCACGTCAATCTTGTTCAACTCTTGTTGACCAATTGACTGAGCCAATTAAACTTGAGCCTATGAAAACTTTCCCAGTTATTCGTGACTTACAAGTTGACCGTGAACGCATGTTCAATGCACTTAAAAAAGTTAAAGCATGGGTTCCAATTGATGGTACTTATGATTTAGGTGAAGGTCCACGTATGCCAGAAGGTAAACGTCAATGGGCTTATGAATTATCTAAATGTATGACTTGTGGTGTATGTATGGAAGCGTGTCCAAACGTGTCTGAAAAAGCTTCATTCATCGGACCAGCACCATTATCACAAGTACGTCTATTCAACACTCACCCAACTGGTGCAATGATTAAAGACGAACGTTTAAATGCAATCATGGGTGATGGAGGCCTTGCAAACTGCGGTAACTCACAAAACTGTGTAGCTGCTTGTCCAAAAGGTATTCCTTTAACAACATCTATCGCATCATTAAACCGTGCAACTACAGTGCAAATGTTCCGTAACTTCTTCGGTTCTGACCACTACGTTGACTAATAGTACAAGCTTTACTCCCAAACTCCCTTACACTAAATGTGTAAGGGAGTTTTTTTCTATGAAAAATATTAAATAATTTTGTAGAATAAAACTCGTAAATGCTTGATTGATCCTACTCACCATTAAAGTTTCGTACTATAGGGAGTTCAGATAGGGGCATTTTCAAGAAAGAGTAATAAACTAAATATGATGTCTTCATTACAGCATAAAAAGATCGAATTACGCAAAAATAGGATAGGTATCATTGGGGTGTACAGAAAATGAGTTTTACCGAGTAAAAATATGAATTTTCTATGATAATATAGTGTTTTCCTTTATAATGAATGTATATTCATTTATGACTTGCGAATTCCATTTGTTGTTTTGGAAGAAGCGAATAAAAATTAGGGGGATGGCTAAGATGAAAGCAAATTATATCGGAGATTTTCAGGAATGGACAAAGGATTTTGCATTTTTTATTGAGGTTCGTGTACGTTTTTCAGAAACGGATATGTACGGTCATATGAACAATACAGTTAGCTTTACATATTTTGAACAAGCACGAATCGATTATTTCCGTCATTTAGGTGTTCTAATGCCATCAGCAATTGATGAACATGTAGAGGGTATTCCGATTGTAGCCGACTTACAGTGTGATTACGTGAAGCAAGTTTTCTTTGATGATGTGCTAAGAATTTATACGAAGGTAGCGACAGTAGGGAACTCATCATTGGATATTCATTACTTAGCGAAAAACCAGCATGATGAAGTTTGCTTTACGGGTCGTGGTACGGTAGTGCAAATGAACCCTCGAACTGGTAAGAGTGTACCACTATCTGAGGAAGAAAAAACTCACTTAGCAAGCTTGGTGTTCCTATAGTATTGGAAACGGATTACGAAAGTTAATTGTCCATAGACAAAAATAGTGAGAGTTATATTTTTCAACATTGCAAAAAGTTTTCTCGAGGAAATAAGTATAAACAATGATTTCGACGATTGAAATTGCACTTTTACGACTCATTACAAAAAGTTGTGGATGACACCATATATATAAGTTGATTGAAGTAAAGACTGGGCGACTCCTTGAGGATCAGCGGCTCATTAGACGCCCCGTGAAAGCGCCCAGTCGGAACGGAAAACAACCACTTGTTATGGTGATGATCCATTTTTACATAAAATCATAAATCGGTGGAAGTAATTTCCGATTTTTTTTAGGAAACACGAGATATTAATGAAAATAGCCGTCACCGCTCCTCATTCCTTAACATAAGTTACAATACGTGCGGGGGAGGAGGGTGTAACTGAAAATGAATGGCTCTCATCATCGTTCTCTTTTAACGAACCGAGAACGTGAAATATTTGCGCTTTTATTAGCTGAAAAAACAACGAGGGATATTGCAGAGCAACTTGGTATTAGTGAAAAAACAGTGCGAAATCACATTTCCAATACAATTCAAAAGTTAGGTGTAACGAATCGATCTCAGGCGTTAATTGAGCTGTTACGCTTAGAAGAATTTAAATTAGACTAATTGGACACTTGCTATTTCAGAAAAAAAACGACAAAATAGAACTATTCAACGTATTTTTAGGAGTGAAATAGTTATATGTCGGATGAAGTAACAAAGCACTCACCTGAAACCGTTGCAACGGTTGAAAAGGAATTACGCTATATAGCGGCGATTGTGAAGCAAAAAGGAAGAGAGATTGTTTCACAATATGCGATTACGCCGCCACAATTTGTTGCATTACAGTGGTTAGAAGAGCTTGGAGATATAACAATTGGCGACCTGTCAAATCGATTATACTTAGCTTTTAGTACAACAACAGATCTAGTGGACCGAATGGAGAAAAATGAATTAGTCAAGCGAATGCGTGACGAAAATGATCGTCGTGTCGTTGTTGTTCATCTTCTCGAGAAGGGCGAACGTATTATTCAAGAGGTTATTGAAAAAAGACAGCAATATTTGCAAGAGAAACTTGTTGGTTTTAATGAACAAGAAGTCGCGCAATTATCAAGCTATTTAGAAAAACTACATGTACACATGAAACAGGATTGAGGCGGAAAGTATGAATGCCCCGATAGGCGTTATTGACTCAGGAGTAGGCGGTTTAACCGTAGCAAAAGAAATAATGAAGCTGTTACCAAACGAAACGATCTATTATATTGGTGATACAGCAAGATGTCCGTATGGTCCAAGAAGTCGTCAGGAAGTACGAAACTTCACTTGGCAAATGGCAAAAGCACTAGAAAAAATGAATATCAAAATGCTCGTCATTGCTTGTAATACAGCGACTGCAGTAGCACTCGAAAGTTTACAAAGAAATATGCCTTTTCCGGTACTAGGCGTTATTAATGCTGGCGCACGTGCAGCTGTAAAGAAAACGAAGCGACATGAAGTCGTTGTGCTTGCAACAGAAGGAACAATTAAAAGCGGGGCGTATGAGGAAGCCTTATTATCACTGAATACGTCGACTCATATTATTCCGCTTGCTTGTCCAACATTCGTACCACTTGTAGAAAGTGGCGAATATAAAGGCGAATTTGCAAATAATTTAATTGCGGAAGGCTTAAAGCCGTTGAAAAATGAACAATTTGATACGGTCATACTAGGATGCACGCACTATCCAATTCTGCAAAAACAAATTGAAGCTGTTGTAGGAGAAGAAGTTTTTGTGCTTTCTTCTGCTGAGGAAACAGCAAAGGATGTTCAAGAAATGCTTGAATATAATGGCACTTTGGCTGATCCAGACGCTGTGCCTGCCCATAAATTTTATGCAACTGGTTCAGTACCGATTTTCCGTTCAATTGCTGAAAGCTGGCTTGAGCAAGGTACTCTCCGTATAAAACGTATGACATTAAAATAAAAAATCAGCTTAGCTAGGGGCTAGGCTGATTTTTGCCGTTTTTAGCATTGTACATAAGGGGACCGAGCACTTTTTTGAAGGTGAAAATTATGTTAAGATGAGTGCGCGAAAGATTTTAGGAGGAACGAAAATTATGACAAGATTTGATGGAAGAAATGTAGATGCGCTGCGTCCTGTGAAAATAGATAGTGAGTATTTATTGCACCCAGAAGGCTCAGTGTTAATTCAAGTAGGCAATACAAAAGTAATTTGCACAGCAACGATTGAGGATAAGGTTCCTGGATTTTTACGTGGACAAGGCAAAGGGTGGATTACTGCAGAATACTCGATGCTACCTCGTGCAACAGCACAGCGTACAGCACGTGAATCATCTCGCGGCAAAGTCAATGGCCGCACAATGGAGATTCAACGATTAATCGGTCGTTCATTACGTGCGGTCGTTGATTTAGAAGCACTTGGTGAGCGTACGGTGTGGATTGACTGTGACGTGATTCAAGCAGATGGAGGGACGCGTACAGCTTCAATTACAGGAGCATTTGTAGCGATGACACAAGCAATTGCTAAGTTTGTAGAAGAAAAACAATTAGCAAAATTCCCAATCACAGACTATTTAGCTGCAACAAGTGTTGGTATTGTAGAGGATCACGGAGCAATTTTAGACTTAAACTACGTTGAAGATGTTGCTGCTGCTGTAGATATGAATATCGTCATGACAGGTGCAGGACGCTTTGTTGAGCTTCAAGGGACAGGTGAAGAAGCAACCTTTTCACGTGAAGAGTTAAATGAACTGCTGGCGTTAGGTGAAGCAGGCATTCAACAATTGATTGCACTTCAAAAAGAGACACTAGGTGAATTGGCTAACAAAGTGGGAGGAAATGAATAACATGAAACAAGTAGTCATTGCAACTAAAAATAAAGGAAAAGCAAAAGATTTCGAAGCGTTATTTGGTCCACTTGGCTATGAAGTAGTAACGATGTTTGATGTTGCCCCAGAGATGGAAATAGAAGAAACAGGCATTACTTTTGAGGAAAATGCAATCTTAAAGGCAGAAGCATTGGCAAAAGAGCTAAACACAATTGTTATTGCTGATGATAGTGGCTTAGCTGTGGATGCATTAAATGGTGAACCTGGTGTTTATTCTGCACGCTATGCGGGTGATCATGATGATGAAGCAAACATGGTTAAGTTGTTAGAAAACCTAAAAAATGTCGAAGATGAAAAGCGTACAGCACGCTTCTGCTGTTGCATCGCTATTGCAGGACCTGATTTTGAAACGACAACAGTTTTTGGTACTTGTGAAGGTATCATTGCACACGAAAAACGTGGTACAAACGGATTTGGTTACGATCCAGTCTTCTTTGTCCCAAGCTTAAACCGTATGATGGCAGAGCTAACAGCCGATGAAAAAGGAGCAATTTCCCACCGTGGGAATGCTATTCGTAAGTTGAAGGAACAATTACCTAATCTTATAAAATAAGAGGTGATATCCATGCAAATACTGGTCATGAGTGATACACATGGTGATAGTAATGTGATTGAAAAAGTGCGTAGCTTTTACCCAAATGCTGATGCTTTCATTCATTGTGGAGATAGTGAGCTTCCTTTCTCTCATAAAGCATTGGATGGCATGAAGAAAGTACGCGGAAATTGTGACATCGATCAAGCCTTCCCTAATGAGGAAGTATTCGGTTTAGAGGACGTCACAGTCTTTGTAGCACATGGACATTTATTCAATGTTAAAACTTCAATCTTATCGTTATCATATCGTGCCAAAGAGGTAGATGCACAAATTGCGTGCTTTGGTCACTCTCATATTCTTGGGGCGGAAATGATTGATGATGTGTTATTTTTAAATCCTGGGAGCTTATTAAAACCACGTGGTCGTAAAGAAAAAAGCTTTGCTCTTGTAGAGGTTGAAGCTACGTATTTTGAAGTAAAGTTCTTTACGGATGATAATAGCTGTATTTCCAGCCACAAGTTTATGCGAAAATGATGTAACAAAAACGCTTAAGTTTTAGAAACTCTAAGCGTTTTTTGTTTTATCTCGGCCCGATTGGTAAGACAAAATGGTAAAAATGGCTATGAATTGTTTATGACGAAGTAGAAAAAATAAAGATAAACGTAACGAAGGAGAAAACATGGAAAATACAATAGGATGGAATTTTGATAATAGCTATACTCGCCTACCAAGCATTTTTTATTCATTAATTAATTTAAATCCAGTTCGTTCACCAAAGTTAATAATGGTAAATGAATCAGTTGCCAATTCACTTGGATTAAACGTCGATGCTTTGCAAAGCGAGGAAGCAGTAGCGGTTTTTGTAGGTAACAACAATCCAACTGGTGGCATGCCCATTGCACAAGCTTATGCAGGTCATCAATTTGGTCACTTTAATATGCTCGGAGACGGAAGAGCACTGTTATTAGGGGAACAACTAACACCAGCTCATGAACGCTTTGATATCGCATTAAAAGGCTCAGGAAGAACTCCTTATTCCCGTGGCGGAGATGGTAGAGCAGCACTTGGTCCAATGCTACGTGAATATATTATTAGTGAAGCCATGCATGCACTTGGTATTCCAACTACTCGAAGTTTAGCTGTCGTGACTACTGGAGAATCGATCATCCGTGAAACAGAACTTCCAGGTGCAGTTTTAACCCGTATTGCAAGCAGTCATTTGCGAGTAGGAACTTTCCAATATGCAGCGAACTTTGGAACTGAGGATGAGCTAAAAGCTTTGGCGGATTATGCTTTGGAACGTCACTTTCCTAATGCTGATGAAACTAAAAATCGTTATTTAACACTACTACAGGAAGTTATCAAGAAACAAGCATCTCTCATTGCAAAATGGCAGCTAGTTGGTTTTATTCATGGCGTCATGAACACAGATAATATGACCATTAGTGGAGAGACGATTGATTATGGTCCTTGTGCTTTCATGGATACGTATGATCCAGCGACAGTATTTAGCTCTATTGATCGACAGGGACGTTATGCTTACGGGAACCAGCCTAATATCGGTGGATGGAATTTAACACGACTGGCAGAATCATTAATACCGTTAATCCATGAAAATCAGGAAGAGGCTATGCACTTAGCTCAAGAGACTTTAAAGCAATATCCTCAGCTGTATTATGCAAACTGGCTAACAGGTATGCGGGCAAAGCTTGGGATATTTAACGAAGAAGATCAGGACGGGGGACTCATTGAAGAGCTTCTAAAGTTAATGCAGCAACATCATGCTGACTATACGAATACATTTATCGCATTAACCTTCGATAAATTTGATGACTCACCGTTATTTAATACAAATGAATTTAAAGAATGGCATAAAAATTGGCTCGCAAGGATAGAAAGACAGCAAGAAACAAAAGACATGTCTCAACAATTAATGCGCGATCATAATCCAGCAGTTATTCCACGAAATCACCGTGTAGAAGAAGCATTAGAGGCTGCTGTTGAGCAGGGTGACTATAGCGTTATGGAGCGATTATTGGATGCGCTTGCTCAACCTTTTGCACATTGTGTGGAGCAGCAGGAATATGCGACATTACCAACGCCATCTAACCAACCATATCGAACGTTTTGTGGCACATAAGTTGAAAAACGAGGGAATAGAGCCATATTAAATAAAGTATGGCTCTTGGCAAAAAAGAGGGGTTGATTTCCGTTCCGACTGAGCGCTTTGTAGCTGCCGCTTTGCTTTCGCTACAGAAAACATTTGTTGCTGACGCTTCACTTTCGCACAGAGCAAAGCTTCCTGGGGGCGTCCGATGAGCCGCTTGGGCCAACACGATGTTGGTCACGAAGGCGTTATCACAGGATGTGATGCTCTTAGCCTTCGTTCCTCTATTTGCTGGCTCCAGGGTCTCGGGCCAACATGATGTTGGTCACGAAGGCGTTATTACAGGACGTGATGGTTTTAGCCTTCGTTCCTCAATTTGCTAATCCCCAAGGAGTCGCCCAGTCTCCACTCCAATCAACCAACTCACATAGTATGTATCTTATGTATGAAAGCGAGTGGCCTGGAACGGAATCATCCTTATTTAAATAGCAACAACATTCACCAAAATTACCTTGACCCATTTTGTTTTTTTATTTTGAAAAAATGTCACTACATAAATTCCTGAGCATACGCTATGTTATGAATAGTAGTGAAGGGAATGTGTAAAGTGCATAAGTATTCAAAAGGTTGGTTTGTGAAGCAACTTCGAGATCATGGTATTTTGGTGCATCCACAATATAAAAGTCATTTAGGCAGTTATAAAGAATCCGAACTGCGCAACTTATATTACCGATATGTTGAAACAGAAACATTAGATTCAGAACAAAAATAATCATTTTCGTTTGAATAACTCCTTTGTAGGAAAGAATCTAACTACAGAAAGGAGTTATTTTATGTGGAGTAAACCGTGGATTTTAACGCAAATATGGCAAGATGTGTTGTTTCTACATTGGCCAGTATCACCTAAGGATTTAGAACAGTACATTCCGCAAGAGTTGCAGCTGGATCTCTATGAAAATAACGCTTGGCTTAGTGCTGTCCTTTTTAAAGTAAAAGGACAACGACTGAGATTTCTACCACCATTCCCAGGAGTAGGTACTCATTTGCAGCTTAATGTGCGGACATATGTTACATATAACGGCATGAAGGGTATCTATTTCTTTAACTTAGATGTTACGAATCGTTTTATTGTACAAATAGCTACAAAGGGCAGTTTATCATATCGCCATTCAAAAATAGCTTTAAAACAAATAGGGAACAATTTCTCTTTTACAAGTTTATATCAAGGTGCACTCGATGAAAGGTTGGAAATTTCATATCAACCGATTGCCAGTGAAACAAGTAGTTCTACCTTTGATAAATGGTTAGTAGAACGTTATCATTCTTGGTCAAAGTGGAAGAATTCCCTATTTCGCATAGATATAGATCATATGCCATGGCAGCTACAACGAGTCCATATCAACATTGAGAGCAACACACTAGCTCCATTTGTGAGGGAATCTGTCCAAGGCATTCAACCGATTGCTCATTATTCGAAGAGTAAGCAAGCTAGAATTTATTCACCAAAAATAGAAACCGGATTCAAAAATGCTTAGTGAATCTGGTTTGCTTTTGTTTGTTGATTAGTAGTAGTTTGACTTATTCTTCATACATCATTTTCTTTGTCATCCCACCATCAACAGTTAGATTAATGCCTGTGACGAAATTATTTGTGGGGCTAGTTAAATATAAGCAAGCCTGTGCAATGTCTTCAGGTACGCCTACACGCCCCGATAAATGCTGCTCGTGATCAATCATACGGAGCTGTTTATAATCACCTGTTTCAATCCAACCAGGTGAAATACAATTAACCGTAATATGATCTGGACCTAAAGAACGCGCTAAAGCATGTGTAAATGCAACGATACCGCCTTTTGTTGCTGCATAGGCTTCGGTGTGGGGCTCAGACATCTCAGCACGTGTAGAGGCTATAGAAACGATTGAGCCACCATTGTTATTAGCTCGCATAACTTTTGCAGCCTCTCTCGAACACAAAAAGACACTCGTCAGATTAGTTTGAATCATAACATTCCATTCATTTAATGTTACGTCATAAAAAGATTTATGTTGAAATTTCCCCGCATTATTAATTAAAATATGAATAGTACTAAAATGATCAACCGCTTTTTGCATTAAAGAAACGATGTCCTGTTCTTTCGTAACATCAGTTTGAGCAAAAAGAACAGAATAACCTTGCTCAAGTAAATCTTTTTCTAATTGCTGACCTAACACTTTATTTACATCAGCAATTACAACATTGGCACCATTTCGTGCATACGCAAGCGCAATGCCTTTGCCAATCCCTTGTGCACCGCCAGTTACGACGACTACCAAATCTTTAAACATAATAGCTTCCTCCAGTTTTTTTGCTTTTTATTATTTTAGGAAAAGTAGAGATGAGGAGGGCATAATGGGGTACAAGAAATCATATAATATTAATATGAGGCAAACCTTGCCTTCATAGTAAAATTAATGTTGACATTATGATATAAAGCACATATAATAAATATTGTCCTTGATATGGACTACATAAAAAAATAACATCATGTCTCAGTAGCTCAGCAGGATAGAGCAACGGCCTTCTAAGCCGTCGGTCGGGGGTTCGAATCCCTCCTGGGACGTCATTATTGCGGTATAAACCGCGTCAAATCAACCTTCTAGCGTAGTTTTATAGCGGTCAATGAAGCGGTCTAACTGCGGAAATTGAAACGCCTTCTAACTAAACGTTAGGAGGTTTTTTGCGTTGTCTAAAAAAAGAAACGGCTTAAATGTAGGTACGGATTTAAACGGAATATTCAGCGTGGAGGATAGCAAGAACCCGATCGTTGTTAATCCGAAGTCAGCGCTATCTATCGAAAAAGCGTTAGAGATTATCGTAAAACAGATGCGAGCGAGCGGATTGCGTGAGCGTACAATTCACGATTATGAAACGTACGTAAATGATTTTGTTCGTAAGACAGACGTTGAATACTTGCTTGCTATAGATGCCGATGCCATATACGAATGGTTAGGGCAAATGAAAGAAAAGGATACGACAAAGCGCGTTCGTTTGAAGTGTTTCTGCGCTTTTCTCGGAAAGTGTTTTAACAATGGTTGGCTTAACGATATGTTTTGGCGAAATATCAACATTCGCGTAGACGAGCCTATTAAAGTTGGTGCAACGGAAGATGATGTATTTAACGTTCTACGTCAACTTGACCTATCTAATTTTATCGAGTTGAGGGATGCAGCTGCGATATTAACGATGTATCAAACAGGAATCCCACTTGCGACATTATCAGCATTGGAAGAACGCCATGTGGATTTAGAGAATCGTTTACTCCATATTGATGGCGCACTCTTAAAGAATCGGAAAGTTATACTATTGCCGTTTGATATGCGGTTGCAGAAAATATTCGAAGTTTTGTTCGATCAGAACATGATTATACGTGAAGAAAAGGGATTAGAGAATAAGTTCGTATTTCTAACGCATCAAGGTAAAGGCATCGTTAATGACGAGTCGCCTAAGTCTAATGCGATTGCTAAACGATTGAATTACTATAAGCGAAAATATGGTATCGAAAATATTAATCCGCACGCATTACGCAGAGGGTTTGCGAAAGATATTTATAAACGTAGTAACGGAGATTTAGCGTTAGTTTCTAAGGCGTTAGGTCATAGTGACTTTGCTGTAACTGCGCGTTATTTACATCTTGATCCGGAAGAAGTAGCGGACAAGCTACGTGAATTTAGATAAAAGAAAAAGCCTAGCGCTCCAACGCTAGACCTTAACTTAATACGATTAACACTAATATGCCGGCCAGCATAAGTGTTTCACCCATAACTGAATATGAGCGATTATATGCCTTCATTTTACTCGGAAAAAACGTAAAATGCAAAGGTCTGCTTTCCTATTGTCAAAAATAGGTTCGTTCCGTCTTGGTAGCCCACTAACAGACGTTAAAGATACTGGAAAGGTTCGTCGTACCGTTGCACAAAAGCGACTAGCACTCATTATAGGGTGTTCCTTGTTTCGCTTTGAGTGTGAATGGTGTTAGCGACCAATTAAACGGCTAGGAGTGGAAGGTCTGAGTGGCTACGGTCACGCAGGATACATCACATAACGCATTTTATGACAAATCATAATCCAGTGTAACTATCGGGGGCAGAAGTAGATTAGTAGATGTATCGATTCGAAAGGATCACGATTAAACAAGGGCATACAATACGGATACCTTAATTGAGGATTCATGGAATCGGCTGTCTATGTTAGTTGATTCTTTTTTGAGTCTCTAACGTAGGCAACCGAAATCTGCGCCAAGCCGTTTTCCTTATCTCGGCTTCATGATTGAGAATCTACGAAAATATGTCAAGTGTGAATTACAAAATATTCATTTGAAATAATATATAAATTTGTATAATAAATGTAAGGGGGGTGATTAATATGTTTTTGGGATATAAATCAGTAGAAGAATATAAAAAAGAACATGTAGAAAAAGTAACAATCGATGAAATAGTTGAACTAAAACAAGTAAACAAAAAAGCAAGGCGTTGTAAAAATTGCAGTACGTTAGTAAAATTTGATTCAGAAGGTAATAAAGCTTGGTTCTATATTGTTGATCCTCATATGGATGCAATGGAATTTATGGAGTACCATGCAATGGAATTTTGTACAAAAGATTGTGTAGTTGAGTATTTTACGTCTGAATTTAACAAACCATTTGATATATTCTTGGAAGAATTTAATGAGAAACTAGATAAGCATCACGCGGAAATGATTCAATTAATAGAAAGCTCACTATAATAAAGAAAGCGCCTAGCTATGATGCTAGAGCGCTTTTTCTTCGTCTACTATTTCAATGAGATCGCTAATTTCACAATTTAAAGCTTTACAAACCTTCTCTAATGTATCGAACTTTATTCCATCAGTTTCCTCGTTATACAAACGTGAAAGACCATTTCTATGTAAACCAGTTTCTTTCGCTAATTCAGAAATCTTCATTCTTTTCTCACCTAATAAACGAGATAAATGTACTTTAATCATATGTAGTCACAATCCTTTTTAATTTCATATTACACTGTAGTGTATATAACTTCAATTTAATGTTGATAATGCACACTGTAGTGTATATTATATTAACTACAAAGCACGCTACAGTGTGCAAAAATGACACTACGGAAGGCGGAATGTAAAGTGTTTACGACGTTAAACGAAGGCAAATGGTTAACAGACAACGAAGTTTGGTCAGTGGAGTATCAAATTGTGGCGTTTGAAAAAGAAGGTGTACTCTCAACGTCTTATCAAGTGTTTGTGAAGCGACGTAACTGTCGGTGGGATTATACAGTCCCTACGACACCGGTTCCGTTATACGTACAAGAAATGATCGACGACACTATTCGTAAGTGCAAGCGTTTAATAGCAAAGTATACGAAAAAAGTAGCTGATCAAGCTACGGAGGTTGTTATCGCAGATAGTAGTGATTACTTAAATAATTACGAGGCTGTATCTACAGAGAACGGCGCATGGAGAACGATTGTAATGCGTTTATCAAATACAGCACTTAAAACAATTCCAATTTTCGATCATATGCATGTAGTTTGTTCAGACTTTTATCGTGCCTTGATAGTTGATGGTCAGGAGTTGGTGATTGGGGGTATTCCAGCATGAAACAAGGAGTTGCGCGTAAACCGTCGTCACAGTCGTTTGAGCGTGAATATAAGAAGGCGTACATTAAGTTGCTAACGAAAGCAGCCGTAGATACAGCGAAGCAGGTAGACGCATACTTTTTCGGTGAAGAAGGCGAAGACGGTGAACTTAGAGTATGGTATTACGGTACAACAGCGTTTTCTATCGCAATAGCTTTGTTTATATGTGTAACGATTAATATATGAAAAGTTAAACGCTCAACTAGCGCCAACTAGTAGAGTCATATATAACGCTGATCCTGCGCCAACAGGACCGGCAAATATTCGCTAGAGCTTGCGCCAACAAGTATCTAGTAACATAATCGTAGCGCCAACATTGACCAAAAAAACTAGAGACGTTTGCATTCGTCTCTAGTCATTTTTTAATATTAATTTTCGTGATTTTACATCATAAATTTCATAACCAATTTCAAGCTTATGGTCTTTTGTAACGGCAATCTTACAATAGTAAGGAATTGACTTACCGTAAGCATCCAGTTCAGGGATTTCGTTAAAGTAATATTGTTCATCAGTATCTATCATATTAAAAGTTGCTGATGCACGGCGTCCGGCTGAATTAACCTCGATCGTACAATCTCCACTAATAACGTCATAATCTTTTTGAATAATAGATTTTAGACTTGGTGTGGTCACCACTAAAAATAAAACACCTATTAAAAAAACAAAAAGAGCCTTAAATCCTTCAAAAGATATCAATTCTTTGTCTTGATACAAAATAATTAATAATATACCGTGCAAGAGAGTAAGTAACAATCCTACTAAGAGTACTGTATAATACAAATTCTTCACTTCCTATGTATAACTGTTTGAATATTTCCTTGTAGCAAATTTAAAGTTTGCACAACATATTTTATCGTTTTATTCTTATCAAGGTAAACAGGATTATTATTCCATTAAATATTATTAAAGAGGTCCGAAAACGGGGTGTTGTTCGGGTACAGATAGTAGAGGAGTTTAGCGCCTTCATTTCGCCTTTATAGCCGTGGCTAAAAACGGTTTTAAATCATAAGTTGGTGTAATTATCATCAAAAGCGCTTCGACGCTAAATCAAATGGAATTATAAGGAGGATTGAACGGAATGAATATCGCAGCGGACATTGTAAATATTCAACGGAAGATACTCGAGCAGACTGGACGTAAAACTGACGCATATTACAGCGAAGGTCAAGGCGCTCTTTACGTATTCATGGGAGACGCCTTAACGGTGCAGAACGTTATTTATGCAGTGTCCGAAATGGAATTAATGATGAACGCAATTTAATTAGGAGGAATAAATTTTTCCTAAAAGTTGTCCCGAAATAGGACGTTTTAGTGTGCAATATATAGTAGATGAAAGTTTGCGAAATCATGTCCGAAATGTTAATCGAGTGCGGGTATATGTAATAGAAGGAAAAAAGTTTAAAAAAATGCAAAAAAGCACTTTACATTCCGCAAGTGCTGACGATATGATAAAAGTTGGTGCGTCTGTTTTTGTGTAGACTAAACCTATATTATCATATTTCATTTTATAATGTCATTATACAGGAGGTTGAACAACAATGCAAGCGAAAAACGAAAAATTTATCGTAATCCATTCTCGCCAAGTAGCACAGAAAATCATCGATGCTGGACAAGCCTTAATCAAAATGGAGCCAAGTCGACATAGGCAGGGCAAACTCGTCTTTATATTTGAAAGATCACATCTTATCGATGAAATTCTCGCCCGAAGTTCACGACGACCTCAACCGCAACACTTATCCGAAATAAAAAGTGCTTATTGACCGTCATAAACCGCACCATATCAACGTTTATGAGGTGTCGTCCTTAAAGAGAGGTATATAAAAAGTGCTTATCATCGATGACAGTTTGCTGGCAGCGATAGGCGAATGAAATGAGCCGTAGAGTTCTTTACGAAGCATTCGCTAACGCTCATACTTCTATTTTTGCTAATCGCAAAAATGATATCTGTTGATAAACACTTATAACGATATAAAAGTGGAACAGCTGTCGTTCATGAACATTACACAAATGGTATGTATATATCTTTTGAAGTTGTTGTTTATTAACTGTGACACAACACTGTAATCTGTTTTTGCTACAGAAAATGCAAACAATCTTCTTTATAGAGCTACATAAGTTCTAAAAAAATCGTATTTTGAACAAAATGCCCAGGTACTCAATTAATTTTGAGTCCTGGGTTTTTGTGTTTCCGTTAAAATGTCTTAAATCGATCGTTTATAAGCATTTATTGTCGAAGTATATTGGAATAATTTAGGGTTTACTAGACCCTCTCGCAAATCAATCATCCCTAATTGTCCCATTCTATTCAATAAAGGAACTAACCAACTACCACTTGGGGCACCTTGTAACACTTTAATTTGATCAGATGATAACTTTGAAACTTTACTAGCATCAATAGGTTCTTTTGCATTTTCTATTGTTTCTTGAAAAGCTTTCAAATCAGTTTTATACATATTCTCGCCAACTTGTTCAGTAAAACCTTTATATCCGTAAGCTCCTTGAAGGATAGTTAACCTTATACTCAAATCTTCCATAGAAACCATTTTTAAAATACACCTCTCTTCAATGGATTCTTGAATTATAAATGTGGAATATTTATAGTTCTTTCAATGGTGTTCCAAGGGTAATTTTGTGAAGTAGAATTAAACTTATATAATGCAGAAGTTCCACTTGAGATTTTTAAGTCTGAATTAAAAGTTACTGTATGATAAAACGCATCTATAATTCTGTCATTATTTGTATCTATATTAGCTACATTAATTTTATAATCACGATTTTGATAAGTAATACGCTCATCATCTAACCATTGATTGTCATTTCCATAACCAACTTCCATAACTGCTACAGAAACAGTGCCTGAAACTGCATGAGAAGTTTGCTGCAAGCCAATATTCTCAGTACGTTCATTGATTGTTCCAACTTGAGATACTACTTTGTCAATATAAAGAGCTGTTAATGGTGCTGCTGGACCTCTTAGAACTGGACTATTTTTTAATTCTTCTTTAACTTTAGCAGCCTCATCTGAAGTTACCTGTGTAATAGTCCAATCAGGGTGTTCTGTTTTTAGCTTTTCAATTAATGGATCTGCTTCAATCGTATCTTTTTCTATTTCTGAAGCTTCAGCTGTATTTAGTCCCAACAACCCACTTGTTAAAATTCCAACAGCTAGTAAATATTTTTTCATATGTACATCTCCTTTTTGATTTTTTTGTGTTACAAGGATATTATCGGTTCAAATGTAAATATGTTAATAAATTTCCTTAATTTGTATTAATTAATAAATTTAACATTTCACTGTTCTATTAAATGGTAGTATTTAAGTTGGAAAACATGAAACTATATTTGATGAAACACAGGTTGTAGAATTACTTTTAAATCATGTGAAATATAAATCAAATGATTTCTATATCGAAAGAAAAAAGCCACTCATTTGAGTGACTAATTTTTCAAAGCTTGATGCTCAAAGTAATTATTAACTACATTCGGAACATTATCAGTTAAGAAATTATCCCATTTAATTTTATTTAAAGTAGTTTTGTCGATGTCGAATGACATTACTAATACATCTTTTTCATTTCCGTAAGTATCAACAAGTGGGTAATACCAATGCACGATAATTTTTTCGAAATTATTCATTTTACTAAGTGGCTCAAGAATTTTTTTCGAATCCATCCACATGCCTTTTTTAGTCATATTTACTGAAAAGTTTTCGTTGGCATTTAATTCAATAATAAATCCTTTGCCGTTATCTTCATTAGTAACAGCATAGCTCTTGACAGTATCCTTCTTTTGATTATTCTTTTTACCAAGTTTATCTGTTATGATTTTTTTTGCTTTATCGGCAAGATCGTCATTGTTATTAGCATTTTTCTTTTCTTCTTTTGATTTAGCTTTATCTTCTTTTTTAGCTTGTTCAGCCTCTTTCTCTTTCGCTTTAGCTGATTCTTCCTGAGCACTATCAGTATCTTCAGCTTTATCTACGCCACAAGCAGAAAGTAATAATACAGACATGGCTCCTATGTAGAATAATTTTTTCATTTGTAATTCCTCCCTCTATATTACCATTCTAGGTAATTTTGAGTAAAAAGTACATATAAAAAACAGACAACCTTATTTAGTTATCTGTTTTAAATCTTCGTACCGTCTTCCATTAC
This sequence comes from Lysinibacillus sp. RC46, assembly GCF_041262385.1. NCBI lineage: Bacteria > Bacillati > Bacillota > Bacilli > Caryophanales > Bacillaceae > Lysinibacillus > Lysinibacillus sp. RC46. The sequence goes on along the minus strand of NZ_JBGCCF010000002.1, from coordinate 181,101 downwards.
AAAATGCGCCTCAAACTTCATATCCAACAATTCAGCGATCTTTCGTAGTTCTTCTTCATTAAAATTATTTCGTTTTAACTTCTTCGATAAGTTGGGTTGAGATACTTCAAGCTTTTCAGCAAGTTGCGTCAATGTCATGCCTCTTTTAATAAGTGCAATACGAATTTTTTCACCCATTTCATTCATTGCTTTCCCTCCTATCAGTTATACTCATGCCTCTAATTATATATGAATCAATCCATATTTGAAATAAATATATCCAAAAAGTTATGAAAAATACTCGCTATTATAACCTATTGGATATATATTTAATTCAATAAGGAAAAAATATAACTAATTAATTATGAAGGGGATTTGAACAATTATTTCAAACTCGAGCAAGAACGTTCTAACTATTTATTAGAGCAAACACTCGTATTATCTACCGTAAAAGGTTACTTGAAAGGAACTATCAAGTACGGCGAATCCAGTGAAGTTGTCGAGTTTGCAACTAAACTATTGGGTATCGTAAACGAAGGATTAGCAGCTGTAGAAGAAAGTTTAAATAATTGGTACAAGGACCAAGAGAGTGAGGTGAAAACGGTGGCATTTGAATATCTAGCACAATACGCAACATTCGACACAATAGCAGATATGGATAAGAGTGTGGAGGACCACATGACTTTACATTACTATGACCCAACAGAATCAGAATGAGCTATCGTTTTCAAGTTAACTTCTCATTCATTAGAGTATCCAGGAGTTTGTCACTTAAAAGCGAATACCATCGCTGCATCAATGGAGATCAACACAAAGACAGTTTACCGAGCTATTTCAAAATTTATTATGTTTGTGTTTTAATATAGTATTTTTGTGTTATTTATAGTATTATTTTAAGTATTTGGTTGGGAAAGAATGGTGGTTTTATCCTACTTAAATTGTAACCTGGTAGAAAAAAGAAGCGAATTTTACGCGGAATATGCTGCACCTATAAAAATTGAAACGATAAACGGATATATAAGTAACTTTACAAAGTTTTTATTTTTGGTAATTGGAGTAGTTATCGTAATCGGTAAATTGAAGTTTTTTTTAAACGATTAAGTTGGGAGTATTTTAAAAGTTTGAAAAAAACCTAGTAATGGGTTACTTACAGAGCTATGAAAAAAGGGATTTGGATAAATACTACATATCATACAAAAAATATTAAGTATTTAAGAAAGGGCTCAGCCCTAAATTTAAATGAATGTACTATATTATTACAAAACGAAGAGTTTCTAAATCAAAATAAAGAAATGATATATAATTTAAAATCAACTAGAAGAGAAATGGAATCTATAAAAGACGAGATTAGAAGATTATAACTAATATTCTCGAGGGAAATGAGCATTATTTCAGAAGATTTAGGGTGGATTTTTGATCATGCAGTTTACCCAATAGGAGTTTCTTTCAGCGCAAACTAGATAGTTCTCCTTCTATTTAACTGAAATATTCACCTTATTAAAAGTGGCCCTTTACCGTAATTCTTTAATAGAATGTTGTTTTATCGTGTTAAATAGGAGAGATAAAATGATGAACATTAATAAATATTGGATTTTTGCTGGTAGTGTTATATTTGTGATTACTTGTATAGGAATTGCATTTGTATTTTCCAGTGATTCAAAAGAAAATATAAAAGAAGAAGCACCAACTAAGGAGAAAACCACAATAGAAAAAGAAGCAATTGTGGAACCAACTGTAGAAGAAATAAAAACTTTACTAGCTGTGATTACAAAATCTATTTTTGAAATATCTGGGGAAATGGATGCAAAGTATGATGTCGCTAGGATTGGTATGAACGAAGAAATTTATAAGGAGATGACCCCAACTCTACGTCAATATGTTACAAAACAGTTTGTTGAAGGTAAATTAAAAACGACTATATACGGACTATGTTACGGATGTGAAAATACATTCCTACCGGGCGCACCACTATATACTAAAATTGAAGTAAAAACAAAAGGGATCAATCATATACAGGTAATAGCAGATATTGATGATGTTATATCCGACTTCGTACGAGAAGACATTAGCGAATTAATGTACGAAGATGGTGCATGGAAGTTACATGATTATATACGTGGAAATAAGATAGTAGAAAAATCAGTAGAAGAAAAGACAGTCCCAGAAGAAGTACAAGCTATTGAAACCACTAATCCATACAAGCAAAAATTAATTAATGTTGAGAACCTAGTAGCAACATATACAAAGGGTAATTCAGGAGTCACATCGGATATTTTAGAAGAGTTAAATCAAAAATATATTGCGTGGGATAATTTGTTAAATGAGCTTTATGGGGATATTAAAATGAGCATCCCGACTGAAGAATTTAATGAACTCCGCTTGGTTCAACGGAAATGGATTAAAGAGAGAGATTTAGCAGTAGAAGAGGCAGGTCTAGAAAATGAAGGTGGGGCGATGGAAAGTATAGATAAAGCAAGTAAGCTTGTAGAATACACGAGAGCTCGTTCCTATGAGTTTGTGAAGCTTTATTTGTCAAAAAATGAAGAGCGAACATCTACCAAGCAAGCACCAATAGTTACAACCAACTTTGATAAGTACGTAGGAGAATGGAAGAGTAATAGTAATGTTGTAGAAAATGGTGGTATGTCTTTAAATTTTAGTATAAAAGATAATCAGTATATTGTTAATGTTTTTGAATACACTCAGAAAAGCCGTCAAATTGATGACTATTCCGTAACTGTATCATTGAACAATCAGGGATATGCAGAATTTTCATTTCATGACGGTTATGCAGATGCCCCTGGTAGCGGAACGATACAATTAAAAGATAATAAAATTATGCTAACGCGTACTGTTAACGGTGAGGGTCTTACATCGTTTGATGGAACACGAGAATATACCTTAACGCGCTAATTAAATTTCATATTATCAAATTAAATAATCTACTCTATAAAAAAATAGTGAAAAGATTTGTTCTCTTATTTTAGTGCGCCAGCATGGAGTAATCTAAAGGCTTTCCCATAAATTATGGGGAAGCTCTTTTATAGATTGTTTAGAAAACTCGAGTGAAAACATTATAAAGCATCCAGAGTGGAACCTAAAGCAATCTCGAGGAAAGGATTGCTGCCATGAACGTAGCTGTACAACATTTAGAAGATTTGACTGTGGGAACCTCTCAAATACACTGGGCATAAGCTGATAATATATGTCGAAATGAAAGGGTGCTTGTTCATGTTTCCTTATCCTCAATTTCACTATCCCGATTATAGGTCTATGCCCAGTAGTTTTTATTACTCACCTTATTCTGATGGATGGTCGCCCTGGAGCAATAGTGCCATTGAATTTGATGAAAGGCACCATTTACCCTCACAGCAACGGCTTACTTTCGTGCTAGTGCATGGTGCTTGGGCTGATGCTCACTTCTGGGATGGAGTAGCTGCAGAGTTGCGCAGTCGGGGGCATGACGTCTATACACCTGAATACGCAGGTCATGGCGAAGATCCGTATAAAAATGTCACGCATGCGATGATTACGAAGTCCGTCGTTGATTTTATAACGAAATGGAATCTACGTAACTTTGTTCTTGTCGGGCACAGTTTCGGAGGATCAGTCATTCAAACGGTTGCAGAACAGGTTCCGGATCGCATAAAGCGACTTGTCTTCTGGGACGCGTTCGTACTGAAAGACGGGGAATCAGTTGCTGACGAATTCTCGCCCCAAATGATACAAGGTTTTGAACAGCTCAGAGCCAGCTCGAACGACGATACGATTTTTATGCCGTTTTCCCTGTTTCGGGATTCGTTCTTTAATACGGCCTCTTTAGAGGAAGCTAAACGGATGTATGAAAGCGTTACGCCAGAACCGGCTAAGCCGCTTTTTGAGAAACTGGATCTTAAAACGTTCTACTTGCTACCTACGCCCAAAAGCTATGTCTATTTCTACCAAGACAACGCATTGCCACGAGGAGAGAATTACGGCTGGCATCCGAATATGTCCAGACGACTCGGGCAGTTCCGCCTGATTGTAGGTGACGGTGACCACTTTACCGACACACGTACAAGGCCGGCTATGGTGGCACAGAAGTTTTACGAGGCAGGTCGCGATTGAATACTGCTGTAAGCAGGATTAAGTTAATGATTAGCTTTAATAAATCATAAGAAGACCTATTCGTGAGGATCAAAAAGAACCAAGTTAGAATCACTGAAAAGTGCTTTAAATCCTTTGTTTCAAGGATTTAAAGCACTTTTTTTCATCTTGTTCATTCTTAATGTGATTAGATCAACTTCCGGAAAAATGTATTTTATAGCACTTAACCTCTATTGGGTTAATAAATTTTGAAGTTCTGACCCATCCGTGATGTTTCTTTTGTAAATTAGAATAATTTATATAAAAAAGGGAAAGAAATATGTGTAAAAATGTTGGAGTTGATCGTTATGGAATTTGATAAAGAGTTAGAAATTTACTGCTACAGCTGTCGTAAAAAAACTGTATTTACACGTAAAGATATGCATAAAAAAAGTGGAGTAGATAGTCACTGTAGTGAGTGTTCAGGTATTTGGTTTGAATGGCAAAATCGAGCTGTAGAGAGAGAAATGGAAAAGTGGATTGAATATAACCAAAGGCTCATAAATTAACTGAATGTCTATTTTTAACATCCACTAGTTAAAAGAATTTATTACATTAATGATTGAGCTGTTTCATAAATTTAATCCCTTTAGTTTCAAAATTGGTTGAATTAAGCATTATTGAAAAGTTACCTGGAACAAAACTAGCAAGTTAACCACTTCTGGAGCAACAGGATTGATTGAGTATAAATGCGCTTATTAGTATGTACAAAAACGCTCGTTTAACCATGTACATTTTTGATTCCCACCTGCAGCCATACTAAGTTCTGTTATTGCGTTATCGGTATGGCAGGGAGATAAAATGAGTTACTTTTATTTTTCCTACAACGAATGGAAACAGGAAGGGAATGAGGCGCTTTACCTTTTTTAAGAATACGTTTGACAAGGATAGAAAATGGAAAGACAAGCGGCTCATCGAACGTCTCCGGGAAGCTTTGCTCTGCGCGTCAGCGGCAAAGCCCCAGCTGGAACTTTTAGTATAATTAATAGTATCTTCTAATTTAACTCTTGAGCTCGTTTTCCCATAAATGCTTCGGCGAGCGGATAAAATGAAGTTACGTCATCAGAATATAATTCAATACCTTGAAGGAGTTCTTCAGTAGCTAGATTAATTTCTCTATCAGCTGACATTACTTGCTCTTTTGTAGGAAGCGGTGAATATTTCTGTTTTGATTCAACCGAAGTGATGAAACTTGTGCAAATTCCGTACGCTAATAATTCTCTTAAACGATTTGCATTAAGATGCTCATAATGCTCTGCGGATAACATCATCTGATGCAAATGATGAATAGTATGTTGATAATCCTTAATGTCTTTAAGAATATTGGCAATAGACAGGTGTGACTCTATTTGATTTGGATCGATAGCAATAGATTTTTCAAAAGCTGCTATTGCAAGTTCAGGTCTCGCACCAGTAATGTATAAATTACCTAGTTTATTCCATAATAAAGCGTTGCTTGGTGAAGAGGAAATTAAATGTAAGAGATGTTCTTCTCCATCTGTAGCATATTTTGGTGAAGTGCCATCAAAAAGTTGCATTTCACCAAATTGAACAGAGTTATTTTCGTTATCGGGTGCCAATAGAGCTGCAATGCTAAACATATATAGCTCTGACGACTCTTCCCACTGTCCAGCAGTATTGCAATGCTTACAACGGAAATACCCAGTGTACTGTTGTTCTGGTTTCTGTATATTTTGGTTATTTGTAGGAACTTTGATGAACATGGTTCCAATATTATATTTGCCTGATTTGTTACAGCTTTTGCAAGTCATCATGATTTCATTTTTTTCATGCTGAGTCATTACTTTTTTAAAATTATCGACGACTGACTTTACATATGTCCCGCCTAAATACTTGAACGTAGGGGATGATGGGATTTCAGTGATTTCTTGATTTGTTAATGCTTGAATTAATATTGGGTTAATTTGTTTTCCAGCCATGTAATTACTCCTTTTATTAAAAGACCTATAACCTTTTTATTATAACTCAACTTTCGTAGTAAAAAAATCCTTATTAACACTTCATATTATTAGCTATTTTGATATTCAAAAATCTATTTGACTTTTTGACATAACAATAAAACATTCATGAGTTTTCGGACTCCCAACCCAATGATGAAAAGTTTTTTTACAGAAAAAGGGGATACAATCTAATCAACAAGTTATTATTCATTAGGTGAGCATCTCAAATGTTGAATAGATTTAAAGCTCATTATTTTATCAACCCAAAACAAAATATCTAAGAAACGAAAGAAGCGAAAACCTATAAAAAGAGTTATAATATAATAGGAAGAAACTCAAAAAAGAGAGATGGATTTTAACATGAATGAACAACTAGAAGATTGGATTACACGTTTTCAAAAGGAGAAAGATATAGAGGCCCTCGCAAACTTAAAAGACTATTGCTACTATATGATTGAACCTTTAATTGAGGAATTTACGGAGAAATACGGTGAAGATGCTGGGGAATTATTACGGTTAAAATGGGATAAGCGTTTTTATTTTATTTTTACAAAGTATCAATTAAATGTTGGGCTGCCTTTGGATTCTTTTGTTACAAATACGTACCGTTTTTATTTTATGCAGGTTTTAAAAAAGGCTGGTTATTGAATTACATATAGGGGAGTGTTTCAAATTTGAACATGGCTCCATTAAAAAATCCTTGTCTCGTGTTAAACGAGACAAGGATTTTTGTGTTTTATCATGCTCTTAGGCGAGAGATTAACTGCCTGCAAAAGCCTGATGGGTAAGTAGGGGGATGAAGAAACCCGCCCACTGATGAAAGTTTCACTTTATTGATACATCATATCTTCTGCAAGGTGGGTAAATACCTCACCGATAATGGAGTCTTCGTCATAAACGGAAGAACCTGTATTTTCCTCAGGTTGCGCAAATGGAATTTGAGCGATGATACTTGTCTGAAGCTCATCTGCTAATTTTTCTGCGCCACCTTGACCGAATAGATAGTTCTTTTCACCATTTGAATTTTCAAAGTAAGCCATGTTTTCAACAACACCAAGAATCGTGTGGTTCGTATGTTGAGCCATCAGACCCGCACGAGAAGCAACATGAGAAGCTGCAAGGTGTGGTGTTGTTACAATAATTTCTTGTGCTTGTGGAATCATTGCTGCCATATCAATGGCTACATCTCCTGTACCAGGTGGTAAATCTATAAGGAGATAATCTAATTCATCCCAATGTGTATTAACAAGGAAATTACGAATCCATTTGTTGAGCATTGGGCCACGCCACATGACAGGTTGGTTTTCGTTTGTGAAAAAGCCCATCGACATGATTTTTACACCATGACTTATTACTGGAATAGCTGTTTGGTCTATCATTGTTGGCTTTTGTTGAATCTTCATCATGGCAGGAATACTGAATCCATATATGTCGGCATCTAAAATACCTACACGTTTTCCAAGACGGGCAAGAGCTACTGCTAAGTTAATCGTCACGGTAGATTTACCGACGCCACCTTTACCACTAGTAACTGCTATAAATTTGACACCAGAATCGGGTAGAAGCATTTTAGGCATACCTTTATCCGTAACTTTTTCTGATTTTAAAGAAGCTGTTAAACTACGACGTTCGTCATCTGTCATAGAACCAAATGTAATGGAGACATTTGATGCGCCGATTGCTTTCAACGCTTCTTCAACATCTTGTTGGATTTTGGCTTTCAGAGGACATCCTTGAATAGTCAAGATAATATCAAGTGAGATATCCGTACCGTTGACTTGAATATTGCGTACCATATTCAAGTCAACGATGCTTTTATGAAGCTCTGGGTCATCGATTTTTTGCAAAGTTTTTAAAATGTGTTCGTTCGTTAGCATATTAGAAACCACCTTCCTATTTTAGGCCTTTGCCAAGCCCTTTTAAGAAGTGAACGCCAAAGTTTACAGCACGATTGACATCAGGATCGTTTAACATTTTGAATAACTTAAAGGCGCTAACTTTTTCATCCGATTCAACGGCTTTGTTCGCTTCATCTAAGCCGGTATTTAAGCCTTCAACAAGCTTTGTTGTTGTTTCTGGATTCAATTCGGTTAATGCTCCTGCAACACCCATTAAGTTGTTGATGATATTCGTAACAGGCTTACGCGTTAATTGACCAAGAGCGATATGTGCAACATCCTCTTTTGCTTCAAGTAGTTTCGTAGCTGCCTCTAGCGCTCCAATATCATTTAATTCTGCCATGATCGTAAAGACCTGATTCACCATTTCTTCATTCTCAGAAAGAAGTTGCTTTAAATTCTCTAACTTTTCTTCCTTTAGTTGCTCTTCTGTTACTTGTGTTTTTTGAATTGTCGTAATTGGTGCAGCCATGAAATCACTCCCTTTCGTTAGTTGTTAAGTGAACGTAACCAGGACGATTCCATTTACGTTGTACCTCAACACCATTTTGTGGATGACGTTTTTTATAACGCGGGTTTGTTCTAGGAAGTGGAGATTTTCCTTTTTGTTTCAATACTTCTACGCGTACTTTTGTTTGTTTGTACGCCGGTGTCGATGTATTGATGTCTCCAGCTGGCCCCGTTAAGAAATTAATCGCTGAATCTTTGCTAACAGAGTTCATTGGTAAGAAAAGTTCATTTCCTTGTACGCGGTCTGTCACTAGGGCATTTAATTTTAATGCGCCCTGAGGAGACACTAAACGAAGAAGAGCTCCATCTTCAATGCCACGTTCTTTTGCTAGTTCTGGTGATACTTCAACAAAAATTTCAGGTACTTTGGATTGAATACCTTTTGATTTATTTGTCATATTACCTTCATGGAAGTGTTCAAGCATACGACCGTTGTTAATATGGCAATCATATTGCGCTTCATATTCAACCGGTCTGATCCAATCATTTAAAGCAAAACGAGCTTTTTTGTCAGGGAAGTTAAAGCCATCCTCATATAGTAAAGGTGTGTCTTTACCATCGTGGCTACCCCAACAGAAGCTACCCCAATTTTCTAATACATCATAGTTCGCTTGCGAGAAGAATGGAGCAAGACTTGCCATTTCAGCAAAGATTTCACTTGGGTGACTGTAATTCCAGTCAGCACCTAGGCGACGTGCTACTAATTGAAGGATTTCCCAATCGGCTTTTGATTCACCAAGTGTTGGTAATACTTGATATAGTCGTTGTACACGACGCTCTGTATTCGTGAAAGTACCTTCTTTTTCAAGAGAAGGTGCTGCTGGTAAAATAACATCTGCATATTGTGCTGTACGTGAAAGGAAGCAATCTTGTACAACAAAGAAGTCTAATTGTGAAAGTACTTTATCTACATGGTTAGCATCGCAATCTACAAGTGCCATATCTTCCCCAACTAAATACATTGCTTTCATTTTACCTTCCATGATCGCATCTAACATTGCCATATTCGTACGACCTGGTTCAGGTTTGATTTTCACACCATATGCTTCTTCAAATTTCTTACGTGCTTCGTCGTCTATTACTTTTTGATTTCCTGGTAATAGATTTGGTAGTGTACCCATATCACAAGCACCTTGAACATTGTTGTGACCACGAAGAGGGTAGGCACCTGCACCTGGACGACGATAGTTACCAGTAGCTAGAAGTAGGTTAGAAATTGCAGCTGATGTATATGAGCCACCTGTATTTTGTGTAACACCCATACCCCAAAGTACACATGTACCGTCAGCATCACGAATCATTTCAGCAACATTTATCAAAGTTTCTTTTGAAATGCCCGTTTCTTTTTCTGCATATTCTAGTGTGTATGTTTCAAGTACATCTTTAAAATCATCAAAGAAGTGCACGTTCTCTTTAATGAAGGCTTCATCATGCCAACCTTGATCGATCATGTATTTTGTAACAGCCATTAACCATACTTGGTCTGTACCTTGCTTTGGACGCATGAAAATATCAGAACGCTCAGCCATTTCATGTTTACGAATGTCGGAAACAATTAATTTTTGACCGTGTAACTTATGGGCACGTTTTACACGAGTAGCTAAAACAGGGTGACCTTCTGCAGGGTTTGCCCCAACAATAATAACAAGGCCAGCTTTTGCGATATCTTTGATCGTTCCAGCGTCGCCACCTATACCAACTGTGCGTAGTAGGCCATCTGTAGCTGGAGATTGACAATAGCGTGAGCAGTTATCAACATCGTTTGTTTCGAATAATTGACGTGCCATTTTTTGAATTAAGTAGTTTTCTTCGTTTGTAATTTTTGAAGAAGAAATAAAGCCGACAGAACCAGAACCGTGTTCTTTTTGAATGCCACCTAGTTTAGTAGCAATTAAGTCAAGAGCTTCATCCCATGAAGATTCAACAAATGCATCATTTTTACGAATTAATGGTTTTGTAATTCGTTCTTCAGAGTTGATGAAGTCCCAGCCGAATTTTCCTTTTACACAAGTAGAAATAGCATTTACAGGACCTTCAGAAGGTTGTACTTTTAAAATTTTGCGATCTTTTGTCCAAACTTCAAACGAACAACCTACACCACAGAAAGTACAAACTGTTTTTGTTTTCTTCGTACGTTTACTACGCATAGCAGCCTCGACTTCAGAAACAGCAAAGATACCGCTATAGCCAGGCTCGACTTCCTTAATTAAACTAATCATCGGATCTAATGTTTCTTGTTTAAGCCCAGTCATAAAGCCAGCTTCACCAAGCATTGATTTTTCCATTAATGCGTTACATGGACAAACGGTAACACATTGCCCACAGCCTACACATGAAGAATCGTTAATGGCAACGCCTTCATCCCAAACTACTTTTGGTCTTTCAGCTTCCCAGTCAAGAGATAATGTTTCATTAACTTGTAGGTTTTGGCAAACCTCTACACATTGTCCACATGCGATACATTGGTTTGGATCATATCGATAAAACGGGTGCGACATGTCTACTTCGTGTGGTTCGACTTTTGGTTGATACGGATATTTTTGATGTTCGATTTCCATTAATTCTGCTGTGTTGTGTAATGTACAATTTCCGTTGTTATTATCACAAACAGTACAGTACAGTAAATGATTTTCTAGTAGACGATCCATCGCCTCTGTTTGTGCAGCTTTCGCTTTATCAGAAGTAAGTTGGATATCCATGCCGTTTACTGCTTTTGTTGAACAAGAGCGAACTAATTGTCCATTCACTTCGACGATACATGTATCACAAGTTTCGATAGGATCAACAGATGGTACATGACAAATTTGTGGATGGGCGATGCCATTTTGATTAATGGTATCAAGTATTGTAGCTCCCTCAGCTACATTATACGGTTGGCCATTAATTTTAATTGTAGTCAAAGTATTTTCCTCCTTTTGCTCTTTGAGACTTATTTGACAACAGGTTAATACTTAGGATAAATCGGGAATAGAGTTACGAGTTTTATTTTGATTGTCTTGTTACTTTTAAAAAATTGTCTTGTTATAATGTCATTTCCCAATTTGTCCAATTTCTACACCAACATAGATGAAGAAACATTAATTATTAGTTGTCGATGTTGATATTGCTCAAAAATAAAAAAATCCACCATGAAAAGGCATGTACTAACATGCTATTTATTCATGGTGGATAAAATTCTTAACAGGCCTTGCTAAAAATTCAATCAACTTTTATTTTTTATTCAATATAACTATAGAATATAAATATTAAAACCACCATGCCTATAGTTCAAACTTATTTGTATGGAACCATGACATAGGAATCAAAATACTTTCATTCCATATGTAATACCAATTATTATAGCCTTTTCAGCCAAAATGGACAATAATTATAATAAAATTTATTAACTGATAATAATTATCATTGGATATTTTCTCTTTAATTTTTATTTAAGTTGCTATATTATTAACAAACTGTAAGGGTAACCCCCATGAACATAGGAAAAAAAGATTAATTACGTTGGGAGATCGTTAAAATGTCAAAAAAAGTGCATGAGTTCAACGACATTATTCGAAAACTACGCAAAGATATATTTGGAAAAGGACCAGAGCGTATTCATACAGTTTTCGTAGAGAACATGGCTGTCTCAACTTTATATGGTAATATCACACCGACAGAAAAATTTATTGCGAGTACGCCTGAAGGGTTAAAAATGGTTCATGCTGCACGTACAAGAATGATTCAAGATTTGTATACTAAATCACCTCCAGAAGGCATGGAAGAATTGATGGGTACTAAGTTACTCCATTTATTTTCAGATATCAAAATTGAAGAAGATTTTGCTATTTCTGTCTTTGTTTTTGAAGATAATATTAGTGAATAGAGGGGATGCCATATGGAACGCGCAGTAACTAGAGAAATAATACGTGTTGAAGGTAATCAAATCAAAGAAATAGAAGATACCGTTGTCACAGAATATGCAGTCACAGTAAAGATTAATGAGCAAGAATTCGTGACGATGGTTTGCACACCAGAGTATGTAGAAGATATGGTTATTGGATACTTGGCTTCTGAACGAATTATCCGCGATTACGAAGATATTGAAGCGATTTGGCACCAAGAAAAAGAAGGTTTTGTGCATGTTAAAACAAAGCGTGTGAATCCTTACTTTCAACAAATTCAAAATAAACGTTACATTACTTCTTGTTGTGGCATGAGCCGCCAAGGTTTTGTTTTTGCTAATGATGCATTAGTAGCTAAAAAAATGGAAGGCATTCATGTGCGTATTACAACAGATGATTGTTTTCGTTTAATGCGCGATATGCAAGATTTGGCCGAAACATTCAAGCAAACTGGTGGTGTTCATAATGCAGCGTTATGTGATGCGAATGGTGTTTTATTAAGTAGAATGGATATTGGACGCCATAATGCCTTAGATAAAATCTATGGTTATTGCCTAAAAAACAAAATTAGCATTCAGGACAAAATTATCGTATTTAGCGGAAGGATTTCATCTGAAATTTTACTTAAAGTATCGAAAATTGGCTGTGAAATTGTGCTGTCCAAATCGGCTCCAACAGAATTAGCATTGCAATTGGCAGAGCAACTTGGTATTACGACGGTAGGCTTTATTCGTCAAAATGCACTTAATATTTATACACACAAAGAACGTATTCACTTACCTAGAAATTGATCAAAATGAAAGGAAGAGATTAAAATTACTAGTCTACAAGACCGACTATACAGACCATTAAGAGATTTAAGGATATCCGTGACAGATCGTTGTAATTTTCGTTGTCAATATTGCATGCCTGCAGAAGTATTTGGTCCAGATTATGCTTTTTTACCGTCCGATAAAATATTGAGTTTTGAAGAAATCGAGCGATTAGTAAAGATTTTCGTTTCATTAGGTGTGAAAAAAGTACGCATTACTGGTGGTGAGCCTTTACTACGTCGTGATCTGCCGACATTAATTGAACGTATACATCGCATAGATGGCGTAGAAGATATTGCCTTAACGACCAATGGCACATTGTTGAAAAAATATGCCAATGAATTGGCGAGAGCAGGTTTATCACGAGTAGCTGTTAGCCTAGATTCTCTAAATGAAGAACGTTTTTTCGAGATGAATGGCCATCGAGGAAAAGTGAAAACGGTATTAGAAGGTATAGAAAAAGCGGCAGAAGCGGGTTTACAAGTGAAGATCAATATGGTCGTTCAAAAAGGAAAAAATGAGCAAGATATCATTTCAATGGCAGAGTATTTTAAAGAGAAACAGCATATTCTGCGCTTTATTGAATATATGGATGTCGGTAATTCGAATGGTTGGCGACTGGAGGAGGTTGTGTCGAAGAAACAAATCATAGACCAGGTCAACCAATTTTCCCCTTTGCATCCTGTTGACCCTAATTATAAAGGGGAAGTGGCTACGCGTTATCAATATGAGGATGCTCAGGGTGAAATTGGCGTGATATCATCTGTAACAGATTCTTTCTGCTCCACTTGTTCGCGTGCTCGTATTTCGGCAGAAGGCACATTATATACGTGTTTATTTGCAACAGAGGGAACGAATCTACGAGATTTGTTAAGGTCTGGGGAAGATGATGAAACCATCACCCAATGCATTTCGAATGTTTGGGAAAATAGAAAAGATCGCTATTCCGATGAACGAAATGAAGAGACAATGGAAAAAAGGAAAAACTCAAAAATTGAAATGTCACATATCGGTGGGTAGACGAAATAGAGTGGTATTAGTTGCTGGTGACTTTTGTTAAAAGGCAGAAAAAAATCGGCAAAATAATGCCGGATTTTTTCTGTTTATTTATGCACAAAGTCGCCACTTTTTCCACCCGTTTTTTGAACGAGGTATGTTTCTTTAATGACCATAGATTTGTCGACAGCTTTACACATATCATAAAAAGTTAGTGCAGCAATGGATACAGCAGTTAGTGCTTCCATTTCGACGCCTGTTTTACCATTACATTTTACTGTAGCTTGAATGTGTAGTTCGTAACCATCCTCTGCTTTTGTATATTCAAATTGCAGATCTGTTCCTTGTAACATAATCGGATGGCACATTGGGATAATATCAGCAGTTTTTTTAGCACCCATAATTCCAGCAATTTGTGCCACTTGCGTAGGGTCGCCTTTTTTAATGCCTCCCTGTTGGATAGCTTGATAGACTTCATCGGATAACGTGATTGTACTACGCGCGATCGCTGTACGGTTTGTGATTGTTTTATCTGAAATGTCGACCATTTTGGGACGACCTTCTTCATTCCAGTGTGTAAAATTACTCATTATTAGACTTCCTTTCAAATGTTTGTTGCCAATCTTGTTGAGAATTGATATTGATAAATGTTGAGCTTTCTTCTTCAAATGGGACATAACATACTTGAAGTTGCTCTAACAAGACTTTCATACTTCGCTTGTTTTGTTGGACTAATTGCTGTGCTATTGGCAAAGCACTGCGTCGATATAAAGCAGCAAGAGGTTGTAATCTTGAAGCTTGTTTAGGAACAATCGCATCATAACGATCATCGATAAATGTGAGCATAGTTTGGACAAATTCTGCATTAATAAAAGGCATATCACTTGCTATTACGAAAAACCACTCTACTTCCGGAAAATTTGTCATTATATTATGCAAGGCAAACAGAGGTCCTTGATGAGGCTGTTTTTCAATGATCCATTGGACATTTTTTTCTACAAACGTTGATTGCAAGCTAGCATTTGTAGCAATAATTAAAGGCTGTAGTTGATTTTTTTGTAAGGCTATGAGACTGTGCTTATATAAAGGTAGACCAGCAAATAATTCGAACATTTTCGGTTGACCATACCGTGAAGATTGGCCGCCAGCTAAGACAACACCAGCCGTTTTCATATGCGATTCAACTCACCGACAAAATGTTGCACAGTAGGAAGAATCAGTTTTGTCATGGCAAGTGTCACGGCATTTGTAGAACCTGGTAGTACATAAATAGCTGTTTTATCGCGACTACCCGCTGTTGCACGACTAAACATGGCTTTTGGGCCTATTTCTTCATAGCTGAGTGTTCGAAACAATTCACCAAATCCCATCATTTCTTTTTCGAAAAGAGGGAGAATCGTGTCGTAAGTTTGGTCTCTCGGTGTAAATCCTGTTCCTCCTGTTACGATAATGGTATTAATGGTTTGATCATCGCACCATTTTTGTACATGGTTTGAGATTTCAAGAGGTTCATCTTTTGACATTTGGTAGTCTACTAATTCAAATGAAGCTTCTTGAAGTAATGATTGAATACGCTGACCACCACGATCATCCGCCTTCGTGCGTGTGTCGCTTACTGTTAAAATGGTAGCTCGTATAGGAAGTTCACTATGTGTGGGATGCAAGGTAAAAGACCTCCTTTTAAAGAGTTGATTTTTGTTTTTGCTGAAAAACATTGCTTTTATTATAAAGCTATATATTAAAAGGTCAAACTAAAATTCATAGAAAGAAAGGCAAAAACGTTTATGCATAATAGATATTCTAGACAACAATTATTCAGCCCAATCGGAGAAAACGGGCAGCTACTACTAAAAGAAAAGCATGTCCTGATGATAGGAGTTGGTGCTTTAGGTAGTGCTAGCGCAGAGGCTCTTGTAAGGGCAGGCGTCGGAAAATTGACGATTATTGATCGTGATTATGTAGAGTGGAGTAATTTACAAAGACAACAACTATATACCGAACGAGATGCGCAAGAAAAAGTTCCTAAAGTAATCGCTGCAAAAAAACGACTACAAAGCATTAACGCAGAGGTAGAAATTAACGAATATATTTTTGATGCGTGTACAGAGCAAATAATCCCACTACTTGCAGATGTAGATATTATGCTGGATGCAACGGACAACTTCGATATTCGCTTTATGATGAACGATCTTGCACAAAAATATCAAATTCCTTGGGTTTATGGTTCTTGTGTTGGTAGTTATGGCGCTACTTATACGATTGTGCCAGGTAAAACACCTTGCTTACATTGTTTGCTAGCAGCGATGCCTAATACAGGGATGACATGCGATACAGTAGGAATTATAAGTCCGACTGTTCAAATCGTCGCAGCTTATCAAGTAGCTGAGGTATTAAAGTTTTTAGTAGGCGATGAAGAAGCATTACGAAAAAGTTATTTAACTTTTGATGTTTGGCAAAACCAACACTATGAAATAAACGTAGAAAAAATTCGCAATCATGACTGTCCATCCTGTGGCAAAAATCCGACCTATCCGTATTTATCATATGAAAATCAAACAAAGTTAAATGTACTATGTGGTCGCGATGCTATTCAAATACGTCCAGCAAAACCGATTCACTATAATTTTGATCAGCTCGCTATCAAACTTAGTCCCTATGGTGATATTCAACAAAATCCCTATTTACTATCTTGCCAAGCAGAAGATTATCGTCTAGTGATTTTCCAAGATGGACGAGTTGTCATTCACGGTGTACAAGATATACAAAAAGCTAAAAGCATTTATTATCGTTTATTCGGATAAAGGAGTGTTCTAAAATGTTAGAAAAAAGAAAACCAATTGCTGTTGGAGAAGCTGTTCAACGTGTCATGGAGTTTGCCTTCCAAGGAAAAATAGAGGTCATTTCACTACAGCAAGCACATGGACGATTTTTAGCAGAAGATGTTGCTGCAGATCAAGATGTACCAGCCTTTAATCGTTCACCTTATGATGGTTATGCTATTCGCTCGGTTGATAGTCAAGAGGCAAGTTCAGACAATCCAGTAACCTTTAAAGTAGTAGGGGAAATTGGCGCGGGCTATGTATTTGAGGGAGAAGTCGGTGATCGAGAAGCGGTGCGCATTATGACAGGAGCTCCTATCCCTAACGGATGTGATGCAGTCGTTATGCTAGAATTAACGCACACATTTGAAGAAGACAATCAATCTTATATGTCGATTAAACGCTCTTATGAAACAGGAACGAATATTTCCTATAAGGGAGAGGACGTTCAAAAAGGCGCAATTCTTATGGAAAAAGGACAATACATCAATCCAGGTGTTGTCGCATTACTTGCTACTTTTGGTTATGATCAAGTACCTGTTTTTCGAAAACCAATCGTTGGCGTAATTGCAACAGGAAGTGAATTACTTGAACCGAGTGATGCTTTGCAGCCAGGGAAAATTCGTAATAGCAATGCATATATGATAATGGCTCAAATTGAACGTGCTGGGGCAACCGTCAAATATTTTGGTAAGTTTAGCGATGATCTAAATTTATGTATTCAAGCTGTTGAAAAAGCTCTTCAGGAAGTAGACATATTGATTACAACTGGAGGAGTATCAGTAGGTGATTACGATTACTTACCTGCCATTTATGAAGCCATTGACGCACAAGTACTTTTTAATAAAGTAGCAATGCGACCAGGTAGTGTAACAACTGTTGCGGCTCGAAATGGTCAATTATTATTTGGACTTTCAGGTAATCCATCAGCTTGCTATGTTGGTTTTGAATTATTTACACGACCTATTATTCGTACGGCTTTTGGTAATAAGCAACCACATCTACGTAGAGAGCAGGCTGTTTTAAATGCGGACTTTAAAAAACCGAATCCGTTTACCCGTTTTGTACGTGCGAATGCTTCTTACGAAAACGGTCAATTAGTTGCAGTTCCTTCTGGGTTCGATAAATCTAGTGCCGTTTCTTCCTTAGCAGAAGCCAATTCTTTTATCGTATTACCAGGTGGATCACGTGGATACGAAAAAGGAATGCAAGTAGTTGTTTTATTGTTAGAAGATTTGCAGGGAAGTGAGTGGCCATGGGGCAACATCGAAAAATCTTACAAATCGTAGGCTATCAAAATAGTGGGAAGACAACGTTAATGGAACAACTCATTACACAAGCCACTACAGAAGGCTTTCGTGTAGGAACAATCAAGCATCATGGACATGGTGGTATCCCTATGATAGAAAGTTCAAAAGATAGTGTTCGTCATGAGAAGGCTGGCGCAAGTGTGACAGCAGTTGAGGGAGAAGGTACTTTGCGCATGAGCATTCACCAAAGTAACTTTCAACTTGCTGATATACTAGCTATTTATGAAACATTTAATATGGATCTTATTTTCATTGAAGGCTATAAAAATGAAGACTATCCGAAGGTTGTTCTTTTGCGACAGGAGGAAGATGAATCCTTGCTAGAAAAGGTAGGTAATATCGTCTGTGTTCTTTATTGGCCGACATATCCACTAAATAAACCGTTAGATTATCCAACTTATTCAATTCAAGAAAAAGCGCAATATATGGAAGTTCTTATGCAGGAAATGAGGAGAAAATCATGACTACATCGTTGTTTGAAATCATTGATAAACCAATTGATGTTGAAGAAGTTAGACAAAAAGTAACAGATCGAAATGCTGGTGCAATCACTGTTTTCATCGGAACAGTACGTGAAATGACGAAAGGCAAGAAAACACTACATTTGGAATATCAGGCCTATCCATCTATGGCTATTAAAATGTTCGAACAAATATCTAAAGAAATTCAAGAGCGATGGCCGGAAGCGAAAGTAGCCATTACACATCGTGTTGGTCATTTGGGAATTTCGGATATTGCCGTTGTCATTGCGGTTTCATCACCACATCGTAAAATAGCCTATGAAGCCAATGAATTTGCGATTGACCGTATTAAACAAATTGTGCCTATTTGGAAAAAAGAGTATTGGGAAGATGGCACTGAATGGATTGGTGATCAATTAGAAAATGTCCCCTATCCAAAAGGAAATCCATCAATCAGTGAGGAGGAATCTTGTGATTAACATATTACTATTTGCTCACTTACAAGAAGTAATCGGAGAGTCAAAATTATGTGTTGACCTGTCAGACCGAACAATTGGACAAATTAAAGAATGGATGGAAATACAATATCCACAAGTTAATTTACAACATGTTATGACAGCAGTAAATGAGGAATTTGCAACAGATACAACGGTTGTAAAAGAAGGGGATACAATCGCCTTTATTCCACCCATTAGTGGAGGATAAAAAGAAAAGATGTAGTTGGTACAGTTTACTTTGCACCGACTACATCTTTTACTATATTTACCCTGTAAAAGCAGGGGGAAGACCGTTTCACCTTATGCCTTAATGAGATGAACGCTCAGAAGCATAAGAAAGGAAATACCTATCATACAAATCACCCATGACCAAGCGAGCGACATGTTACCTGAACCAATCGCCATATAAATAGCAAGTGGCGTAGTTTGCGTTTTGCCTGGAAGGTTTCCGGCAAACATTAAGGTTGCACCAAATTCACCTAAAGCTCGTGTGAAACTTAAAATTCCACCTGAGACAATTGATTTTAATGCAAGAGGGATAGAAATAAAGAAAAAGACATGCCATTCGTTAGCACCATCAACACGTGCAGCGTTCTCAATGTCCACATCAACAGATTCAAAGCCAGTTTTAGCTGATTGATACATTAAAGGAAATGCAACAACAGTAGAGGCAATGACTGCAGCCCACCAAGTGAACATAACGGGTTGGTTAAAAAGCCATGTAATCAAGTTACCTAGTACACTGTTTTTGCCAAAAATAATAATGAGAAGAAATCCTATTACAGTAGGAGGTAATACTAATGGTAAAAGTAACACTGTTTCTAGAAATAATTTTCCTTTGAAATTGCGTTTTGCCATCCATTTACCAAAAAGAATACCTGCTACTATCACAATTATTCCTGACACAAGCGCTATCTCAATAGAAAGCTTAAGAGGTGACCAGAAATCAGTACTCATCTATTAATGAGTTCCTTGAAAGCCGTATTTTTTAAATACTTTCATCGCTTGATCACTTTGTAAATAGTGATAAAAATCTTCCGCTTCTTTCGCATGTTTACTATCTTTGATAACACCTACAGGATAAATAATAGGCGTATGTGTATCTTCTTTGGCTGTAGCAACGACATTGACTTTTTCTGACACAAGGGCATCTGTTTTATAAACCAAACCTGCATCAACATTTTCAGTTTCTGTATAAGTAAGAACTTGTCGTACGTCTTTTGTATAGACTACTTTCGATTCTACATTTTCCCAAAGGTTCATGTTTCTCAGTGTTTCTATACCGTACTTGCCAGCAGGGACCGTTTCAGGTGTACCAATGGCAATCTTATCAACTTTCGATAAGTCTTCAAATGATTGAATCTGTTTTTCATTTTTCTTAGGAACGATTAATACTAATTCGTTCGCTAAAAGATCCGTTCCTTGTTTTTTGTCGATTAAACCTTTTTGTACTAACTCATCAAACTTATCTTCTGCTGCTGAAAAGAAAAGATCAACAGGAGCACCTTCTACAATTTGTTGTTGTAAAGCACCAGAGCCACCAAAGTTAAATGTGATTTTAATATTATCGTGTTCATTTTGATAGGCTTTTTGAAGTTCTTCTAATGAATCTTGTAAACTAGCTGCTGCGGAAATTGTTAATTCAACAGACTCGTTTGTTTTGTTGTTGCTCCCTTGGCTACCACAACCTGCTAAAATACCAATCAGTAGTACCAATGAAGCTATTAAACTATAATACTTTTTCACTTTGATTATACTCCTTTTATAACTCGTTATAACAAGACATAACTAATTATAATTAGTTATGTCTAAAAAAGAAATACCAAATCGCTAGAAACTTTCAAGATGTAAAAAATATGGTTCATCACCAAAAGTTGTAGATGAGTTTTGTTAAACGTATACTATGTAAATAAGTTGATTGGAGTGGAGGCTGGGCGACTCCTTGGGGATTAGCAATAGAGGAACGAAGGCTAAAACCATCACGTCCTGTGATAACGCCTTCGTGACCAACCTCGTGTTGGCCCGAGACCCTGGAGCGAGCAAATAGAGGAACGAAGGCTAAGAGCATCACATCCTGTGATAACGCCTTCGTGACCAACATCGTGTTGGCCCAAGCGGCTCATCGGACGCCCCCAGGAAGCTTTGCTCTGTGCGACAGCAACAAAGCGCCCAGTCGGAACGGAAATCAACCACACGTTATGGTGATGGTCTAAAAATATTATAATTACGTTACTATAGAATCAATAGAAGCAGAAGGGGAGATTTTTTACATGTCACATGAACATTCCTATACGATTGAAGAGGTGGCTCAATTATTAAAGGTATCAAAATTAACGATCTACGATTTAGTGAAAAAGGGTGATTTACCCATTTTTCGTGTAGGTCGACAAATGCGTGTGGATAAAACCGATTTACAATTATATATACAAAAGAACAAGACAGGAGCAACTCCTGCTGCATCTACTGCCTCGACTTCTCCTTCGACAAAAAATAAAAAGATTATTATTAGCGGCCAAGATTTAGCCTTAGACTTATTAGGGAAATATATAGAGAAAAAACAATCTAATAAAGTGTTGCGCTCGCATGAAGGTAGCTTTAATGGTGTTATGGCGTTGTATAACGGAGATTGTGATATTGCGAGTTTACATTTGTACGATGGTGATACAGAGGAATATAATACACCTTATTTGAAAAAGATTTTTGTAAGTCACTCTTATATTCTTCTCAATCTAATTTCACGCCGTGCAGGTTTTTATGTTCAAAAAGGAAACCCATTGCAAATTCAATCAATGGATGATTTTAAGACTAAATCACTAAAATTGATGAATCGTGAAAAAGGCTCAGGTGCTCGTACTTTCCTAGATGAACAGTTACGTATTCATCACATATCTCCATCCTCAATTGAAGGGTATAACGAAGAAGAAATGAGCCATATAGATGTAGCTTCTGCTGTCGCAAAAGGGCATGCAGACATTGGAATAGGTATTGAAAAAATATCAAAACTCATAGAGGTTGACTTTATACCACTTATTAGAGAACGTTATGATATTGTCCTATTAAAAACACCCGAAAACCAACTGCTAGTTGAATCGGTAAAAGAGATTTTAAATTCACCAGATTTCCAATCAGAAGTAGTCGCACTAGGAGATTATGACGTCACTCAAATGGGACAAGTTATATATGAAACACTTTAAACTTCTTTTAGCACTATAAATAAGGGTGGCATTTCAGAAGATACGATAAATGCAACGTGAAGTGGTTGATTGGAGTGAAGTCTGAGCGACTCCTTGGGGATTAGCAATAGAGGTACGAAGGCTAAAACCATCACGTCCTGTGATAAACCTTCGTGACCAACCTCGTGCTGTTACTGAACGCTACGCTTTCTCACAGACAGAACACGTTGCTGCCGCTACGCTTTCGCACAAAAAACATCCGCCGCTAAAGGATTACATTGATCTAAAAAGGATTAAATATACCTCATAGTTGAACTTATTTTTGTAACAAAGCGGGCAAATAAGAAACTAAATTTTAGAAAATCTTCTTTTACACTAGACAAATGTGATTTTTTCTTATATATTAAGTATAATAAAATCGTTTTCAAGAGAACAATAAATTCACATATTACAAAGAGTAATCGTGTTTTGTTTGATGCTTTTTGTAATATGTGGATTTTTTCTTTTGAATTAAAATGATTTTACTTAAATATTATTAATGGAGGTCATGCAAAATGGCACAAGGTACAGTAAAATGGTTTAACTCAGAAAAAGGTTTTGGATTCATCGAAGTAGAAGGTGGAAATGACGTTTTCGCTCACTTCTCAGCTATCCAAGGTGACGGTTTCAAAACACTTGAAGAAGGTCAAAAAGTTGAGTTCTCAGTAGAAGAAGGCCAACGTGGACCTCAAGCTACAAACATCGTAAAACTTTAATTTTAATGATGTAACCATAGAAAAGGCATCCTTTCATTAGGATGCCTTTTTTTTATGCGAAAAAAGAAGTGTTGTAAAGAAAAAACGGATTGGTTAATAAGTGTAAAATTAGAACTTAATACAATTTAAATCGTATACAGAGTAAGAAGCATAAACTTTGAAGAGTAGGGGGATTTATATGAGTAGGAAAAATTTGATAATTATGATAGTAGCATTTATTGTGGAAGTTTTAATTACGTATTTTATTGCTTCATTTTTCTCCGTAAGATTTATCGAGGTAATGTTTTTCACTGGTATAGTTTTTGCTGGGGGTACTTTTTACTTTTCAAGTAGTGGGGAGCTATGTCTAGATTATTTGCATCTCAAGTTAGTGGGCAAACAGGCATAATTCAGAAAAGAGAACAGTTCACTTATCAAATAGGTCCGATATTTATTACTTCACTAATATTCTTTTTAATTGGGTTAGTATTCTTTCTCCTACTTGTTTGGGGAATAATTCCACCTAATCAAGCTTAAATAATGGGAAATCAACAAATTCTATTTACCCCAAATACCTATATAAAATTGCTGTAGACAAAGTTACATATAACTTTGTCTACGGACTCGAACATAAAAATCAATCGCTGAGCATTGCTTTTAATGTTCGTTTTTGCCATCCTAGCTTGAAGTATGCGTATTGTAATACAAAATGCACACAGAAGGTAGTAGGGTAAGCGATCCAAACGCCATTTAGTTCGAATGACGTGTAGTGCGATAAAATAAAAGCCAATGGTACCTCGACTACCCAAATTGCGATGACTAGGAAAATTGTAGGCCACAAGACAACACCTGTAGCTCGCATTGTAGCTGAAACGGTTTGTGTATGGCCAAAAATTAAATAACTCCAAAACGCGATATATAAATAATCCTTGGCGATAAGTACCGTATCCTGTTTATCAATAAAGAAAGATAAAATAGGCTCCGCAAATAAATACATTATTAAAATAATCGCGCCACCTAAAATATAGTTAACGAGCACACCAAATTGACGAATTTTTTTAATCATATCCGTAGAGTTTGCCCCTAAAGCCTGCGCCACAAATACAGATGTCGCAATAGCAATACTCATCGCGGGCACCTGTGCATAGCTAGCGACCTGATTGACAACACCGTAAGCGGCAGTAGCATCGGAGCCGTAAACATTAACGAAGCCTATTACAGCAATTTCTGCTACAGAGATCGCAACCATACTAATGCTTGCTGGAATGGCTAATTTTAATAATGAAGCTAAAATATCCTTCTTTAATTTAAAATGCTGTAAAATCGATTTGTCTAAGCGTAAAATATGCTTTGTTTTATGCAAGTAGGCAAATAACAATATCATCGTCACCAAATTCGATAAAACAGAAGCATAAGCAGCACCGTTTAAGCCAAACTTAGGCAGACCAAGCCAGCCGAAAACTAATGGTGGTAGGAATGCGATATTTAAAATAACACTTATGACTAAAAATAAAAAGGGTGTTTTAGAATCACCTACACCACGCATAAAAGTTGTGTACACCATATACCAGAACATAATCGGTAGTGTGAAAAATAAGATTTGAGCATAGCTAATACTCATATCTAAAATATTTGCAGGTGTTTGCATAAAGCGTAAAATCCACTCAATGAAAAAGCCACCAAAAATCGCGACGACAATCGATAAAATCGTTGTAAAGGCTAAAGTTACCCCTACAACCTCCTTCATCTTCTCATGATTGCCAGCCCCATAAGTTTGCCCTACTAAAATCGAGCTACCTGAGCCAATCCCAATAGCAAATGCCATTAAAAAGAAGAAGAATGGAAAGAATGCTGAAATTGCCGCTAGCGCATCAACACCTAAATTGCGCCCAACGATAAACATGCCAAAGACTTGCCCTAGTGACTGCAGCACATTCGCTAGCATAATCGGGATTAAAAAGTTAAAAAAAGCTTTTTGCAGTTTCTTATCATCATGTAAAATTTGTTGGTTCATTTTTATCCCCTCTTGGGTTTTAATAACCCATTTCCTTTAAAATATGTGATAGCGTGCGCAGGCGTTCGCCAATTAGTTCACCATCCGCACTTAAAGCTTGACTAAAGAGCTTAATATCTTCTTTAATTTGTTCATTTTCTGTACATACTTCTACTGTCATTGCATCCCCTTGTAAGCCAACACGTTTAATAACAGGATTTTCTTCATCATATAAATGATCGTAGCGATAAGCTTCCTTAAAATGAAGCTGAGATTCACATACTAATATAGCGAGGTCAAGCACGCGATGAAGTGGTAATTCCTCCGATTGACGTGACCATTTACCACCTGTATGACGCCACACTTTAGCAGAAATATCAACCTTGCCTCTGTCATTCCATTGAGCTAAACCAAGTGAGAGCCCCTGTGCATCTGTATGATAAGCAGTGCGCCCATCTATATTGGCGTAATTTTCAGCAACAATAACAGGTTTATGCTTTAAATGTGTAGGTATTTTCAACAATTACATCTCCCTTTGTTAATTTAATTTTTAGTAATTTAGTAAATTACTGCATTAGTAAATATAACATTGGACAAATTCGGAGGTCAATCTTTATGTGGAAAATTTTTCATCTAATGGATTTCGTGATTAAACCAGTTATAAAGGGAACATCAAGATAATCTTCGCAATATTAATATGAGAATTACTACTGATTTGTTCGAAAGAATTTTTTGCAGGGGATAGCTATTACGATTTATAGAGAGTAGACCGAATTAATTAAATTGGTTAAAATGGTAATTGATTTACATAATGGGCAATTAATTAAGTATTATACTTTGAATATCGAAAAAACGAATGAAAGAGGACACTAAAATGAGGATCCAATCTACAAATAATAATTACATACATACGATTAGAAAAAGTGAGATTAATAGACTATCTCCAGATTTATTTTTAGATAAAAATAAGCTGGCAAAAGCAAAATATGAAATTAAAAGAGAAGGTGGTTATATTCGTCATTATGTAACTAAATTAGATGGGGAAAGAGTAATGATTAAAGAAACTAAATTACCAAAGGGGCATGATACAGATCAAAGCACAGGGGAGATGCCCGATGTGCTGAAAGATAACCTATTAAACCAATTCACAAAAACTTTAGATCATCAAACATCAGATGAATTATTAAAAACTGGATTAGCAGGTCAGAAAGCCAAAGAAAATTTAATATTAGCTTATCAAAATTCAATCTAGGTACATTAAAAAAAACGATATTTAAAAGGGGCAATTTAGGTGATTATTTATGCAAATTAAAAAGCGTTTAGGTTTATATTTCTCAGCTTTGATAGTCGTATTACTTGTAGGGATTGTTTTCAAAAATGTATTCATAAAAGAAGCAACAGTCAATCCGATAGCAGAAAATGAAGATGGGACAAAACAGCTTGTTTTTGATGCAAAGTTAACACGATTAGACGAATCATCAACAACATTTAAAGAATACAATGGAAAGGTCCTAATCGTTAACTTCTGGGCATCTTGGTGTGGACCATGCCAAGAAGAAGCTTCTGAATTAAGGGGTTTTTATAAAAATAAACCTGAAAATGTTGAGCTGTTAGCGATCAATGCAACTTCTAAAGATAGTATTGAAAATGCCATGAAATTTCAAGAGTCATACAATTTGAATTTTCCTATATTTCTTGATTTAGATGGTACACTTCAAAAATCATTTGAAATATTTGCTTATCCAACAACTTTTATATTTGATTCTAAAGGTAAATTAATGTCCACGATAAAAGGATCGATTAATCAAAAAGAATTAAATAAATATATTGAAAACCTCTACTAATCTATAAACATTTCCTTTACGATGAGAGCACTTTTCTGTTGTCGTCACTTTTAAGAAAAGAGAGGGGATTATTATGTATCAGAGTTTAAATGATTTTTTTAAGTCTTGGGAGTTCGAGGCAAATTGTACACAGAGGTTATTGAATAATCTAACTGATGAATCACTTAAACAGGAAATAACGTCTGAAAATTGGACTTTAGGACGTATTGCTTGGCATACTGTTGCTGCAATTCGCATCATTAATTCAAATTCAAATTTAGCATTTGAAGGTCCAACCAAAGATTATCCTGTTCCTACTTCAGCACAATTTATTGCAGATAGCTATTCTCAAGTCAATAATGCGTTTGTGCAAGCTGTAAAAACCAATTGGACTGATCAAACCCTTCACGAGCACATCAATTTTTTCGGTCAAGAAATGCGAATTGGTACACTGTTAATGTTTTTGATTCAACATCAGAATCACCATCGTGGACAAATGACGGTTCTTATGCGACAGGCGGGATTAACTGTCCCAGGCATTTATGGTCCAGCTAAAGAAGAATGGACAAATTTCGGTATGGAAGCTCCAGAAATGTAGAACTAATTAAGGTGAAAATAGCAGTACTATCAGATATTCATGGAAATAAAGATGCATTAAAAGCAGTGTTAGAGGATATTAAATTGATAGTATAAAAGAGTAAAAGGACTTGTTGATAAATCGTAAAAACAAGTCCTTTATTTTATCATGTTAAATACTGTCGTGAGCTTTGTCTTTCATTGTTATTACCTTTAGTAGATTCTTCTTCTGGATAAATAAAATAACAGAGGCTTGAACTGTCATTGCTAAGACAAGCAGAATGAAGTGTGAATTGTTGCTGAAACTTATTGAAAGAAAATAAAATATTGGCGCAGACGATAAGTACGAAATGTACTGGTTTTTAGTTGCTAAATAAATTATGGTTGAAATACAGGTCGTTACCAAAAAGAGTTCGAGTAAAATCTCGATTGAAGCACTATCAATATAATTCAGTAATTCGTTTATATAGGACATATTAAAAAGACCTCCTATTATATAAAATAATTTGTAATCATTATAATTACCTATGAAGCGACAGCGGCAATTATGCCAAGGCAATTGATATAAGTTGATTGGAGTGGAGACGGGGCTACTCTTTGGGGATTAGCGATAGAGGAACGAAGGCTAAGAGCATCACGTCCTGCGATAACGCCTTCGTGACCAACATCCTGTTGGCCCGAGACCCTGCAGCGAAGCGGATGTTTTCTGTACGAAAATCAACCATACGCTAGGGTGAGGAGCAAAAAAAGAGACTTCCCTGGTAAACTTGGAAAGTCTCTTAAAATTTAATTATAGTTCTTCCTGGAAATAAATCTTATAGAATTTTCGATTTGTAGATTCATCGTAGCCCACTTCAATTAGTTCATCCACTTGCTCGATATCCTGTACATTCACCTGGATTTCAATATTGGAATCGAGTTTAATTTTACGTTTATATTTTTTTTCAGCCTTTTCAAGCGCACTCTCAGAAATTACGGTTTCATATGGTTTTACTGAATTAATAATAATATCTTTCTGTGTTGGTTCAGCATTATCAAACACTCTTTCAATATAATTATTTACTTGAAATTCATCTTCATTTCTAAAGTAATCAAGTGTTTTATTTAAAAGCCCCAGTTTCTCAGTATTTGTAAAGCTCTCTTCTTTTAAAATATATTTTTTGCATTCTGTTAACGCTAAATTCGTTTTGTAATAATGTTCATCAGCTGCTTTAATCTTTAAAAATCGTTCTTGCCAGTAGACAATATCTTCTTTCCTTTTCGTTTTCATAAAGACAGCAGGTGTCTCATCTGTTCCCATATCTACGATAATGGCCATGTTATTAATTTTCTTTACATTAATTCCATCAATGCCATTGACGACCATTTTGTTGTGGTCGTTTTTTACATCTAAAAACATTTCCTTTTCATCAATTTTAACGATGGCGATTATTTTTTTAGCTTCTGTAGCTAGAAAACAATTGTCAAATAATCCAATAAACAATTCGCCACTTTTAATGTTAGGATGTTGAGATACACTATGTAAGTGTTTAGCAATGTTGATTGATTGTTCTAAGAAACTAGTCTCCTGATCAAATATAGCCCTCACATATGTGTAAACCTCGTTTAACGCAATGTCTGTTTCATGAAAAAATTCGAATTGTTGCTCTAAATCGATTTTGCTAAACGCTAGCTGTGTAAAAGCTGCCTCTAGCATGACCTCTGGTTGTGATAATGATTCCTCACCTAACACGAGTGTATCATCAATAAAGTGTAATATATATTGTGATAACTTACTTTCACTTACTTCAAGCATGTTTTCCACCTTCTAAAATTTCATTGTAGATAATATACCATATCATAACCCTCGCTACATTTTCATGTATTTTATTTTTACGAATAATAAAATAAAAAAGAACAGTGAATACATGCATTAAAGAGATTTATTGCCACATTTGCTATAAGAGAGACTATCGGTTCTCTATTAATGGTGAAACTCCTGTGAAATTGTAAATTCATTACCTTAAATTGACATCGGTAGTAGCTGAAGTATATTGGAGTTAAACGGAAATACCATGAAGAAATCAACGAAGAGAAGAGGTCTTGATATGCTCTATAACATTAAACCTATAGCTGTAGTGAGCAATAGTCGAAAAATGATTGAAGATGACAATTGGGGTGACGTCATTTCTATTATTGAGTTAACGAAAGATATGCATGAATCGTCTTTAAAGGGGATTGATGATTTTTCCCATTTAGAAATAATTTTTTATTTTGACAAAGTTGCAGATGAAAAGATCCAATATGAAGCGAGACACCCAAGAAATAATAAGGACTATCCGGAAGTCGGTATTTTTGCTCAGAGAGGTAAAAATAGACCTAATAAACTAGGTGTAACGGTTGTAGAATTACTAGAATTAAAGGATAGATCATTAATCGTTAAAGGCTTAGATGTTATTGATGGAACACCAATCATCGATATAAAACCTGTAATGAAAGAATTTTTACCAAAAGGTGAAATAAAACAGCCACGTTGGGCAAATGATTTAATGAAAAATTATTGGGACTAGTATATGTACATGAAAGACTGGGCAATCTTTTTAATTTTAACTTCTTTCAGCTGAATTCTCTCACCTCTATAGGGGGTGAGATGAATGAGGTTTCAAACACTTTTCAATGGGTGTCCAAACATCCGCTGAAATAGAGGAGAGGAAACCAGGATAAGAACGTCACATCCTGTGAAAACGCCTGAGTGACCAACATCGAGTTTGCCTAAAGCCTCTAGCGGATGTCACGGAATCGGGGAGGGGTTCTTAAAGGATGTTAGCCTTAAAATCATCGCATCCATGCGATAAAGGCTAACTGACCTGCGTCGGGGCCGCTGACGCGCAAAAAAAATCTGCAGGCCTAAGCACAAAGCAGATTCCGGACGCAATTACGCCGAGGCATAATTGATATACTATAAAAGTCCGCTTGAGGTGGTACTAAAAGTAAAAGGAATCTGCATACTTTAATGTACGCAGATTCCTTTTTATATTGATTATTGTGCAATAGTTTGTGCCTTATCGATAATTTCTTGTGGGATGTCGATTGTTTTTAAGTGATTGAAATCAGTGTACGTCACAACTGATTTAGTTTTCATTGCTAGTTCTTGATCTTCAACTTTCATTTTTAAATCGAAATTCATATCCATTTTAGTTGTATCGAAAGTCTTTTTATCGATTTGTAGAATGTAGTGTATTTTATCGATTGTTAATTTATCAAGTGGATTTTCTTCAAGACCCATATCTTTCATTGATTTGTTAATTTCAGAATCGATAAGTTCTTTAAATTTATCGCCCTTAGCGTCTAAAGTTAAGACATATGCATCATCTGTTTGTTCGAATTTGAAATCTTTGATATAGTTTTTAAGCTGTTCTAATTGTGCCTTAGCATCCGCAGATGATGCAGTTTGTTCCATCATTGAATCAAATTGCTCATCCGGCAATTTGTACCAAGAGTTTGTATCTTCATTCTTCATGAAAAAGCCTTGGTCTTTCTTCATGTACATATCAATTGGCATTTCCGTATTTTTTTGGCCTTCATCAGCCATATCTGGCATTGTCATTGAACCTGATAAGTGCATAGCAATTGGATCGATAACTACATCCATATCCATTTTTGAATCGATGGTAAACTCCATAGATTGTTCACCTGATCCAACTTTGGATTCTTGAGTAATCTCCATTTTTGCACTCGAGCTTTTAATGTCAGCTTGGCGCTCTACTGCTTTTTCATACACTTGCTCTAAAGTGAGTTTACTTTTATTAGTTGTGTCTTTAGTTGGGGTAGCGCTACTGTTACAAGCTGCTAGTGTCAGTGCT
Organism: Lysinibacillus sp. RC46; assembly: GCF_041262385.1. Classification (NCBI taxonomy): domain Bacteria; kingdom Bacillati; phylum Bacillota; class Bacilli; order Caryophanales; family Bacillaceae; genus Lysinibacillus; species Lysinibacillus sp. RC46. The sequence continues at coordinate 149,711 of NZ_JBGCCF010000002.1, read as the reverse complement.
AGTGCTCCAACACTTAAAACTTTAAAAAATTTGTTCATTACTTTCATCTCCTATTCTTGGTAAAAACATCAACTATTAGTATACATTAGTATAAAAGTAAAAGTTTCATTATTTAAAAAAACAGTACCAATTCGATTTTAAAATAATACTAAATACTCAATGTATGTCAAAATTTATAAGCCTTCTTACTCATGGGGAGTCGCAAGAAAATTGGTTCATGAATATTAATCGATGATCAATAAATCTGTTGTTAGTTATTGTAAAATATCGCAATGGTGTGGCTCATCACCATAACGTGTGGTTGATTTCCGTTCCGACTGGGGGCGTCTGATGAGCCGCTTCGCTTCACTGCAGGGGTCTCGGGCCAACAGGATGTTGGTCACGAAGGCGTTATCACAGGACGTGATGCTCTTAGCCTTCGTTCTTCTATCGCTAATCCCCAAGGAGTCGCCCAGTCTCCACTCCAATCAACTAATATCAATTTTGACTTGGCGTAATTGTAGCTGTCGCTTTGCTTTCGCTACATAAAACATTTGTAGATGTCGCTTCGCTTTCGCACAGATAAATTGCCACAGGACGTGGCGTTCTTAGACTGAGTTCCTCTTTTTCAGTAGGTGTTTGGACACCCACTGAAAAGGAACCACATCCGCATTCGTCTCCCCACCTTCAGAGGTAGGATTCTTCTACTGAATGAAGATAAATGGCATTAACAAATGTCATCCATAAATTTTGGTAATGAGCCAATGGTGTTAAGACAAGGACTATCACTAGGAGATTATTTTTTTGTAGCGTATTCTAATGAATTTGCATTGTAGCTTGGGGGTATTACAGTTAGTAGCTATTTATAGGAGGCTCGAAAAGCGTACTGTTGATTGTCTATATAAATTTTAAAAAGATCAGTTATTGCTATGTTTGTACATAAGAAGAGTAGGGGGAGTGTTGTACGATTTCGATTTCGGGTTGAGTCTACTTTCGATATTGAAATAAATATATTTACAAAAAGAAAAAGCCGAGAAAATGATTTCATTTTCTCGGCTCTGTTTATCAATTATAGCCCCAGATCATTGCGAATAATGTACCTAGGATTGTAACAACACCTACGAATACTGAATATAAAATCGTTGTATATAACGTTTTCTTATCTTCAGATTCACCGATGTGCATGAATAATACTAATTGTACAGTTGCTTGTGCAAGAGCAGTCACTAGTAAAACACCAAATGCCATGTTAAATGACATATCAAATTTTACGACAGATAAAGCTACAACTGTTAGTAATAGTGAGAAGCCGAAGCCCATCACATGTTGTTTTGGGAATAATTCCTTCATCAGCTAATCAGTCCTTTCAAGTAGACGAAGCTGAAGATGAAAATCCAAACAACGTCTAGGAAGTGCCAGTACAGTGAGAAGATAAACGCTTTGTTAGCCGTTTGTGGGTTTAAACCACGGCTAGCTACTTGGATTAAAATTGCAACGCCCCAGAAGAAACCGAATGTTACGTGGGCACCGTGCGTACCAAGTAAAGTCATTAATGCCGATAAGAATGCACTTGTTGTAATTGTTGCACCTTCATCAACATATGTGATAAATTCATCAATCTCAATGCCTAAGAAGCCAAGACCTAATAGAAGTGTGATGATGAAAAATGCCATCATCGCTTTTTTATTGCCAATACGCATTGCATGAACACCAAGACCAATTGTGAAACTACTTGTTAATAATAAGAATGTTTCCCATAATACTGGTGTTAATTCGAAAATCTCAGCGCCATTTGGGCCACTACCAGTACGTGTTTGAAGTGTGAAATACACTGTAAATAGTGTGGCGAATAATACGATTTCGGCGCCAAGGAAAATCCAGAAACCGAAAATTTTCAGGCGATTTTCTTCTGTACTATATTCTAATGGAAGTGAAGAATCGATTTTCATATTATTTATCACCTCTCAAGCTTTTCTCAGTTGCCATAACTTCTTCAACTGAAATGTATCGACCATGATCTTTTTCAAATGAACGGTGAATCATAAAGCCGAATACACCAATCATACTAATGATGGCAGGAATCCATAGATTAAATACAGCGAAGAATGCTGCAAGGAAGAAGAATCCACTCATCCAGAATGGTGTGCCAGTGTTGTTAGGCATGTGAATTTTTTCAATTTTACCTGCTGTAATATCGCGACCTTCTTTTTTCGCGAACCAGAATTCATCTAAACGTGTAACAGTTGGAACTACTGCAAAGTTATATTCTGGTACTGGAGAATGAGTAGCCCATTCTAATGTACGGCCATCCCAAACATCTGCTTTTTCATTACGAGGCATATGTTTCCAGCTGTAATAAATGTTATATACGATTAACGCAAAGCCGACAGCAAGACCAAGACCACCGATGAACGATAGCATGTTCAATGGACCGTAGCCAGTAGACTCAGAGTAAGTGTACATACGACGAGCGTAACCATCTAAACCTAAAATGAATAGAGGGAAGAATGTTACGTTAAAGCAAATTGCGATAAACCAGAAAGCAGTTTTACCTAGTTTTTCATTTAAACGGAAACCGAACATTTTTGGCCACCAGTAGTGGTAACCTGCAAGTACACCAAATACTGTACCTGGAATTAATACATAGTGGAAGTGGGCAACTAAGAACATCGTATTATGATATTGATAGTCAGCACTTGCCATTGCAAGCATTACCCCTGTAACCCCACCAATTGTGAAGATAGGAATAAAGCCAAGAGCATAAAGCATAGGAGTTGTAAATTGAATTTTACCGTGTCTCATTGTGAGCAACCAGTTAAATATTTTAACCCCTGTCGGAACAGCGATTGCCATTGTTGTAATAGAGAATACGCTGTTTACCATTACACCGTGACCCATTGTATAGAAGTGGTGGGCCCATACTAAGAATGATAGTAACGAAATAACGACCATACTCATAACCATTGATTTATAGCCGTATAAGTTTTTACGTGCAAATGTCGCAATGATTTCAGAGAAAATACCGAAAGCAGGTAGGATAACGATATAAACCTCAGGATGTCCCCAAACCCAGAATAGGTTGGCCCAAAGCATATCCATACCGCCATTTTGCATTGCAAAGAATTGTGTACCGAATTGACGGTCTAACATCATTAATGCAAGTGCTACAGTTAATACTGGGAATGCAAATACGATAATAACGTTTGTAATTAAAATTGACCAAGTGAACATGGGCATTTTCATTAATGTCATACCAGGTGCACGCATTTTAATGATTGTTGCGATGAAGTTAACACCAGTCATTAACGTACCAATCCCTGATAATTGTAAAGCTAAAGAATAGTAGTTGTTCCCAACAGTTGGACTAAATTCTGTCCCAGATAGTGGGAAGTAAGCTGTCCAACCAGCATCAGGTGAACCACCGATGATAAATGATAGGTTTAATAAACCACAACCAGCTGCAAATAACCAGAAGCTGACTGCATTTAGACGTGGGAAGGCAACGTCACGTGCACCAATTTGCAGTGGGATAACAATGTTCATTAAACCAATTACGAATGGCATAGCCATGAATAAAATCATTAATAAACCGTGTGTTGTGAAAATCTCATTATAGTGTTGTGCATCAAGAAGTCCGTTATCAGGAACTGCCGTTTGTGCACGCATTAACAATGCATCGATACCGCCGCGGAATAGCATCAAAAGTGCTGTAGCGATATACATAATACCGATTTTTTTATGGTCAACAGTTGATAGCCAGTTTTTGTAGAAATAGCCCCATTTTTTGAAATACGTAAGGCCTGCTACAATTACCACTGCTCCAACTACGATACTAATAGCTGCCGCTAAAATCATCGGTTCTTGCATAGGATGGAATACTTCTTCCATACTCATTGGATGCGCTCCTTTCGGGTTTAAAAATTAATGTGAATGTGTTGCTTCAGAATTTTCTTGTGAATCAGAATGATCCCCATGGTCCATATCACTATGATCCATGTCTCCCATTTTCATGTGTTCACTGTGTTCCATTGGAGCTGGACTAAATTCTAAGTGTGTAGATGAATAGCTTGAACGACCAACGTGTTCTGCTTTTAATAGTTCATCAAATTTTTCTTTTGTTAATGGTTTTTCGTTTGCTTTTACATCAGAAGCCCATTTGTCGAAGTCTTCTTGTGTCATAGATTGCGCTTCAAATTCCATTTCAGCAAATCCGCGACCGCTAAAGTTAGAGTTACGGCCCATGAATGAACCAACCTCATCTGCGGCAAGGTGAATAGTTGTTAACATGTCACTCATCGCATATTTTTGACCAGCTAATTGCGGAATCCAGAAACTTGTGATTGGTCCGAATGAGTAAAGTTTGAACTCAATTGGACGATCAGTTGGAATATTTACATAGTTTACAGTTTCAATACCTTGCTCTGGATAGCTAAAATGCCATTTCCAGTTAGAAGATGATGCGTAAATAACAAGTGGCTCTTTATTGTCATAACCTTCTGGTGTTGCCTCTACTGTACTTGTTGTTCTTACAGTAACAATTGCTAAGAATGCCACTATGATAATAGGGATAACTGTCCATGTAATTTCAAGTAGATGACTACCCTCTTCGTGAGGAGGCTCATAATCGGCAGGTGTTTTTGAAGCACGGTATTTTGTTAACATAAATGCTAAAAGCACGTACACGACTAGTAATATAAAGGCCATTGTGATAATGGATAAAATAATTGTGTCTGATAATGTTTTGGCATTCGGCCCTTTTGGATCAAAGATTGTTAGGGGTTCACAGCCAGAAAGAACTGCAAGCGCACCAAATGCAATAAACATTAAACTTAACTTTTTCTTCATGTTTGACTCCTTTCTATAAAACGGCTATTCATAAATTTCATTTGTTTTATATAGATTCGAAATTATAAATAGTGGGTAATACGGTCACCTCTTTTAATTGTTGTACCAATCAAATTATCAGAAATACTTACAATGACATGGTTCATTATGAAACATTGAATCTAGTATTTGACTGGTCTAGTGCAAGCGTTCGCAAAGTTACTAATCTGTGTAATCGATTTTTAAACAATGTGTCATAATCGATCGACACAAATGTCATTGTTTGCATATAGGATTATACGCCCTGTTTTAAAGAAAAAAATTATTTTTTTATATTTTTAATAGTAAACTGGGGATGAATATGAACATTTTTTGAACAAAAATCGTTATTTCAATATTAGTATTTTTGCATTTAATTAAATAAACACTGTTGAAACGTTGAAAACACTGAGTTTCTAGTGTTTAACCATGTAAATAGTTTTTTTTGTGAAAATATCAGTTCACATTTTAGACTTCATTTTGTAATAAAGTCGCCGTTACGTTAAGGTTTTGAATGCTTTTTTGTTGCGTTTTTAAAAAAGATGAGTACATGAAAAGAGGGATTATGGATATATCAGGATAAACTTTAAATGTAAGGGATGAATGGAAAGGGGTATAATATTAATTATGTTAATATAATTATGGACTTCCATATAGTGTATTTTGAATATTTTATCCAAAAAGTAAAAATAGCAAACTAAGGATATCCTTGGTTTGCTATTTTTGGTTATGAAGACGAAAATAAATGTTCTAAGTAGAAAGAAAGTGATTTATCTTTATTCAGCACAATTACGCCGAGGTGAATGAAGATAAATTTTAAGCTCCAAGCTTTAGCCATTTTGCTACTTGTCCATAGATAGTATTTTGAAGTTTTGGGGCTAGGTTATTCATCTTTAAGGCGAAGTACAATGTTTTCATTAAATTTAATGTGCATGTACGTCCGCTAAAAAAGGCTTCGTTATAGCCCTGCGTCACTAAATGCATTTCAAATTTATCAAATACCTGTTCGACAAATTCTATTAAAGCTTCCTCGGAATAGTTACGAGCTAGTAACGCTTCAATTATATTAATTAAGCGTTCTTCCTCATCGTTGACAAAGACAGTATCTTTCCATGTAACAAGTTTCAATGCATGCAAGATGAAAGGCGCATGCTGTAAATCGAATTTAGGGTGTTTAATCGTCATTGCTGCTAAATCTGCGCCATGTGCAATGCTATGCGCCCAGCCTTTATCATGAACATGACCTCGTGTATCTTTTTCCAATAATAAATAGCGGCCAATCTTTTGAAAGAAAATTTGTAGACGATCATCATTTAAAACCAGTTGTTCAGCATCTTTTGCAAGAATACTTGCTGCAAGTAAAGCAGAAAACGAACGTGTAAAAACACTATCTGTCAATTCTTCGCCTAACTTTAAATATAAAAAATCGTCGCCTATAACAGTATCAAATAAATATTGTAACTGTTCGGTGCTCAGTAAATTATCGCTAAGTATTTCAATAAAAGTACGATATATTAATTTGTCTCGTAATTCTGCATCTGGTGAACCAATGTGCGTTAACATTTCTTGTAACAACCAGTCACCTTTCTGCAACATAAATTCTTGTTGTGCTGAGTGTGTCATAGTGGAAAATGATTGTAACGTATTTTTGATATCCATATGTAATTCCCCCGAAGTTAAGTTAATTCTCTATAAGAGCATTTTGTTAAATGTATTCCTTTATAATCACTAGTCTTTGTAGTTACTTATATAACAATGCGCAGATATAGTAAAAATGCTTTTAGAGCTATGCATTTTTATTATAGCGTTTCAACGATAAATTTGTTGATTTGTGAAGTTGTCTAGGAGTATATTCACAATGGGAATTCCAGAATCAAGAGAAAGTTGTTATGATAGACAAGCAACAAAAAGGGAAAGATTTATTAAAGAGCGTTTTTCGCCTTGGCGTAATTGTTGCTGTAGCCTCCCACTCTTGTTTAATATCTTTTTTTACTATTAATTAGAGTGACATGCCAGAAGGTATTTGCTATGTGAATTGGTTGATTGGAGTGGAGACTGAGCGACTCCTTGGGATCAGCAATAGAGGAACGAAGGCTAAAACCATCACGTCTTGTGATAACGCCTTCGTGACCAACATCCTGCTGCTGCCGCTACGTTAGCACTACGCTTTCGCGCAAAAAAACATCTGTTGCCCCAAGCGGCTCAACGGACGCCCCCAGGAAAGCGCTCAGTCGGAACGAAAATCACCCCCCCCTTGCTTTGCAGAAGAGTCATGTTTTTTAAGGACATCTTGCATTGACGCGATAGTTTCCAATAATAAAAGACATACCTATTAAAGTATGTCTCATCCCAGTTATGATATAACGGCCGATTTTATACCGAGCGGCCATTCAGTAAAGGTGTTTTGATTAGTTTTTAATTCTACGAGAATATTTGCATTTTTAATGGCATCAATTAGCCATTCACTATAATGAAGATTCGGTTGAGAGTGCAGTAAGATTCGTTGCATATCTTTTTTGTCGATACTTAGAAGTTTATAGTTGCATTCAATGTGTACATTTTGGGGAATAATATAAAGTGACTCATGTGGGTGTCCAAGTGAAATGGAGCCAGGGATGTGACCTTGGATACCTATAATATGTGTAATCGCTTCTTGTGTGTATACATCAATCTTAGTTCTTGTGAGTATTTCAAATTCAATCGGATAATCCTTCAGATGGGGACCGTCCGCTGTAGATAACGAAACAACTTTAATTGATAGTGCCTCATACATAGGAGAGATGCTACTACCAAATTCACTAACTGTATCTATTAATTGCATGTATTCCACTCCTTGTGAAGAACTTTAAATTACAAAGTAGGATGCCTGTAATAACAATAAATAAAATATAGTATTAATTATAATACAATTTATTACAAAATATGAAATGCATAAGTGAAGATTTTTGTTGCAAATAAGCAGTGGATTGATTTATTGGTATATAAGTGTTGTCATTTACCTAAAGAGTTGAAAGTGACATTTATTAAAACGTAGATCAACTAATGAGATTGATTGGAGTGAAGGTGGGCGTCCTAGATATGGATAAACCTTCGTGACCAAATAAAAGTAGCTTACTGGTAAAGCGTTCAGCGAATACGGAAATCAACTCCATGTTATGATGGTCATTCAATAAGAACTAACTAATGAGTAAAATAGAGCTAAAGAGGTGAGAAAAATGACAAAGCGAAAACGGCATGTTATCAAACATGACAATATTGTTGTTTTTCCTGGTGCTGTTCAGACATTAATACGTGAAGGACATATGTATGCGGAAAATTATCAATATGAAGAGGCTGTGGCAAGCTTTGAAAAAGCATTTTCATATGAAGCTGGAGACGAAATTGCATTAAGTACCTACGCGTATGCTTTATATGAATTAAAAGAATACGATAAAGTTAAAAATGTTTGTGAGCAATTATTTGCTATGGGGACGACATTGTATGTAGAAATAATGGAACTGTATGTTACAGTATGTATGCAGTTAAAGGAATACCATCAAGTAGAGTCGTTAATTACGACATTAATTGAAGAAAACGTACTTCCAGAAGATCAGCTTGAGAAATTTGAACGCTTAAGAAGCTTGAATCAAGAAGTTGCTAAGAATCTTCAAAAAAAAGAGGATGCTAAACGATTGTTAGAAGAGCAAGAATATGAACTTTCGAAATTTAGTGCATTAACGCCGAACGAACAATCAATTCGGCTGCATCGCTTAATGGATACGAATGTACGACAATTAAAGACAGCATTGAAAGCTATTATTGAATATCCAACAATCCATCCATTTGTTCAGAGCTTAGCATTAATCCTTTTAGTGGAACAAGAAGTGTCAATAGACATTACTGTTTCAAAATTTAATGGAACAAAGATTATTAACCCTAACAATTTAGTCTTACCAAATCAGTTGCCTCAGTATAGGGAAGTAAAAAATATAATCGAAAATAAATTAGAGCAAGACCCATCGACGTTAGAAATGGTACAATATTTAATGGCGAAGCATGCCATTGTGACGTATCCGTTTGAATGGCACCCGTATGAAGCCGATGATATTGCTTATAGTTATATAGACTTTGTACAATCTATGCTCGGAAAAGTACAGGAAATGGACTATGAAATCATTGACTTTTTACAAATGTTAGAAAAGTTAACGGAACTACATGAAGTATGAAATAAGTTGAAACTATACGCATCTATGTTATACTAAAATGGTTGTCAAAATCGTAGTTACGAATGAATTGTCTAACAATAAACTTGATTATTTATTTGGAGGTATTTATACATGTCAGCAAAATGGGAAAAACAAGAAGGTAATATCGGTACTCTTACAATCGAAGTACCTGCTGCAGAAGTAGACGCAGCAATGGACCAAGCGTTCAAAAAAGTTGTAAAACAAATTAACGTACCAGGTTTCCGTAAAGGAAAAATGCCTCGTAATATGTTTGAACAACGCTTTGGTATCGAATCTTTATACCAAGATGCATTAGAAATCATCGTTCCTGAATCTTATTCGAAAGCGATCGATGAAGCTGGTATTATGCCAGTTGATTACCCAGAAATTTCTGGTACAGAAAACTTCACACATGGTAAAGATTTCACATTTACTGCTCAAGTAACAGTGAAACCAGAGCCAAAACTTGGTGAGTACAAAGGTTTAGAAGTTACGAAACTTCCAGTAGAAGTTACTGATGAAGAAGTAGAAACACAAATTCAAGACCAATTAGCTCGTAAAGCAGAGCTTGAAATTAAAGAAGACGAAGCTATCGTAGAAGGCGATACAGCTACTATCGACTTTGAAGGTTTCGTAGGTGAAGAAGCATTTGAAGGTGGTAAAGGTGAAGACTACCCACTAGAAATCGGTTCAGGCTCATTCATCCCAGGCTTTGAAGAGCAACTTGTAGGTATTAAAAATGGTGAATCTAAAGACGTAGTTGTTACTTTCCCAGAAGAATACCATGCAGCTGAATTAGCTGGTAAAGAAGCTACTTTCAAAGTAACTGTAAAAGAAGTTAAAACAAAAGTTCTTCCAGAATTAAACGACGAATTCGCTAAAGAATTAGACCCAGAAGTTGAGGGTGTTGAAGCTTTACGCGCTAAAATCAAAGAGCAAACTGCTGAACAAAAACAAGCAGAATCAGATGCAGCACTTCGTGATGAATTAGTAGAAAAAGCTGCTGAGAGTGCAGAATTTGAAGTACCTGCTGGTATGATTAACTCTGAAACTGATCGTATGTTACAAGAATTTGGTCAACGTTTACAAACGCAAGGTATGAACTTAGACCTTTACTATCAATTCTCAGGTCAATCAGAAGAAGATTTACGTGGACAAATGAAAGAAGAAGCACAAAGCCGCGTACGTGTATCTTTAACACTTGAAGCAATTGCTGAAGCTGAAAAAATTGAAGCAACTGAAGCTGATATCGCAGCTGAATTAGAAAAAATGGCTGCTCAATTTAACATGACTAAAGAGCAAATTACTGGAGCTTTAGGTGGCACAGCAGTTCTTGAAAACGACATTAAAATTCAAAAAACAGTTGAATTTTTAGTAGAAAACGCTAAAATTACTGAATAGGATTTTTTGTAACTGGATAGAAAAATGAAAACAAGGTACGGCATTAAACCGTGCCTTGTTTTATCACATATTTTTTATTTAGGTTTAGCTAGATTCCCCTTTAGAATTAGTTCAATTAATTATATTATTAATATTACGACTATTTTCACCGCAAAAAGCATCCTCCAAAAGGAAATACTTTTTTGAAAAGGGGATAGGCAAAAGGCCTTATACTTCTCTAATACATAGTATTGTTTGACTTTTCACACGATGCTAAAATTTGACTTTATTCAGTTGAGATCATATTGATGTCTCAATCCTTCCGAATGAGGAATAACGAAATACATCCTCTTCTGAATGAAGTTAAGCCTCTGGCGAATGTAATAGATTTTAACTTCTTTCAGCCATTATTTTCTGTAGCGACAGCTACAAATGTTTTCTGCGCGAAAGCAAAGCGACAGCAGCAATTATGCCGAGGCATAATTAATAGAAATGTAAGTTACTCATTTGAGTATTTTTAACTTGTATTACCGGTATATAGTGAGGGTCACAAGCCAAATATCAGTCTAGTGTCAGAAATCTTGACGAAAAGAAAGGTCTTTCGTCGCTAGAGGTTTCTGAAGAATCAGTCAGTAACAACACATGGAATTCAACGGTATAATTAGCGGAATTCAAGTTCATCACCAAAAGTTGTGGATGAGATTTGTTAAAACGTATGCCACTTCATTTATATAAGTTGATTGGAGTGAAGGCTGGACGCCCCCAGAAAGCTTTGCTCTGTGCGAAAGCGAAGCGACAGCGGCAAATGTTTTCTGTAGCGAAAGCAAAGCGTCAGCTACAAAGCGCCCAGCCGGACGGAAATCAACCACACGCTATGGTGATGAGCTGGAATTCATCAAGTTAATGAATGGGCATTATTGGCGATAAATGTTAATGTTTTTCGTGCAATGAATGTCGAAATCTTTTTAAAATCTTGAAACATAAACGCCGTGGTGTAAATAGATGCAGACAATTTATTTGATAAAGATTCAATAATCTTGTAAGATTGTTGCTTGAATAGGGGTGAAACATATTGTTCAAATTTAATGATGAAAAAGGCAATTTAAAATGCTCATTCTGTGGAAAGCCACAAGAACAGGTACGTAAACTAGTTGCAGGTCCTGGTGTTTATATTTGTGATGAATGTATCGAACTTTGTTCAGAAATCGTTGTAGAGGAACTGGGTGTTGAAGAAGAAATTGAATTCCAAGATATTCCAAAACCGAAAGAAATCTTAACGATTTTAGATGAGTATGTAATAGGACAAGATCGTGCTAAAAAAGCTTTAGCAGTTGCGGTTTACAATCACTACAAGCGCATTAATACAAATAGTAAGATTGATGATGTAGAATTAGCGAAATCGAACATTGTGTTAATCGGCCCAACTGGTAGCGGTAAAACTTTATTGGCCCAAACATTGGCACGTATATTAAACGTTCCTTTTGCTATTGCAGATGCTACTTCTCTAACAGAAGCTGGCTATGTTGGTGAGGACGTTGAAAATATTTTATTAAAATTAATTCAATCCGCAGATTACGATATCGAGCGTGCTGAAAAAGGAATCATCTATATTGATGAAATCGATAAAGTTGCACGTAAATCCGAAAATCCATCCATTACACGTGATGTTTCTGGTGAAGGTGTACAACAAGCCCTTCTAAAAATTTTAGAAGGTACAGTTGCAAGTGTCCCACCACAAGGTGGTCGTAAGCATCCACACCAAGAGTTTTTACAAATCGATACTACAAACATCTTATTTATTGTGGGTGGAGCATTTGATGGAATAGAATCCATTATTAAACGTCGTCAAGGTGAAAAAGTAATTGGCTTCGGTTCAGATCCAAACAAAATTGATATGGATGAAGGCTCAATTATGGCAAAGTTGATTCCAGAGGATTTATTAAAATTTGGTCTAATTCCAGAATTCATCGGTCGATTACCAGTACTTGCAAGTCTAGAACAATTAAACGAGGCTGCGCTTGTACAAATTTTAACGGAGCCTAAAAATGCACTAGCTAAGCAATATCAAAAAATGCTTGAACTAGATGGTGTTGAGCTTGAGTTTGATGAAGGTGCTCTTTCTGAAATTGCAAAAGAAGCAATAGAACGGAAAACGGGTGCACGTGGTCTTCGTTCAATTATTGAGTCAACAATGCTTGATGTAATGTACGAACTACCTTCACGCGAAGACGTGAAAAAATGTATCATTACGGCAAAAACAATTACGGATAAAGAAAAACCGAAATTGCTTCTTGAAGATGGCACTGAACTCGATGAAGGTAGCGACACAAAAACTTCAGCATAACGAACAGATACTAATGTCTATTGTTATGAGATAAAGAGTAATTTAGCTGACTTCGATTGTGCAATATTCGCACATATCGACAGTCAGCTTTTTATTCATTCATACATAAAGCCAACTGTAATTAGATGAAATTTTTGGCTCAATTGATTAACTAGTGTGAATCAGCTTTTTAGACACATACTAGTAGCGTGGGAGTGAATAAGAAAATTTTGACGGAGGTGAATACCCGCATGGTGACAATACAAAAAACAACAAGTGTACCATTATTGCCTTTACGTGGACTTTTAGTATACCCGTCGATGGTGTTACATATTGATGTGGGTAGAAATCGTTCTGTAGCGGCGCTAGAACAAGCGATGCTAGAGGACCAATTGATATTATTGGTAACACAAAAAGAAGTGCATGATGAACAGCCTGATGAGCAAGATTTATATACAGTTGGTACGATGGCATATGTCAAACAGATGTTAAAATTACCAAATGGAACACTGCGTATTTTAGTGGAAGGTGTAGCGCGTGCAACATGGTCTAACTATCGGGCGCTAGAAAAATATACGATTGTTGACATCGATGTTAAGGAGGAAACAATCGGTAAGGATGTTGAAACACAGGCTTTAATGCGTACGTTGTTAACGTATTTCGAAAGATACGCGAAAGGCTCCAATAAAATTACATCTGAAACCATCAGTACTGTGGCAGACATTGAAGAGCCAGGTCGTTTAGCAGACATCATTGCATCGCATTTACCATTTAAGATTGCAGATAAACAAGAAGTATTAGAGATGCTCAATGTAAAGAAGCGATTAGATCATTTAATTATTCGTTTACATGACGAGCAAGAAGTACTTGATCTTGAAAAGAAAATTAATACAAAAGTTAAGCAATCCATGGAGCGTACGCAAAAGGAGTATTATTTACGTGAACAAATGAAAGCTATTCAAACAGAGCTAGGAGATCGTGAAGGAAAAACTGGTGAAGTAGCTGAATTACGTAAACGTATCGACGAAACAGGGATGCCTGAATCAACGAAAGAAGTAGTGCTTAAAGAGTTGGATCGCTATGAGAAGCTACCAGCAGCTAGTGCAGAGAGTGGCGTCATCCGAAACTATATTGATTGGATTGTTTCATTACCATGGACAAATTCGACTGAAGATCGCATGAATATCGAACATGCAGAGGACATTTTAAATCGTGACCATGACGGTTTAGAAAAAGTAAAAGAACGTATATTAGAATATTTAGCTGTACGTCAGTTGAAAAAATCGTTACGTGGACCAATATTATGTTTAGCTGGCCCTCCAGGTGTAGGTAAAACATCATTAGCTCGATCTGTTGCAGAAAGCTTGGATCGCAAATTTATCCGAATTTCATTAGGTGGGGTACGAGACGAATCGGAAATTCGTGGTCATCGTCGTACGTATGTTGGGGCAATGCCAGGTCGTATTATCCAAGGGATGAAAAAGGCAGGAACAATTAATCCTGTGTTCCTTCTAGATGAAATTGATAAAATGTCTAATGACTTTAGGGGAGATCCTGCAGCAGCAATGCTTGAAGTTTTAGATCCGGCTCAAAATAATACATTTAGTGATCATTACATCGAAGAACCTTATGATTTATCAAATGTATTATTTATAGCAACTGCGAATGATTTAAGTACAATTCCTGGGCCGTTACTAGATCGTATGGAAGTAATCTCAATTGCTGGTTATACAGAAATTGAAAAAGAGCAAATTACGAAAAATCACTTAATACCGAAACAGTTAAAAGAGCATGGCTTGAAAAAAACACAAGTTATTATTAAAGACGAAGCCGTAGTTGATATTATCCGTTATTATACTCGTGAAGCAGGTGTTCGCGGACTAGAGCGTCAAATCGCAACCCTATGTCGTAAAATCGCTAAGATCATCGTTTCTGGTGAGAAAAAACGAGTAACAGTGAACTCGAAAACGTTAGAGGAATTACTCGGTAAACATCGTTTCCGATATGGACAAGCAGAAGAGGAAAATCAAATCGGTGTAGCTACTGGGCTTGCTTATACAACTGTAGGTGGTGATACATTACAAATTGAGGTATCATTAACACCTGGTAAAGGAAAATTGCAGTTAACTGGTAAGCTTGGCGATGTCATGAAGGAATCTGCTCAAACAGCTTTATCGTATGTCCGTACAAAAATGGGAGATCTAAAAGTGGATGCAGAATATTTTGAAACACATGATATTCATATTCATGTTCCTGAAGGAGCTGTTCCGAAAGATGGACCTTCCGCAGGTATTACTATGGCAACCGCAATTGTTTCCGCAATTTTACATCGTCCAATACGCCGTGAAGTCGGCATGACAGGTGAAATTACATTACGTGGACGTGTACTGCCAATTGGTGGCTTAAAGGAAAAAACACTCAGTGCGCATCGAGCGGGCTTAACGACAATTATTTGTCCGAAAGATAATGAGCGAGATATTGAGGATATTCCTGAAAGTGTACGCGAACAACTAACATTTAAACTAGTGTCATCGGCTGATGAAGTATTAGCCCATGCACTGGACGGAGGTTTTTAAGAAAATGAAAGTCCATAACGTAGAAATGGTCATAAGTGCTGTAAGACCAGACCAATATCCAGAAGATGGACTGCCAGAATTTGCACTAGCCGGTCGTTCAAATGTGGGGAAATCCTCATTTATTAATCGAATGATCGGTCGTAAGGCTTTAGCACGTATTTCTTCAAAGCCCGGAAAAACACAAACGCTTAATTTTTACAAAATTGAAGAACAATTATTTTTTGTAGATGTTCCGGGCTATGGTTATGCAAAGGTTTCAAAAACTGAGCGTGAAGCATGGGGAAAAATGATTGAGCGTTACATCACAGGGCGCAATGAATTAAAGGCAGTCGTACAAATTGTTGACTTACGTCATCCCCCTACAGCTGATGATCGCATGATGTATGATTTTTTAAAGCATTACAATATTCCTTGTATTGTTATTGCAACAAAAGCAGATAAAATTCCAAAAGGTAAATGGGATAAGCATAAAAAAATCGTGAAAGAAACGCTAGACATGGAAAAAAATGATCCCCTTATTGTCTTTTCTTCAGAAAAAGGAATTGGCTTTGAAGAAGCTTGGCGTACAATCGAAAATAAAATGTAATAAAAAAACATCTATTGAGTCTATTATTTAGGACAGTAGATGTTTTTTTATTAAAAATTTGGGGAATCGCTTGATGAATGGGACAACTGACCGATAAATTAAATAGGAGGTGGACTAAATGGATATCGCAGCTTTATCAATGGCAATGAATCAAGCAACTTTAATGCAAAATGTATCTCTAGCTGTAACGAAGCAGGCAATGGAGATGCAACAGCAAAATACAGAACAATTAGTTGAAATGTTAGATGCTCCACATCCGACAGCCGGACATACAATTGACGTTCAAGTATGATGAAGCAAAGGTAGCTTGAAAATGGAAGCTACCTCTATCTTTGTGTCTAATGGTAGATTTAAAAAGTAAGTAAAAGCACTAAAATGTAACTTTTTGAATAGGAAAAACTACCAATAGTACGATATACTATTTATTATAACAATTTTTTAGGAGGCGGGATTTGTTGAAGAAGATTCCATACATACTAATGATTGTGTTACTAGCGGTTCTCGGATTTTCATCAAATAAAACAGCTCATGCTGCCCAAATGGTGACTGGGACCTTTGTTGATGTAACATTTTCAGAATATGCAAATTCTAACGGAGTAATAGAAAAAAAGCTTAGTAAAATTACTTTGCAAAATGAAAGCGGTCATCAAGCTACATACAATATCAATGATAGTGCCCGCCTATATATTAATAATACAGTGACAACAATCGAAGGCTTTAAGATGGGAATGAAAGTAGAAGCGGAAATTTCCCTTCGCAGTGTTGTTGAGCTGCGAGGTACTTCTAATTCTACAAATGAAACAGAATCTCCAACAGTTGCGCAAAATACAAAAATACTTACTGGAGTAGTGACAAGTATTGATCCAAATGGACTATTCATTATGCTGAAGCCAGATATTGGGGAGGAAACAACTTACTATATAAATAAAGATACAGAATATCAAAAAAACTCCTCAGCTGTCGATATTAGCGCTTTATATGTGGGGGATCGTGTGAAGCTTAGCCTTAAAAATCGAAACACATCCATTGTCACAAAAATAGACATTAGTGAGACGGGTACATTAGTTGAAAACCTGTATAAAGGTGAGATACAGACAGTTAATGCCAATACAAATAAATTAACTGTCAAAAACCAACATGCTTTTATAAATTGGCAATTTGGCTCTGACACAACAACAGCTTTATCAACGATGAATTTTTCATCGAAGGTTCCGATATATGTTGGAAATACAAAAATTGATAAAGGTCAGTTGAAAAATTACATTGGCAGTCAAGCATATTATGCAACAGTTAAACAATTTGGCAAAGAAGTGATTGAAAAGATTGTTGTATTGAAAAACAATGAGCGAACTTACTATGAGCCAATGCTTTCTGTAGATACTAAATATCAATTATTAAAACTTAAATCTGCCGGTACATTATACTTCCACGATGGAACGATTTTAATTAGAAATGGTCGTTTAATTGAACCTACTGGCTTATTAGCTTATGGTACAGCTTTTGTTATTTCGGACGGTGCTGCACGTGATCATTATGCCCAAGTTGTGGAAGTAACAAGTGATAGCTTTATGTCACCAAACTTATCAGGTCATGAGTTATATTATGGACGTTTATCACAAGCAGATGGCTATTTAATCGAAATTGATGATGCGATGAAGATCGAGTCAAATGTCTTCAAGAAAACAGAGCGTACTGTACTATCTGTTAGTAATTCAACAAAGGCCATAGTAGATGATGGTAACAAAATTTATAGTGTTATTCCTGATATTGAGCTTCATCTATATGAAGGAGAATATGGATACTTCTATGTGAAGGATGGTCATGTACAAGCCCTTCATATTCTAAATAAAGCGAAGCCTGTTGCACCATTAATGTTAACTGGTAAACTACAGTCAGTTAAATCGAAATACCCAGCTGTAATTAATGTGAAGAGCGTTAGTCAATGGCAAAATGGTCGCTGGTATGAAGCTGGTGAAATGATTGATATGAATATTGATCAAGCTACAATTATTAAAGCTGGTAAAGTTATTCAAGCATCTGATTTAAAACCTTCTGATCGTTTAGTAGTATTATCAGATCGTTTTGTCAAAGCTCATTTAATATTAGTTGATTAATCAATTTAGAAGTCTGTGAGTCTTCTGCGAGTATTTTTACGACAAATATATTCGCTTGTGGTGGGAAACTTTGTCGCCCTGCGTAGAAGACGAGCAGATGTTAACTTCTTTCAGCGCTACGGAAGTTCACACCTCTATAGATGGTGAGATGAATGCGGTTTTAAGTCACTTTTCAGCAGTGTCCAAACATCTGCTGAAATAGACGCACGTCTTGCGGCAACGACTGAGTGACCAATATCGTGTTGGCCTAAATCCTCCGGCGGATGTCACCGAATTATGCCGAGGTATAATTGATCCTTGAATTTTTCAGGTGTGTTGATAAAAGCAGATAATAATGGTTAATCAACTCACCTGATTATTTTGTAAAGTTGAAGAAAATTATTGACAGCTCCAGATGCGGATATGTATGGAATGAAAGTGAGGGACAAAAAAAGAATGCGAAAACATTTATCTAAAATAATGTTAGTGGTTCTTGCTGTATTTGTTATTGGAGTTACTATCCCAGAAAATGCATTAGCTGTTTCATTAGAAACAACAGGTGCTGTAAAAAATGAATATACATATGAGGAAGCTGTTTTCATTACAGGAACACCTATTATATTTAAAGGTACTAGTAAAGACATTAAAATTACACAAAAAGAATCTAAAGGAAAGTTAACCGAAACATATAATCTAAAGCTAACAGCAAGTAATGGTGCTACATTAACACGAAATATGACCTACGAATCTGATGTTGTAGATTATGCTACGATTGGTCAAAAAACATCGAATGGTGTAGTGAAAAAGTATACTGAGAAAATTGTTGTTGGGAAAATAACATATACATTGGTAGATTACCAATTTTCACAAGGGACTGTAACGGACAATCGTGCAGCCTCTGATTATTACTCAGGTAATGTGATTTCAAGAAAAACATATGCCTATCAAACAGGGACTGGAAAAAATGCAGTCCAAAATACAGTAACGATTGATACTGATAGTCGTCATGCTGGCTATGAAAACTTCTGGGGAGCAACAGAAACACAAATTACAGAAGCTGTTTATAAATATAGCGACGGTAAGACTAGCCATGTGAAAAATCGCTTATCGACAAGCAAATCACGTGTACTAAACTATGAAGAAAACCTAGGAAGTTTAGGGAGCTTTGATGGTGGATATGCGGTAGTAAGTGAAAAAGATGTTATTTCAGAATATACGTATGATTTATCCTCTGGGCAAAAAGGTACTCTTGATTTAGATAAAGAATATATGCCGACAATTGAACGTTTAATCATTCCTAAGTTCCGTGATTTATCAAATCATTATGCAAAAGGAGCTATTGAAAAATTATACTCTTTAGGTATTTATTCTGATGCGAGTAACTTCTTCTCACCAAATACCCCGATGAAGCGTATTGACTTTACAACGGCGATTGGTAAGGCAGTTGACTTACGTGTTATGGAAGAACCGAAAACGAAAAAATCGACATCAGCTACTAGTGTTTTTAAAGATGTTAAACGTACGGTGAAAGATTATGCCTATATTGAGTCTGCGTATAAAAAAGGAATTATTAAAGGTGTAACGCCAGAGTACTTCAAACCTGATAATCAAATTACTCGAGCTCAAGCCGCTACGATTTTTGTACGTGCATTAGGGCTAGAAAATAAGGCGCCAGATCCAGGCTATGTGACAAAGTTTAAGGATGATGCGCAAATTCCAAACTATTCAAAAGACGGAATATACATTGCGAATGAGTTAGGCTTAATGACTGGTGACCCTACAACAGGTCGATTTAATCCAGATCAGCCATTAACGCGAGCACAAGCATCCGTAGTGTTAGAACGTTTCTTGAATTATTTAGAAAGCGATTTAAAACAAAACTATCGAGATGATATATTGTTCTTTAATTAATGAAAGGGCTGAAAAATAAATGACATATGCTAAAAAGGCATTTCTATCTCTGCTTTGTTTCGTACTAATTTTGATGACAGCTACTCCAGCTGTGACTCAAGCCGCTACGACAATTAATGATGTCCCAACCAATAACGGTAAATACAAAGCTATTTCGTGGGCAGTCGATAATGATCTACTCTCATTGAATAGCGCTAACAACTTTTTACCTAATGAGCAAATAACTGAACGAGAGCTTGTTGTAATGTTTGCGAAGCTCGATAAGAACTATGCATTAACATATAACGAAAGTGTCGCTTATAACTTCTATAGTGATTTTTATTTACCATTTAACGGTACTTACACGACAGCAAATCGTTCGAAAGCTGTTACACGTGGACAATTTGCGCGTATATATGCTGCCTTTAAAGGTTTAGATTTAGATGAGCCTCAAGCGGTTCAATATTTATACACAAATGATATTTCAACAGGAAGCACTGGTAAAAAGACATTTGCCGATTTCAATCCTTCTACAAAGCTAACTCGTGGAGATGTTGCTGAATTTTTATATCGCAGTGTACAAAACGGTAACTTTGCTGTACTAGGATTAAAACGTGCAGCAGCAGGTCGTGATAACGATAAAATCACATTACCGTCAGGCTTTATGGGCTCAAACAACGCAGAATTTGAAGAGCCAAAGGATAATTCTAATGATTTTACTGGACCAGAGTATGTGAATAATGCTCTTCAAAGTATTGATGTTGAAAAACCAGATTTAATTGCAAATGATCAAGATTCAACGCTAATTACTGTATCTTTAAAAGCTTGTAATGGCGATCCAATACCTGATGATAAATCTTATACATTCCGTGTAACTTCGTCATATGGTGCAAAAATCGTTGACACATCTGGTGAAGCTGTTCGAAATGTACAATCAGATGGCTCTACTGTCTCTGTGATTGTAATAGCACCAAAATTAACAAAATCTGTACGCGATACAATTACATTTGAACTTATTAACAACACAGATCCTGGTATGAAATGTCTTGTAGGTGAGAAATTGAATGCACATGTACGTTACTCACCTCAGCCAGAAATGCGCATTGATTATCAAGTGTACGATCCAGCAAATACTGATGATGAAAATGGCAATGTAACACCTCCATATGTACCGTATGAAAAGTTACCTGAGTTCTTTACTGAAAACATTATTGATGTTTACGATCCAGTCCCTTTAGATAAAGATGCAGATAAAAAGCTATTTAGTATTGGGCAACAAACAAATGTAACGGATGCTCTTGGCAATGTGCAAAATATGTATTTAAGATACGGTGGCTCGGATCCAAAATATCCAGCATTAGGCTATGAGCATGCCATTTTACAGTTTGAAAACTATGATATTTCCGTTTTCTTATTTGAGGAACTATTAAATCGACGTTTGAAGGACTCTGTGACAACACCTGCTAAAACAGAAATTATGTATATGATTTCAGATGATGGGCGTCCAATTTATCGTATTCAAGGAATTGATGATGCGATTGCCTCACAGGTAGAGAACATAAACCCAGTCGGTTCTATTATTCAACTTATGAACCATATGCCTGATGAAAAGAAATTAACGCTAGAGCATTATGATAGTGTCATGAAAATTTATGCTATTCTCACGAACTTGAGTAATTATGATCGAACAGTATTATTAAAATACCAAGGTGGTAAATTACTCGGTCAAGTAGAAGCTTATAAAAAACGAGTGGAAGCATTAAAGGAAAGTGCGGATGCGGCATCAAGACCATCGGGTAAAGATCGTTATACTAAGGTAATGGTTACATTAGTAAGACCTGGTGGAGAAATTATTACTGACTACCAAGGAACAGTAAAAATTAAATTTGATGGTGTTGAGAAAACAGCTTCATTTGTGACAAATACTTCGGATTATTTAAATAATACAGGTAGCCCAGGTACAGCTGTAGCGTACTTTGACTCAATTATTTATGGAAAATCAAAAGCTGAAGCAACATTAGTTAATAAAATAGATCCTCGTTATGCAACAATATTGAAGGATTTAAAAGATAAAACAATTACAAAGGAAATTTTCACAAATCCTTACTTTAGTAAAAATTCTTGTTCTTTAGCAACAGAAGTCGCTTACGTAGTTGATTACTCTGCTTCCATGAAAGCTTCTGACCAAACAAATTATCGTGGTAAGAAGATGATGGAAGTAATCAATCAAATTAAGGCTAAAAATAATATTGTTATTGAAACAAATACAAAAGCTACTGTTCTTGGAGAGGGCAGTACAGACAATGTCTTGAAAAAAGATCTATATAAAGCATCGAAAGAGAAGGGTGCTACAGATATTTTTGCAGGTATAGATCTCGCTCTGTCTAAATTCTCCAATGACTCGAAAACTTCAAAAGCTATAATTGTCGTATCAGACGGTAAAACAAGTAAATCTAAAATGACAAAAGTGCTGAACGAAGCGAAAAATAAAGGGGTTAAGGTTTACACTGTAAGTATGGGTAAAAAATCACAAGTCAATGATGCAGTTTTAATGCAACTGGCTACTGAAACTGGCGGTACTTATTACCACGCAAATGATAACTTACAATTACATCAAGTTTTCCAAAAAATTATTGATTCAATTTTATGTAAAACTTCGTCGTCAAGTTGTGTGACTCCTGAAAATCTATTTGAAGAAGCGACAGTTACTCTACGCAAAGGCAATATTACAATGAATGCAAGAATTGATGGTAATTGTTCAAATGTTGCAAAGGTAAATGTACGATTCCCTTCTTTAAGTGGAGATGTGCAATTTGAATTGAATAAGCGTAGTGATAGTGTCTACATGCTAACAAAAACAGTTCAAACAATGCAGGACTTCAAAGTTAATAATGAGATTGAATTTGTAGCATATGATAAAGACGGTAAAATTATAGCTACAAAAACCGTGACAATCACAGATTAATAGATAAAAGTTATTTTAAGCTGGACTAATTCTAACAATTAGTTCAGCTTTTTTTGTGATTTAAGAAACTATAGCATTTACTAAAAAGTGGGGTTGATTTCCGTTCCGGCTGGGCGCTTTGTTGTTGCTGCCGCTTCGCTTTCGCACAGAGCGAAGCGGAGGAAGCAGCTCGACGCTCGCCCGTAGGAAACGAGTAGCCTGTAGCGGAAATCATTGTCTTCTAATTAATAGAAGTAGATGAAGATGGTTAAACAATATATCCTGATTCTTTATAAAATTTCTGGACAAACAATAAATTTGAAACCGAACGTATAATTTGCTAAACTTAGATTATAATAATTCTAATGTAGATGAATTTCAGTTCTTCATGACATGTTCACAAATTATTGATGAACTCTTGTCGAACTGTGCTATAATGAGATTTGTTAATTAGAACGTGAGAGGTGTTATTCATGCATACCATCGTAGTAGGCTTGAATTATAAAACGGCGCCAGTTGAGATTCGTGAAAAGTTATCATTCATAGAGAGTGAACTACCACAGGCAATGGAAGCGCTGCAGAAGCAAAAAAGTATATTAGAAAATGTTATTGTTTCGACATGTAACCGCACAGAAATATATGCAGTAGTTGATCAAGTGCATACTGGACGTCATTTTGTGAAACAATTTTTAGCAAATTGGTTCGACCTACCTGTGGAGACATTTTCTTCGTATTTAACAATTCGTGAAGAAGATGCGGCAATCGAACATTTATTTAAAGTGACGGCTGGAATTGATTCGATGGTACTTGGCGAAACTCAAATTTTAGGACAAGTACGAAAAAGCTTCTTAAATGGACAAGAGATTGGAACAACAGGTACGGTATACAATCAACTATTTAAACAAGCGGTGACATTTGCGAAGCGTGCACATAATGAAACGGCTATCGGTGAAAACGCGGTATCTGTCTCTTATGCAGCAGTTGAATTAGCGAAAAAAATATTCGGATCTTTACAACGTAAACATGTAGCAATTTTAGGTGCAGGAAAAATGGGGGAACTTGCTATTGAGAACCTTTACGGTAGCGGTGTAGGAAAAGTAACCGTAATTAACCGTACGTTCGAAAAAGCAGAAAGTCTGGCAGCTAAATTTGACGGTGAAGCAAAATCTATGAAGGAACTACAATGTTCGTTATTAGAAGCGGATATTTTAATTACGTCTACAGGTGCAACAGATTATGTTATTGACTATGAATTGATGCAATTTGTTGAACGTTTGCGTAAAGGTAAACCATTATTTATGGTAGATATTGCAGTGCCGCGTGATATTGATCCACGTGTTGGAGATTTACCAAATGTTTTCTTATATGATATAGATGATTTACAAGGCATCGTCGAGGCAAACTTAGCTGAACGTGAACGTGCTGCGGCTGATATTTCTGTAATGATTGGCAAAGAGGTTGTGCAATTTAAAGATTGGGTTGCGACTCTTGGCGTTGTCCCTGTCATCTCGGCTTTACGTAAAAAAGCGAATCATATTCAAGAAGAGACAATGATTAGTATCGAAAATAAAATGCCGGATTTAACGGATCGAGAACGTAAAATTTTAAGTAAGCATACAAAGTCTATTATTAATCAATTGTTAAAAGAACCAATTTTGCAAGCTAAGGAAATGGCAAATTCACCAAAAGCAAATGAACAGTTACGTTTATTCCAACAAATTTTCGGTATTGAGGATGCTGTGGAAGCTGAAGTTACTGCGATGACAGAACAAGAGCTTGAACGCAAAGAGCGCTTACAGTCGTCACAATCTTCCACTGAACCAAAGTATTCTTTCTAAAGATGTCTATGTGTTCGCGGTGCAACTTTAGAAAAGTTGTCCTACGAGCTTTATCCCGCGAACGAGATTTTCTACTGATTTTTAAATGAGGCGTTTTCGTATCTGTATGGTAAACTAAGGATACGAAAACGTTTTTTTTTCTAGGCTAAAGTACACTACTTTAGCACTTTCAAAATAAAGAAGGGATGTCTATTGGCTGATTTGACAATGACAAGGCTCTATGAAGTAATGATCGTCTTGTATGGGATCAGTCTAGTATTTTACTTTACTGATTACTTTTATAAGCAAATACGAGCAAGGCGAATTGCTTTTTGGCTTGTTTCATTCGTATGGGTAATTCAAAGTGCCATTATTATTTTAACTTTTGTGGAAACGAAGCGTTTTCCGATTTTATCTTTGTCAGAAGGGATTCTCTTTTATTCCTGGCTGCTCGTGACATTATCAATTATTTTGCACTGTATTGCACGGGTTGATCTACCGGTGTTTGTTATTAATATACTAGGATTTTTATTCGCTAGTATCTTTACTTTTATGCCAAAACGGTCAACAGGAGTAGTTAGCGATACTTTAATTTCGGAATTGCTGTTTATTCATATATCATTTGCAATATTATCGTATGCAGTGTTTTCGTTAACATTTGTTTTTGCGATATTGTATTTAGTATTATATCGTTTGCTAAAAAAGAAAAAATGGTCACATTTATGGACAAGGTTACCATCACTACAGCAGACGAGTAACTGGATGAATGTTTCATTTTTCATTGCTATTCCAGTGCTATTTGTAAGTTTAGTTTTAGGGTTTGAATGGGCACTACTAACGCTAGAGAGTTTTTCGATTTTTGATGCGAAGATTATTGGGTCCTTTATTATTTTAATTTTGTATTGCTTTATATTGTATGTGAATCGTAAAGGTAAACTGACAGGGACAACTTATGCGTGGGTACATATATACGCTTACCTATTAGTTGTAGTTAACTTCTTTTTAGGAAGTAGTTTATCACGATTCCATTTATGGTATTAGAAGAGAGGTTGGAGACTGTTGAGAAAAATTATTGTAGGTTCTAGGAGAAGTAAGCTAGCTTTAACACAAACAAATTGGTTTATCAATGAGTTAAAAGCAGCTGGTGTACCATTTGAATTTGAAGTGAAAGAAATTGTCACGAAAGGTGATCAAATTTTAGATGTACAGCTATCTAAAGTAGGTGGTAAAGGGCTTTTTGTAAAAGAAATAGAACAAGCACTTTACGACAAAGAAATTGACTTTGCTGTTCATTCTATGAAGGATATGCCTGCAGTACTGCCTGAAGGATTAGTAATTGGCTGTATTCCACCACGTGAAGATGCGCGTGATGCATTTATTTCAAAAGGACATGTGAAATTTGCCGATCTTCCAGCAGGAGCTGCAGTTGGGACAAGTTCTCTTCGTCGCAGTGCTCAACTTTTAACAGTCCGTCCAGATATAGAAATTAAATGGATTCGTGGAAATGTAGATACACGTTTAGCTAAACTTGAAACGGATGAATACGATGCAATTATTTTAGCAGCAGCTGGACTAAAACGCCTTGGCTGGAGCGATGATGTAGTGACTGAGTTTTTATCTGTAGAGGATTGTCTACCAGCAGTAGCACAGGGTTCTTTAGGCATTGAATGCCGTGGAGACGATACGGAGCTATTAACGGAATTAGGCAAGTTAACAGATAGCCTAACATGGAAAGAAGCACATGCAGAGCGTGCTTTCCTAGCGGCTATGGATGGTGGCTGTCAAGTACCTATCGCAGGATACGCAAAGTCTAATGGGGAAGAAATTACATTAACTGGCCTTGTTGCTGCACCAGATGCTTCAGTTGTTTATAAGGAAACTGTTGTGGGCACTGATGCGGAAGCAGTTGGGAAAGAGCTTGCTGAGATTTTAACGAAGCAAGGTGCTTTTGAATTAATTCAACGAGTAAAGGCAGAGCAAGATGCAAAATAATTTACCTTTAGAAGGTAAAACTATTATTTTGACAGGTACATCTAAAACGACAACAATAATAGATGATATTACAGCTTTAGGTGGCCAAGCAGTAATTGCCCCATTGATTGAAACTTGTGAGCTGATCGATAGTAACGACGATGTGCAGTTAGAGTTTGCACGTCAATTTGAATGGCTCATTTTTACGAGTCAAAATGCTGTAGAAGCTTTTGCTAGTAAGATGCGCCGATTTAATGTAAAGGCAGCGCATTTTCCTGGGAAAATTGCTTCTATTGGTACTAAAACTACTACAGCCTTAGAACAGCTAGGATTCCACGTGAGCTTTATGCCTTCTATATTTAGTGCAGATGTTTTTGTTCAAGAATTTCCTAGTGTTGCAGAAAGCAATCCTACATGTCTATTTATTCGTGGAGAAAAAGCGAAAAAGACATTAAAAGAAGGGCTACCCTTTAAATTGAAGGAATGGACAGTTTATGAAACGATTGAGCGACACGACCAAAAACAATTAATGATTGAATGTATCCGTGCGAATAGCGATGTCACAGTGATTTTTGCTAGCCCTTCCGCTGTTGATGTTTACGCGAAGGATGTAGCTTCGGTAATTGGTTGGGAGGCAGTAAGTGTAGCCGTAATCGGTCATATTACAGAAGCAGCTATTTTGAATCACGGTGCTATTGTGGATGTTATGCCGAGCGTATATACAATGCACGCAGTCATCGAGGAAATAACGAAAGTAGGAGAAAGAAAATGACAAAATCACAATTTCAAAGACATCGTCGTTTGCGTGCAAATGCTGCAATACGATCAATGGTAAAAGAAACATACTTACACAAAGAAGACTTAATTTATCCAATCTTCGTTATGGAAGGCGAAAATATTAAAAACGAAGTATCTTCTATGCCGGGAGTTTTTCAATTTTCATTAGATAAACTTGAAGCTGAGATTGATGAAGTTGTTGCTTTAGGTATTCCTGCGGTTATTTTATTTGGCTTACCTGCAGAAAAAGATGCAGTCGGAACTGGTGCATTCCATGATCATGGTATTGTGCAAGAAGCAACACGACTTATTAAAGCTCGCTACCCAGAGCTTTTAGTTATTGCAGATACATGCTTATGTGAATTTACAGATCATGGTCATTGTGGCTTAATTGAAGGCGATCAAATTTTAAATGATCCTTCATTAGATGTTTTAGCACGTACAGCAGTATCACAAGCAAAAGCCGGTGCGGATATCATCGCTCCTTCCAATATGATGGATGGTTTTGTGGCAGCGATTCGTGCAGGACTAGATGAAGCAGGCTTTGAAAATGTTCCGATTATGTCATATGCCGTAAAATATGCATCTAGCTACTATGGTCCATTCCGAGAAGCGGCTGATGGTGCGCCTCAATTTGGTGATCGTAAATCATACCAAATGGATCCATCGAATCGTATGGAGGCATTCCGTGAAGCAGAGTCGGATATTGCAGAAGGTGCAGATTTCTTAATCGTTAAGCCAGCTCTAAGTTATTTAGATATTATTCGTGATGTAAAAAATAACTTTACATTACCGATTGTTGCATACAACGTTTCTGGTGAATATGCAATGATTAAAGCAGCGGCTATTAATGGCTGGATTGAAGAGAAAAAAGTAGTGCTTGAAACGTTACTTAGCATGAAACGTGCAGGCTCAGATTTAATCATTACGTATCATGCTAAAGATGTTGCACGTTGGTTGGAGGAGAAATAAATGACGCGTTCTTACGAAAAATCAAAACAAGCTTATGCTGAAGCAATTAACTTAATGCCAGGTGGCGTTAGTAGCCCAGTACGTGCATTCAAATCCGTAAATATGGATCCAATATTCATGGAATCTGGTCAAGGTGCTATTATTAAAGACATTGATGGCAATGAATATATTGATTATGTATTATCATGGGGACCTCTTATTTTAGGTCATACACATCCTGAAGTTGTACAAGCAATTGCAGAAACAGCAGCGAAAGGCTCTTCGTTTGGAGCACCGAGCTATACAGAAAATCGATTAGCTAAATTAGTATTAGATCGTCTTCCTGGTATGGAAATGATTCGCTTCGTGTCTTCTGGGACAGAGGCTACGATGTCTGCTTTACGCGTAGCTCGTGGTGTTACAGGACGCGATAAAATTTTGAAATTTGAGGGTTCTTATCATGGTCATGGAGATTCCTTACTTATTAAAGCAGGCTCAGGGGTAGCTACATTAGGCTTACCTGACAGTCCTGGTGTCCCAGCGGATATTGCACGTAATACGTTAACAGTAGCGTACAATGACTTAGAAGGGGCAAAACTAATTTTCGAAAAGTTTGGTTCAGAGCTTGCGGCAGTAATTGTTGAGCCAGTCGCAGGGAATATGGGCGTTGTCCCTCCACAACCAGGCTTCCTACAAGGCTTACGTGAATTAACAAAGGAACATGGAACATTGTTAATTTTTGATGAAGTTATGACAGGCTTCCGTGTTGACTATGGCTGTGCACAAGGTTATTTTGATGTAACACCAGATATGACAACGTTAGGAAAAGTAATTGGTGGTGGACTTCCTGTCGGTGCATTTGCAGGGAAAAAAGAAATTATGGAGCAAGTAGCACCAGCTGGTCCAATCTATCAAGCTGGAACATTGTCAGGGAATCCATTAGCAATGACAGCAGGCTATGAAACATTATCTCGCCTTGATAATAGTTCTTATGAATACTTCAAAAAGCTAGGAGATCAATTAGAGGCTGGTTTCCGTGAAGCAGCAACGAAATACAATATTCCACATACTGTGAATCGTGCTGGCTCAATGATAGGTTTCTTCTTTACGAACGAAGATGTTATTGATTTTGATTCAGCAAAAACGTCTGATTTACAATTATTTGCTGAATACTTCCGTCTAATGGCAGAAGAAGGTATTTTCTTACCGCCATCTCAATTTGAAGGTTTATTTATTTCTACTGCACATACGGAAGAGCATATCGCAAAAACGGTTGATGCTTTCCATAAAGTATTTGCACAATTAGCAAGATAATAGGTAGTTACAAAATAGCATGCTAGGAGTATTTTCTGGCATGCTATTTTTTGTTGTTTAGTAATGTAATTTACTTTTGTCTGCAATGGTTATATTTTTACGGTTCATCACAAAAAGTTGTGGATGAATTTTGGTAAAATGTCTACTATGTAAATAAGTTGATCTTCGTTCCGGCTGGGCGACTCCTTGGGGATTAGCGATTAAGAGGAACGAAGGCTAAAACCATCACGTCCTGTGATAACGCCTTCGTGACCAACATCGGTGCTGTTGCCGTCACTTCGTTGCACTACGTTTTCGCACAGAATGAAACCCTTTTGCTGACGCTGCGTTAGCAAAAGGGTTTCGCGCAAAAAACATCTGTTGGCCCGAGACCCTGCAGCGAAGCGAAGCGGCTCATCGGACGCCCCCAGGAAGCTTTGCTCTGTGCGAAAGCGAAGCGTCAGCAACAATTGTTTTATCTGTGCGAAAGCGAAGCGTCAGCAACAATTGTTTTATCTGTGCGAAAGCGAAGCGTCAGCAACAAAGCGCCAAGTCGGAACGGAAATCAACCACACGTTTTGGTGATGATCCATTTTTACCCGTTAAATGATAATGAATGTATGATCGTTACCGCTTGAAAAAAATTTATTAAAATTATAACTTTCAGCATAGCCAAATTGTAGGCGAAATCGTATATAATAGAGCTATTCGTAAAAGAAAGTAGTGAATTGATATGGCAACTGGCACACATATGGTCGAAGTACCCGTAGGAATTGAAAATGTATGGGATTTCGTCAGTGATATGGAAAAATGGGCAAAGCTTGTCCCAGGTTATAATGCACATGAAATGATTGATGAAAAACATTCAAATTGGACGTTTAAAGGCAATGTTGGTGTTCTGAAAAAAACAGTAAAAGTAGAGATTACTATTTTAGAATGGGCAGCGCCTACAAAAGTAACATTCGAGTTAAAAGGACTTTCTGATAACTTTTCAGGAAACGGTTATTTCTTAGCAGAAAGTATTGATGCAGAAAATACAAAAATGACAGGCTTCTTAGAAGTAACAGCAGGAGGATTAGCTGGTCCTGTTTTAAATCCAATCTTTAAGCCGATTGTACCAAAAGCAACACAAATGTTAACAGATCGTGTAGCGAATAGAATTAAATTGGTGAATGTATAATTCGCTGTTGAACCAACAGTAAAGAGGCATGCTAGAAGTTTTCTAGTATGCCTTTTTTAGGCTTATCAACGGTGATTTAACTGTTCCGCTCTAGTTCTTTCCTGGGGCTTTCTATGTGTCACTTTCCAAGGTGCAGTTCGAAATTCGAACGCAATGTTTATCCTCCGCGAAAGCAAAGTGACAGCTACATTATTAAGCCAAGACGAAATTGATTAATCATCCTATAGCATACTATCCTTCGGAGCTTCATATGATGCAAGGGGAGGGATTATTATCGAACAGAAAACTTGGAATATGAGTGAAACTTTTTGTTTTCCTGGCTATGGCAGTCCAACAGAAATAGCAGATGTACAAATTATGCCACGGTGGCAGACGATGCAGTTAGAAGATTCTCTACGATTAATGGGTATCTATCATATCACAGCACATGTTCGTTTTGATTTTCAAGACATGCAAGCTTTCTTAGATGATGAAGAATTAGTACAAATTGATGCTCTCGATATTCAAGGGGATACTGGTTATTTTGAATATGCAGTTCCTTTAAATGTGGATTTACCAAAGGAAGCAGCTATTGAAGATTTAATGGTAAAGGATGTTCGACCTAAATTGACGAATCAGTTGTGTCAGCTCGAATGGACGGTTACAAGTATTTTTAATGAGCTTGAGCCAGCATTCGAAAAAGCGCATGCTTTAGAAAAACAGCCTGTCACTGTCAATGCCTCAGCTCAAATAGAGAAGGGATTTCTTATAAAAGAAACGGCAGCAGTAGTAGCTTCGATTCAAGAAGAAAAACCTGCGGCTGTAGTGGCTTCGGCACAAGAAGAAAAAACTATAGCTGTAGTGGCTCCGGCACAAGAAGAAAAAACTATAGCTGAAGCGGCTTCGGCACAAGAAGAAAAAACTATAGCTGTAATGGCTTCGGCACAAGAAGAAAAACCTGCAGCTGAAGCGGCTTCGGCACAAGAAGAAAATTCTACAGTTGTAACAACATCAGAACAAGAGGAAAAATCAAAGTTTGTAACATTTGCAGTAAAAAAGGAAAAGTCTGAAGCAATAGTAGCTTCAGACAAAAAAGAAAAGGCTGCACCAGCTGTGCAAAAAACAATGTTGAGGGAATCCTCAAGTCATATTGTAGTCCGTGAATCCAGCTCCTGGCATGAAGTTCCATCGATGATTTGGGATTTAACGGAAGATTATACGCCGCTAAAGGTTCGTGTTTCAAATGACTTCATTCAAAAGTAAATAGCATAGAAGAAGCAGGAGCAATAGGATGACAAAATCTCCAGATGTTGGAATGATGATGACACGTATAAACTGAAAAACACAAATTGGCACAATTATCGTTTTGCAGTAAAAACGAAATTGTCGTAGCCATGGTGGTAAATGCCAAGGATTATACTTACGTCGACGCATTTGAATTTTCACTTCCTTTTCTAGTAGTGCTTCCTAAAAAATGACTAAATCACTTGAAAAATTCTACGATTCTGCGGTACAATGTGAAAAAGTCGAATATAGATGCTATGACAGGGAAGAGTAAATTATTAGTACATTTTAAGAGAGGAAACGGTAGCTGAAAAGTTTCTATATGTACCTAATTGAATGTAGCCCTCGAGCAGCTTTAGTGAACTAACAGTAGTTAAAGCCGGTTAAACACCGTTACCGAATTAAGAGCCAGTAGTAAAAGGCTTAAGTAGTAGTACATTTTTTTCTAATGAAATGTGTGACAGCTTAACACGCCTCTGCTGGAATTAAAGGTGGTACCGCGAACTTAAACTCCTTCGTCCTTTTAGACGTTAGGAGTTTTTTTTATTTTCATTAATCTTCTGGTACATATGCCTCTAACTGAGACATAAAAACAGAATGATTGGTACAATCTCACACATGTAAAATTATTAAGTCAACAGGAGGAGTCAAAATGACAGAAAACATTTCAATGCCTACAAAATATGATCCGCAGTCCATTGAAGCGGGTCGTTATGAATGGTGGTTACAAGGGAAATTTTTTGAGGCACAGCCTACAAGTGAAAAGGAGCCCTATTCTATCGTTATTCCACCACCGAATGTAACCGGTAGACTACATCTTGGCCATGCTTGGGATACAACATTACAAGATATTTTAATTCGTATGAAGCGCATGCAAGGTTATGATGCACTTTGGTTACCGGGAATGGACCATGCAGGTATTGCGACACAAGCAAAAGTAGAAGCCAAACTACGAGAAGATAATATTACACGTTATGATTTAGGACGTGAAAAATTCCTCGAAAAAACATGGGAATGGAAAGAAGAGTATGCTGGGCATATTCGCGATCAATGGGCGAAGCTTGGTCTTGGGTTAGATTATTCTCGTGAGCGTTTCACACTTGATCAAGGTCTTTCCGATGCAGTTAAAACTGTTTTCGTTCAATTATATGAAAAAGGCTTAATTTATCGTGGCGAACGCATTATTAACTGGGACCCTGCTGCAAAAACAGCATTATCAGATATTGAAGTTATTTATCAAGATGTTCAAGGTGCATTCTATCATATGAAATACCCATTAGCTGATGGCTCAGGATATGTGGAAGTTGCGACTACACGTCCTGAAACAATGCTAGGTGACTCTGGGGTAGCTGTTCACCCGAAAGATGAGCGCTATCAACACTTAATCGGTAAAACAGTTATTTTACCAATCGTAGGTCGTGAAATTCCTATCGTAGCAGATGACTACGTAGATATGGAATTTGGTACTGGGGTTGTAAAAATGACACCAGCACATGATCCTAATGACTTTGAGGTTGGTAACCGCCACAACCTAGAACGCATTCTTGTTATGAATGAAGATGGTACAATGAACGAGCTTGCTGGCAAGTATAACGGTATGGATCGCTTTGAATGCCGTAAGCAAATCGTAGCTGATTTACAAGATTCGGGTGTGCTTATCCGTATTGAAGAGCATAAACATTCAGTAGGTCACTCTGAACGTTCTGGTGCTGTTGTAGAGCCATATCTTTCAGCACAATGGTTCGTAAAAATGCAACCACTCGCTGATGCTTCACTTGCCCTTCAAAAAGATGAAGAAGGAAAAGTGAACTTCGTACCATCTCGTTTCGAAAACACATATTCTCGTTGGATGGATAACATTCGTGACTGGTGTATCTCTCGTCAGTTATGGTGGGGTCACCAAATCCCAGCTTGGTATCACAATGAAACAGGTGAAATTTACGTAGGAAAAGAAGCACCAGCAGATGCAGAGAATTGGACACAAGATGAAGACGTTTTAGATACATGGTTCTCGTCAGCACTATGGCCATTTTCTACAATGGGTTGGCCAGATGAGACAAATGAAGAATATAAACGTTACTATCCAACAAGCACACTTGTAACGGGTTATGATATTATTTTCTTCTGGGTTTCTCGAATGATTTTCCAAGGTCTTGAATTTACAGGTCAACGTCCATTCAAAGATGTATTAATTCACGGTTTAGTACGTGATGGTGAAGGACGTAAGATGAGTAAATCACTTGGCAATGGTGTAGACCCTATGGACGTTATTGATCAATACGGTGCCGATTCATTACGTTACTTCTTAGCTACTGGATCTTCACCTGGTCAGGATTTACGCTATACAACTGAAAAAGTAGAAGCAATTTGGAACTTCTCTAACAAAATTTGGAATGCCTCTCGTTTTGCTTTAATGAACATGGAAGGTATGACATTTGATGAAATCGACTTAACTGGTGAAAAATCAGTTGCCGATAAATGGATTCTAACTCGCTTAAATGAAACAATTGAACGTGTAACATCTCTTGCAGAACGCTACGAATTTGGCGAAGTTGGCCGCGAGCTATATAACTTTATTTGGGATGATTTCTGTTCTTGGTATATTGAAATGGCGAAATTACCGTTATACGGTGATGACGAAGCAGCTAAGAAAACAACTCGTTCTATTTTAGCTTACGTTTTAGATCAAACTATGCGTCTATTACATCCATTCATGCCGTTCATTACAGAAGAAATCTGGCAGCACTTACCTCATGAAGGTGAATCAATTACAGTGGCAGCATGGCCAACTGTACGTACGGATCTTCATTTTGCTGAGGAAGCGGATAATATGAAGCTCCTAATGGATATTATACGTTCAGTACGTAATATTCGTGCGGAAGTAAATACACCTATGAGCAAAAAAGTGCCGCTATACATTTCAGCGAAGGATGCTGCAACGGCTACAGTACTTGAAGCCAATAAAGCATATTTAGAAAAATTCTGTAATCCAGAAACGCTAACAATTGGAGAAAGTTTAGAAGCTCCTGGTCAGTCAATGACAGCAGTAGTTACTGGAGCTGAGCTATTCCTACCGCTTGTTGGACTTATTAATCTAGAAGAAGAAATTGCTCGTCTTGAAAAAGAATTAGAGAAATGGGCAAAAGAAGTCAAACTAGTAACTGGTAAGTTATCGAATGAGAAATTCGTGTCCAAAGCGCCAGAAGCATTAGTTAATGCAGAACGTGAAAAATTAGCCGATTACGAAAGTAAACATGCGGTTGTATTAAAACGTTTAGAAGAACTGAAAAATATGTAAGATTGAGACAGCGGATGGCGAAAGTCATCCGCTGTTTTTTAATGCAACAAAACATATGTGTTGTTTTAGGTGAAAATATTTAGTTGGGAACATTATGGTGCACAACAACTGCAAGAGTATGAAATCAACTTAAAAATACACGGATTCTCGCTTTTAAAAGTGTTTTTTTTAGCTTTCATTCAAAGTACAAGAGTTTTTTTCGAAATGTATGTGTATTGGGCGCTACTTATACTAAAATAGAGATATTGTAGTAAGAGGGAGTGTTTCTTTTGTTTAAAACGATGAAAGAATGTACAGATTTTATTTTTACGTTAAAGGCAATTGATCATAAGCGTGCACCGCTCGTATTAATGCGAGAGGTATTGGTACTTCTTAATAACCCGCAGGATAGGCTGCGCGCTATCCATTTAGCAGGCTCAAATGGAAAAGGGTCAACAGTGAATGCTCTAAGAGAAATGTTACAGCATGCTGGCTATAAAGTAGGCGCCTTTACTTCACCCCATTTAGAGCGTGTTAATGAACGTATGACTATTAATGGAAATCAAATTTCTGATGAACAATTTTTACACTATATGAATAAAATTGCTGAGATTATTGAGACACATTATGAAGGTGACTTTCCGAGCTTTTTTGAAGTTGTAACACTTATTATGTTCCAACATTTTGCGGATGAAGAAGTGGATATTGCGCTGATTGAAACGGGACTTGGTGGACGTTTAGACGCTACGAATGTCATTACGCCCCTAATTTCAATTATTACAACGATTTCACTAGAACATACTGCGTTTTTAGGAGATACATTAGCAAAGGTAGCGTTTGAGAAGGCTGGCATTATTAAAGAAAATATACCTGTTGTAGTGGGTGTTAAAAGTGAGGAGGCACTTACTGTTATCGAAGAGGTAGCAAATGAGCGTCATGCCCCATGTCTTGTTTTAGGGAAGGACTTTACGGTTGAAAACATTGAACAAGGTACTAATATACAGCACTTTAATTACCGAAAAGCAAATGTGGAGATGGTGGCTGTTCCATTAAAAATGGCTGGTCCGCATCAAATAAATAATGCAAGCCTTGCGATTACAGCAATCCTAACGTTAAGAGAGAATGAAGCCATTGACATTTCAGATGAATCAATTCGTCAAGCTTTGGCTAAAGCTCAGTGGGCAGGCCGTTTTGAGCAATTACCTGACAATATTATATTAGACGGAGCACATAATTCTGAAGGAACTGCCGCACTAATTCAAACACTAAAAACGGTTTATCCACGCCAAAACTATCGATTTATATATGCAGCATTATCGGATAAAGATCATGCGAAAAGTATTGCTTTAATGGATAGTATTGCTACATCAATTGCGTTTACACAAATTGAGCTACCGAATGCTATGCCTGCTGATCAATTAGCTGCATTATCTACAAACACGAACAAAATGTATAATGCGAATTGCCGTGAAATGGTTCAAACGATGCTGCATCAAAGAAATGATGAAGATGTTATCGTCATTACAGGCTCATTGTATTTTATAGCTGAAATACGACAATGGCTACAGGGGGAACAACGATGATCCCAAAATTGAATAGTTACAAAGAAAAGTGGAATGTTCAGAGTGATGATGTTATTAAACCTGGTCTAACTGCGATTGAAGAGGCATTGGCACGAGTAGGTAATCCAGAAAACAAATTGCAAGTCGTGCATTTAGCAGGGACTAACGGTAAAGGCTCGACACTTACATTTCTAGAATCTATCGCCAAAGAACATGGTTTACGTGTTGGTAAATTTATGTCTCCTTGTATTGTGGACGTACATGACCAAATTCAAGTAGAGGGTCAAGCTATTACAGAAGCGGAAATGAATCATGTATTTCAACAAATGCAGGCAGCTGGACTAAGTGGGAGACTAACAGATTTCGAACTTTTAACGGTTGCAACATTTTTACACTTTGTTGCTAGTGATGTAGATATCGCCCTTATTGAAGCAGGTATGGGGGGGTTACTTGATAGTACGAATGTGGTTACACCAATTGTGTCAATCATACCGAGTATCGCATTAGAGCATACGAATTTTTTAGGAAATACGATTGAAAGTATTGCCCATCATAAAGCAGGAATTATTAAGCCGTATCGTCCAGTTATTATCGGGGATCTACCGTTAGAAGCGAAGAATATAGTCTATCAGGAAGCTCAAAAAAAACATTCATCCGTTCTTGAACTAAATCATCAATTTTATGTAGAACGAGAGAATGATGGAGAGAGCTATATGCTTAACGACAATGACTTCCATATAACAAAGCTTACACGCACAATGAAGGGAGCTCATCAGGCAAATAATATGGCTCTAGCTATTACAGCTTTTTTTGAAGTGGCGAACTCATTACAGTTACAAGTTAGTAAAGAAGCTGTTCAAAAAGCTGTGAAAAACGCAACCATTTTAGGACGTTTTGAAGAAATTATGCCTTATATTTTTTTAGACGGTGCGCATAATCCAGCGAGTGCTGAGAAATTAATAGAAACGATTAAGCAAGAGTTCCCAGGTGAGCAGATTACTTTTGTAATGGGTATTCTTGCTGATAAGGCTGTAAAAGAGATTTTGCAGCAATTCGAGCAGGTAAGTGATAGTTTTTACTTTGTTGATTTCAATAATCCCCGTGCGATGGCTGCTCACAACATGCTTGAGCTGTCGAACGCCTCTCGTAAAACAGTTTTAGAAGATTATGTGCAATTTTTAAAACTACAGTCAGAAAACAAATCGAGAACGATTGTATCGGGTTCGCTGTATTTATTAACGGAAGTACGTAGTAGATTAAAAAATAGTTAGCATTTAGTTGAACGAACAAAATCAGGTACTCATAAAAATGAGTCCTGATTTTTTTTATTTAGTGTGAAAAATAATTTATACGATGGACTATTTGAGTAAAATTGTTCTTTGATCTTTTTTCAGGCGTGTTGATTAGGGAAATATAGGTTTTTATTGGCTGTTAAAGGATTTTTTTGTTGATATTTTGCTAATGTATGCCCATTTTAACTGATTGTAGCGTAGGGCTACTCGACTCCCGCGGGAAAGCGAGACAGACGAGACCCTGCACGGAGCGCAGCGGAGGAAGCGGCTCGACGCTCGCCCGCAGGAAGCCTTGCTCTGCGCGAAACCGAAGCGTCAGCGACAAAGCGAGTAGCCCGTAGCGGAAATCAGAGCCTTCAAATTAATTGGAGTGGATAAAAATGGTTAATAAACACGCTTGATCCCTTTTGTTTATAGTAAAACTTTCGTTGCAAAAATAGTTATTTTTGAAGTGAAACATCGAAAATAACTATTAAATCAAAATGTAGTAAATTAGCATTTACACATTCTTTTATACATATACTTATATATCAAATTGTAACAATCTCGTCTTGTCTAAATTGACTTTGATATGTTAAAGAAAGAGGTGATGGTCGAATGAAAATTGTCAGTCATGTGATGAAAAAACAAGTATTTCGAGCGATGATTATTGGAGGAATAGTTGGACTTTTTGGTGTAGCCCTTTTTTTAGGTATTCTTCAAGCAAGTACTAAATTTTCTTTAAAAAACGATAGCACTGAGGTAGCCACTAAAAGTAATAATGGTAATTCATCCGGAGAAACAATTCCAACAGCTGGAGGAGCAACGAACGGACCTATGTTTTTTGCAAGTCAAGCAGGGGTCTATTCAAATTATGAAAGTGCAAGCTCGTTTGTATCTGAACATCCTTCATTAAAAGAAAGTGCCGTTGTCGAGGTTGACGGAAAATTTTATGTTTGGACAAGTATGGTTACAGATGAAAGTCAGCTTGTCTTTTTAAAAGATCCTGCAACATTTAAAAAAGCATTTACTTTAAGCGGTGACAGTTGTAAGGAGGCAACGATTGCAGAACTTCCATCTGTGCTAGCTGACAAAAATGCAACAAAATTAAATTTTAAAGATAATTCGAAGGATTCTACGTTGCCTGCTGATTGGCAATCTATTGGAGCGGCTGCCTCGTCTATTTCAACCGATATCAGTATTGTTCGCTTACAAGTTTTTGCCCATTACAAATCGAAAAATGCTTGTCTTCAAGTGAAATTTTAAACACAAAAGATAGTGAAATTAGCATTATCTTGATTTTTAGAAAATTTTCAAATCCCAATTTCTCCGTTATGATAACTAATAAGGAGGAATGGTCAGATAATGTTTAAAACAAATCACAAGCTAGTGCTTGCTTCAGCTTCACCACGACGAAAAGAATTGCTTGCTATGCTATCACTTCCATTTGACATAATAACTAGTGAAGTAGAAGAGACAAGCGTCCAGGCAACTACAATGCAAGATTATGTAAAAGGTGTAGCTCTATTAAAAACACGTGATGTGGCGAAAAAAGCTCCAAAGGCCACGATTATTGGAGCAGATACTATTGTTGTTTATGATGATGAGCTACTCCATAAACCTAAAAATCGTGAGGAAGCAATTTCTCACTTATTGCGCTTATCAGGTAAGCGTCATGCGGTCATGACAGCTGTTGCCATTATTGAGCCTAACGGTAATGAAACTACATTCGTCGAAGAGACAAATGTTGTTTTTCATCATTTATCGAAGGAGCTCATCGAAGCATACGTAGATTCGGGAGATCCATTTGATAAAGCAGGTGGTTATGGTATTCAAACTGCTGGAACTCTTCTAGTAAAACGAATTGAAGGAGATTATAACAATGTTGTCGGCTTACCACTTGCAGCGTTGTTTACGCAATTGGTAGCACTCAATATTATCCAATTTGCAAAGGAGTGAGGCTTTTTTGCCAAATGATGTTTTACCAAGGACGATGATACGAGACGTTAATATAGAGGATCGACCTCGTGAAAGACTACGGAGACAAGGAGCTATGAGTTTATCGAATCAGGAGCTGCTAGCTATTTTACTAAGAACAGGCACTAAAGAAGAGTCTGTTCTTGTACTTGCAAATCGCGTACTAAGCGTTTTTGAACGTTTACATCATTTGAAACATGCAACAATAGAAGAAATGGTTGCTATTAGAGGGATTGGTGAGGTCAAAGCCATTCAATTATTAGCGGCAATTGAACTCGGTAGACGTCTCGCACAGAAATATAACGATGAAAAATATACGATTCGTTCACCGGAAGATGCAGCTGCCTATTTAATGCCTGATATGACCTCACTGAATCAGGAGCATTTTGTAGTTCTTTTTTTAAACGTAAAAAATCAAATTATTCATAGACAGACGATTTTTATAGGCAGTCTAAATGCTTCGATTGTTCATCCTAGGGAGATATATCGCGAAGCTGTAAAAAGATCTGCGGCTTCTATTATTTGTGCACACAATCACCGTGCGACACGTTCGTAACTGAAAAGGTTGCGCATGCTGTCCGAACGTCAAGTTGACAAGTAAGAGAGTCGTGAACTCTTCACTCGATAGGTGGAATGATAGGGTAACGCCTTGAAACGCCTACTCTAATACTCCGACATGCGTTATTCGAATGTGTATAAGAATAAGGTGTGAAGCTCGGTGAAGTCGGCTGAATGTTACCGTAGTGCCAATCTAATTGATAACCGAAAGCTAACTAGAGGTAGTTGGTGTAACGGATAGGTCGGGAGTCATTAAAACTTAATATGGTGAGAATGTGGTAAAACACTGACGAACTAGCGAACGAAATGTCTGTAAGTGTGACTATTTAGAAATGAGTAGACTTGATGAGAATTCAAGTGCGTTTCCGTGGGCGAGTAAGTATGGTGGTTTCGAAAGCTCCATGCATCGTTACAGGCGATGGAGAGGACGCCAGGCAAGAGCTAGCACCTAAGTTAAGTATTGATAGGGTTAAGGGAACGTGGAAAGCTATCAACATGAAGAGTACACACTCGATGAAGTGTTAGGAAGGAAAGGAATGTATCTATAACTTCCTTTTATGATAGTGAGAGTAGAGGCAGGAGTAATGAAGTTTCTGTAATGGAAATGGAACAATAGCCTCAAGTCGTTTCGTCTAAACTATTTCAACTCAATCATTTCAAGGATTCTAGGATGACTAAAAAGGTCACGAGCCATGATTGGAGCGTGATAGACCTTGAGCGAAAACTTAGTAGATTGAGATAAATGAAATAGAAGGCAAACGATGGAATGCCGTGTGCGATGAAAGTTGCATGCACGGTGTGGAGCAGGGGAAAAGGTAGAGATTACTTCAAAGCCTTACCTATTGCTATCTAGCGGAGTTCCAACACCTAGTGAAGAGGATATAGAAGTGACGAGAAGAATTTTAGAGGCTGGTTATATTATAGGCATAGATTTAATAGATCATCTTATCATCGGTGATCATCAGTTCATTAGTTTGAAAGAAAAAGGATACTTTTAACTCTGCAATAAATTTTGCAGAGTTTTTTTGATGGAAAATTTAGGGGGGTTATGCGAGATTTACACGATTTAGAATTGTAAAGCAGTTGCCGAATCATTTCGGGAAGCCTTACAGTGTTCTTTGTTTCCAAAATTTAGTGAAGAATCAAATCGCTTTATTATTTTAACTTCTTTCAGCAGAAGTCACCTACTTCTATAGGTGGTGAGATGAATGCGAATTTAAGTTACTTTTCAGAGTGTGTCCAAACACCCGCTGAAATAGAGGAACTCAGTCTAAGTACGCCACGTCCTGTGGCAACGACTGAGTGACCAACATCACGTTGGCCCAAAGCCTCCGGCGGATGTCACGGAATCGGAAAGGAGTGCTTTGTGCAAGAACAAAGTCGATTCCGGACGTAATTATGCCAAGGCATAATTGATAAATAAATATTTTGTATCTTTTTGCGAAAAGCCAAAAATAAAAGCGAACCTTTTTTTTTAGAAAACGTTATTGTACTCGTAGAAAAATGTCTATAATATTCACAAAAATTGGTAGCCTATTACACGTTGTCTTACAAGAATAAAAATTATATGCTAATCTATACGTACTATTTTTGTTTGGGTGGGAATTAAAATAGTATCTTTTCCGCGAGAAGAGGTATGTGGCACTACAAATTCTTGCGTTTTTCCGTTATAATGAACGGTATGATTTTATTTTTGTTCAGAAAAAGACTCTTACTCCAACAGGTGTGAGATAAATGAGTGTGTAGTTTTTTTTCAGTAGGTGTCTAACACTGAGTGAATGAAGATAGAGGCTTGGGGCGTAAATACGCCTGGGTGTAGTTGATGTCAACGAAAGTATGGCTTAAATAGAAAGGGAGTACACAAATTGTTTGGATTAGGAAGTAAAGATGTCGGGATCGACCTTGGCACAGCGAATACATTAGTGTTTATTAAAGGGAAGGGAATCGTTTTACGCGAGCCTTCAGTTGTAGCGAAAAATACAAAAACGGGAGATATTGTTGCAGTTGGTAATGATGCAAAAAATATGATTGGTCGTACACCTGGGTCAATCGTAGCAATCCGTCCTATGAAAGATGGCGTTATTGCTGATTTTGATATTACTACAGCAATGATAGAATACTATTTAAAAGAAGCTTGTAAAAATTCTGGCGGTAACTGGAAAAAACCGAATGTTATGATTTGTGTGCCTTATGGTATTACATCGGTTGAACAACGTGCGGTTATTGATGCTGCTCGCCAAGCAGGTGCTAAAGAAGCATTTACAATTGAAGAGCCATTTGCAGCAGCAATCGGTTCGAACTTACCAGTATGGGATCCAACAGGGTCAATGGTCGTTGATATCGGTGGTGGTACAACAGAGGTAGCGGTTATTTCATTAGGTGGTATTGTAACAAGTGAATCCGTGCGTGTTGGCGGGGATGCAATGGACCAATCCATCATTTCGTATATTCGTAAATCATATAACTTAACAATTGGTGAACGTACTGCGGAAGCAGTAAAAATGGAAATTGGTACAGCATTGGCTGAGGGTCCAGAAGAAAGAATGGAAATTAGAGGACGCGACCTTTTAACAGGTTTACCAAAAACGATCGAAATTTCTTCACAGGAGATTTCTGAATCTTTACGTGAAGCGGTAGCATCTATTATTGATGGTGTTCGAAAAACTCTAGAACAAACACCTCCTGAATTATCTGCAGACGTAATGGAACGCGGAATTGTACTAACAGGTGGTGGTGCGCTATTAACGAATTTAGACAAAGTTATTAGCCAAGAAACTAATATGCCAGTATTTATCGCAGAAGATCCACTGGACTGTGTTGCTATTGGTACAGGTAAGGCTCTAGAACATATTGATTTAATTCGTCAACAACAAGTTAAAGGGTAAGGAGGTTTAGGCAATGCCACATTTTTTTTTCAATAAGAAATTAATTTTGCTACTCGTGGGCATGGTTTTTCTTGTGGCATTGATTAGCTTCTCATTACGTGAACGGACGAATGCAACTTTACCAGAGCAAATTATTAAAGACACTGTCGGCGTCGCACAATCTATTGTTGCGAAGCCGGCGAATTATATTACTGGTGTTTTTAATAGTATTGATTCCCTCTTAAACACGTACGAAGAAAATAAACGTTTAAAAGCACGCTTAGATGAATTTGCAGCCGTACAAGCTGAGGCATCCGACTTGAAAGCTGATATTAAAAAGTTTCAAGAGCTTACGGACAAATCGGAAAGCTTAAAAGCTTATGATCCGATTCATGCCACAGTTATTGCTAGAAATCCTGACCAGTGGGAAGAAAAGATCATTTTAGATAAAGGATCTTCACACGGTGTAGAAAAAAATATGGCAGTTATGACAGCAAAAGGTTTAGTCGGTAAAGTTACTTTAGTGACACCTTTCACCTCTGAGGTAGA
Source organism: Lysinibacillus sp. RC46 (assembly GCF_041262385.1). Taxonomy (NCBI): domain Bacteria; kingdom Bacillati; phylum Bacillota; class Bacilli; order Caryophanales; family Bacillaceae; genus Lysinibacillus; species Lysinibacillus sp. RC46. Next base: position 105,562 of record NZ_JBGCCF010000002.1, on the reverse strand, counting down.
GCTTTTATATACAAATAATCCAAACTATCGTGTTTCTGCGATGGTTCAAGGAGATAAACAAGCATACGGTTTAATCGAGGGCTATGATAAAGAGCGTAATGAACTCATCATGAAGCGAATCGATTCAAGTTTAACAGTTAAAAAGGGTCAGCAAGTCGTTTCATCAGGACTTGGCGGTATTTTCCCTAAAAATGTGCCAATCGGAGAAATAACTGAAGTAAGTACAGATGATTTTGGCTTAACAAAAATGGCTTATGTAAAACCATCTGCTGATTTTTCAATTTTAGACTATGTTGTTATTGCTAAACGTTCCGCTACTGTAATAGACGGATCTGATGGTAATACATCGAACGAGGATTTAACACATCCACAAAAGGGTAAAGAGGAGGCGGAATAATGGTTCGGTTTCTCATCCCCTCTGTGGCAGTTTTACTATTTTTGGTAGAACCAGAGTTTGCTATGTTTTCACCGATTGAAGTGAAAGGGCAAATCTTTTATTTAGTTCCGAGATTTTTAATCTTATATTTAATATTTATTTCCATCTATTACAGCCGTCAGCGAGCGGTAATGTATGGACTTTTTTTTGGTGTCTTGTATGATGTGTTTTACATTGATATTATTGGATTATATTCAGTACTGTTTCCGCTTATTTGTTTTTTAGCAGGGTCTATTGTGAAAGTTATTCATCAGCACTTAGTTGTGACAACGACGATTTCGGTTGTTTTAGTAGCAATTTTAGAATTTATACTCTATCAATTCTTCTATCTTATCGACTTTACAACGATCCCATTATCGGATTTCTTACGTTCACGACTGCTGCCAACGATCATTGCTAATGCACTATTTTTAATGATTCTTGGTTGGGCCTTTAAGTATCTAATAAATGCGCGTGTCTTACAGAGAGCACGTGAAGTTTCTTAATAAAGAGCAACGTGGGGTGAGGCATTCATGAAAAAACAGTTAGTTAATATGAAGGGGACAAAGGATGGATTTGTTCTTCATTTAGACGATCAATGTGCATATGTCGATTTAGTAGAAGAGCTTAAAAAGAAAGTGTCAGAAAGCGGTATCGATAGTAAAGTAGATGTACAATTATATTTGGGCTATCGATACTGTTCTGATGAACAAATCAAAGAGCTTATTAAAATTGTTCAGGAAACAGAGCAACTAATTGTTTCAAAGGTGCAAAGTGAAGTACTGACTGTCCATGAAAGCAACCAGAAAAGGATTGAAAGTCAACAAGATACATATATTGGTGTGGTCAGATCGGGTCAAGTTCTGCGTTCGTCAGGAGATATTATTATCGTAGGGAATGTCAATCCGAACGGACGTGTAGAAGCGGGTGGCAATGTGTATGTCCTAGGTAAACTCAAGGGAATTGCGCATGCTGGCGTTCATGGTAATAAGGAGGCAATCATTGCAGCATCTCTTTTTGAAGCCACACATATTATGATTGCTGATCAGGTTCAGGCAATGTCGGACGAGCATGTAAAAGCTATTAAACATGAAGAGATGACTTGTGCATTTATTGGCTATGATGGGCGCATTACGTACGATCAAATAAACGCGTTAAAAAATATTCGACCATTATTAAATGTGTCTAAGGGAGGTAGCTAGTGTGGGAGAAGCGATCGTCATAACTTCAGGTAAAGGCGGTGTCGGAAAAACAACGACAACGGCTAACCTGGGGACTGCATTGGCTCTACAAGGTAAGAAAGTATGTTTAGTAGATACTGATATTGGACTTCGTAATTTGGACGTAATTTTAGGTCTTGAGAATCGGATTATTTATGATTTAGTAGACGTTGTTGAAGGACGCTGTAAGATTCATCAAGCGTTAATAAAAGATAAACGAGTAGATGAGAAACTATTTTTATTACCTGCTGCTCAAACGACAGATAAAAATGCTGTTAAACCTGAGCAGATGAAGAGCTTAGTAGAAGAATTAAAAAGGGACTATGACTATGTTTTAATAGACTGTCCAGCGGGTATTGAACAAGGCTATCGCAATGCTGTTGCTGGTGCAGATCATGCAATTGTTGTAACAACGCCAGAAATCTCTGCCGTGCGTGATGCAGATCGAATTATTGGCTTGCTCGAACAGGAAGAAATTACTGCACCTAAACTAATTATTAACCGCATTCGCCAGCATATGATGAAAAGCGGTGATACGTTGGATGTTAATGAAATTACAACACATTTGTCTATCGATTTATTAGGGATCATCGTAGATAATGAAGGAGTTATTTCATCATCCAATAAAGGTGAACCGGTAGTAATGGATCCTACTAATAAAGCATCTCTAGGCTATCGTAATATTGCCCGTCGAATTCTTGGCGAGTCTGTGCCACTTATGGCAATTGAAGATGAGCATAGAGGTGTATTTTCAAAACTAAAAGCGTTATTTTCTAAATAATCATCAGCCTTTTCGTGCATTTGTACGAGAAGGTTTTTTTCTTGTGCATGAATGGACATGCAATCTCATATAGTGTGAAAAAAGGATGAGGGCTTGTTTAAAAAATGGAAATGGTTGGTCACGATACTGCTTGTGGCTGCAATTATGCTTGTAATACGTTTAGAGGATCAAGGTGTATTGGAAACACCTGTGAGAAAACTTGTTACAACATCAGCAGATTTAACCTACTTAAGTGAGCTCGGGCAAAGTTGGCTAAATAAAGAAGATACAACAATTTTAGTTTCGAGTGATGTTGGGCAAACTGAACTATTATCATTTGCCAATGCGCAAGTTTTTAAGGAAGGTTTTTTATTGCAATATGACATGGGCCTGCCGGTTTATGCTGGAAAGAATGGTCTTGTCGTTTTTACCGGCCATACTAAATATACCGGTAAAACAATGACAATAAGCTATGACGATGGTACAACAGTATCCTATGGGATGCTGGATAGTTTAGCACAACTTCCATATACAACGGTGCAGGCAAACGATTTAATCGGCATGAAAGAGGCGGGACAACTCTATATTTCGATTGAAAAAGATAAAACACAATATAGCTTAGAGCAGATTGTACAATGGCTTGAAACAGCGGCGTCCAATGAAAATTAAACTGCATCTTCTATGTATCCCTCTCGTATTTTTAATGATTTTTACTGGTCAAATTGCTTATTACGCCATTATTTTATCTTCGTTATTATGGCATGAAGCTGGTCATTTGTTAACGGCAATGCTTTGTGGTGTTAAGGTGAAATCATGCGTTATTACACCTTACGGAGGGGAAATAGAATTTGAAAATCCAGCGGTTGTGCCTGCAACGTCACTCCTTTGGATTGCCTTAGGGGGACCAATCGCTACAATATTGGGGATTGGCCTCGCTTTTTTTATGCCAGAACTGCTTGCTACTAAATTTATTAATGTGCAACTTGTGCTATTAGCAATCAATGTTTTACCGATTATTCCGTTGGACGGTGGTAGAATATTTTTAGCATGCTTATTTTTATTCACTCCAAGTGTTCGTGCGTTTGAATATTATTACTGGTTTTCTCTTATAATCGCCTTTATACTATTCATGGTAACTTTATGTTACCTCCCACAATCTATTTTTTTAGCAATTTTATGTTTATTTATATGGCTTCAAGCGTTAAAGGAATGGAAGTATCGAAAATATCGTTTAGCATTCGAGAAATATGTAATGAATAGATTGACTTAAAAAAAATCTTGTGGTAATATTTTAATGTTATTGTTTGTAGCACCTGTGCTACTGCAACCGCACTGGAAAGGTTTAAGTATCCTAGGATCACCTTTATAAACAGGCGAGTCTGAGTCTAAGAGGAGGTGCAGTAAAATGTACGCAATTATTGAAACTGGTGGTAAACAAATCAAAGTAGAAGCTGGTCAAGAAATCTATATTGAAAAATTAGGTGTAGAAGCTGACGAGGTTGTAACTTTCGATAAAGTTTTATTCGTTGGTGGCGAAAACGTTAAAGTTGGAGCTCCATTCGTAGAAGGCGCTACTGTAACAGCTAAAGTTGTTAAAGAAGGCCGTGCGAAAAAAATCGTTGTTTTCAAATTGAAAGCTAAAAAGAACTACCGTCGTAAACAAGGTCACCGTCAACCTTACACAAAATTAGTTGTTGAAGCTATCAACGCTTAATTGTGAGGTGTAGCGAATGATACAAGTTACGATTCATCACGATGAAAATAGACATGTGTCAGCATTTGAATTTTCAGGACATGCAGAATACGATGAATCTGGTAAGGATTTAGTATGTGCTGGAGCATCTACAATTGCCATTGGTACAGTAAATGCTATTTATGCACTATTACAATTACAGCCAGAAATCGAACAAGCTGCTGAAGGTGGAGGCTATCTTAAGGTAAACTTACCATCAGAATTAGAGCCTGAGATTGATGCGAAACTACAGTTAATTGTCCAAGTAATGACTGCCCAAGTGTATTCGATGGTGCAAAATTACGGACAATACATCCAAATCAACTACAACCAAGTAGGAGGTGGAACGGAATGAAATTATTATTAACTTTAGACTTACAATTTTTCGCATCGAAAAAAGGTGTAGGTTCTACTAAAAACGGACGTGACTCTGAGTCAAAACGCCTTGGTGCTAAACGTGCTGATGGCCAATTCGTAACTGGTGGTTCAATTCTTTACCGTCAACGCGGTACAAAAATTTACCCTGGTACAAACGTAGGTCGTGGTGGTGACGATACACTATTTGCTAAAGTTGACGGCGTTGTTAAATTCGAACGCTTAGGTCGCGATCGCAAACAAGTATCTGTATACCCAGCATCACAAGAAGCTTAATCTTTTAAAAAGATAACATAAAGCGGAGGACTGCATTTATTGCAGTCCTTTTTTTGGCTAAATTTCAATTTCTTTCAGCAAAATGTTTTATGTAACGTAAGTGAAACGTCAGTTACAAATGGTTTTGGTAGCGAAAGCAAAGCGTCAGCTACAAGTGTTTTCGTAGCGAAAGTGAAGAGACAGAAACACGGTTTTATCTGTGCGAAAGCGAAGCGACAGCAACAAGGTTTTATCTGTGCGAAAGCGAAGCGACAGCAACAAGGTTTTATCTGTGCGAAAGCGAAGCGACAGCAACAATTATGCCTCGGCATAATTGATTGAAGAATTAAGGGAAAAATACAGCAAAACTTGTTATACTAGTAAGGATAACTTTATTGGAGTGAATGGGATGAACAATCAATCACTAACCATTAGTGAAGTAATACGTTTTGCAAATCATGATTATGTGAATCAGCTTCAGCTTATTCGCATGAATTTAGATTTAGGTAGAATTGATGAATCAAAAAAACTTATTCAAAATTATTCAGAACAATTACAAGTACTTTCTATCCTTAATCGTCTACAATTACCGCAAACAATCGAATGGCTGCAAACAGCAGGTTGGCGCTATCCTTCATTACCAATGAAGCTTAGCGGTGACATAAAAATGTCTGTCACAAATACAGTTGATTCGGAAGTTGTAGATTACTTAAACAAAACAGTTATGCATGTTTATGATACATTAGATCCATTTACAGAGCAGAGATTAGTGCTCGATGTACGTGTTGACGATCATACATTTGCCGTGACATTCACGTTAAATGGGCTATGGAGTGCTGATGCATTCACCGAAAAAGGTTTGAAACAATTAGACATTCAAACAGTGGAAGAGACAAATGCGTCTTGGATATATGTATTGAGTGCAAGCAGGGAGTGAATTAAATGTTTGTCGATCACGTCAAGATTTATGTAAAAGGTGGCGACGGTGGGGATGGAATGGTAGCCTTCCGTCGTGAAAAATTTGTACCGAATGGTGGTCCAGCTGGTGGCGATGGTGGTCACGGCGGGAATGTTGTCTTTCAAGTTGAAGAAGGTCTGCGAACGTTAATGGATTTCCGCTACAAACGCCACTTCAAGGCTGACCGTGGTGAGCATGGTATGAGTAAAGGGATGCATGGTAAACGTGCAGATGATTTAATCGTTAAAGTACCACCGGGCACGGTTGTAATGAACGAAGAAACAGGCGTTGTTATTGCGGATTTAGTCGAGCATGGTCAACAAGCGATTATCGCAAAAGCTGGTCGCGGTGGCCGCGGGAATTCCCGCTTTGCAACACCAGCCAATCCTGCTCCAGAACTTTCTGAAAAAGGTGAGCCAGGACAAGAATTAAATGTTATATTAGAGTTGAAAGTACTAGCAGATGTAGGATTAGTTGGCTTCCCAAGTGTAGGTAAATCAACATTATTATCTGTTGTTTCTGCGGCAAAGCCAAAAATAGGTGCTTATCATTTCACTACAATCGTACCGAACTTAGGAATGGTTGAAACGGATGATCATCGTAGCTTTGCAATGGCAGATTTACCAGGTTTAATCGAAGGTGCGCACGAAGGTGTTGGTCTAGGTCACCAATTCCTCCGTCATATTGAACGTACACGTGTTATCGTACATGTAATTGATATGTCGGGTATGGAAGGGCGCAATCCTTATGAAGATTACTTAACAATCAATGATGAGCTAAAACAATATAATCTTCGTTTAACAGAACGTCCACAAATTATTGTGGCAAATAAAATGGACATGCCAGATGCAGAGGAAAACTTAGAAATTTTCCGTGAAAAAGTGGGCGAAGATGCGAAAATCTTCCCAGTATCAGCGGTTTCTCGCCAAGGTTTAAAGCCGGTATTATTTGAAATTGCCGACTTACTGGAAGTGACTCCTGAATTCCCATTATTCGACGATCTAGATGAAGAATCAGATGCAACGGTACTTTACAAACACCAATCTGAAGCAGATTCAATCGAAATCTCTCGTGATCCTGATGGTACATTCATTCTTGGTGGATATGCGATTGAGCGTATCTTCAAAATGACAGACTTCAGCCGCGAGGACGGTGTACGTCGTTTTGCACGCCAATTACGTGGTATGGGCGTCGATGAAGCATTACGTGAACGTGGTGCACAAAATGGTGATATTGTACGCTTATTGGAATTCGAATTTGAATTTGTCGACTAAGAATAGGTTTTAGGGGGAAGCGTATGAAGAATGTTGCGAATCAGCGATATTATTTAGTTCGTGAAGATGTTTTAACGGATGCTATGCAAAAAACTTTGGAGGCGAAACACTTACTTTCAAGTGGTTCGGTATCTTCCATTTGGGATGCGGTAAAGCAGGTGGATTTATCGCGTAGTGCGTTTTACAAATATCGGGATGCTGTATTTCCTTTTCATTCAATTGTGCAGGAACGCATTTTAACAGTCTTTTTACAGCTTCAGGACCGTAAAGGAACACTTGCAAAGCTTTTAGAAACAGTGACAATTACGCATTGCAATGTACTGACTATCCATCAAACAATACCGATTCAAGGACGTGCGAATGTTACATTATCGTTAGATGTCACTAGTATGACATGTGAACTGGATGATTTAATACAGCAACTTAAACGTTTAGATTTTGTAGAGTCAGCGGAAGTAATTAGTTCTGGTGCATTGTAATGACTGACAGCAAGTTTGAATTTTTGACAGAATGTAAATAAGCTCAAAAGGAGCAGTCCCATGTGATGAAATGATCACTTCATGGGACAGCTCCTTATTCTATAACAAAAAATAAAGACTATCACAAAAAATTCTATAATTTGATTTAAGAGGTGCGGCAATCGCCGGAGCATTTTGGAAAGCTTCACATTATGCCTTTGCCTAACATTTGATGTAGAAATATAAAGTGAATTTCACGGATTGAAAATTCCGAATTTTTTCATTAGTGAAATTTAGGGAGAAGTTGAGACTGCGCGACTCCTTGGGGATCAGCAATAGAGGAACGAAGGCTAAGAACATCACGTCCTGTGATAACGCCTTCGTGACCAACATCCTGCTGCTGACGCTTCGTTAGCACTACGCTTTCGCGCAAAAAACATCTGTTGCCCCAAGCGGCTCATCGGAGCTCTGCTCTGTGCGAAAGCGAAGCGACAGCAACAACAAAGCGCGCAGTCGGCACGGAAATCAACCCCACGTTATGGTGATGAGCCATTTAAATATAAAATCAAAAGCTACAAGTTGTAGTTAAGGAGGTACATGTAATGACAGAGCAACAATGGGAAAAACGAATAGGATATTTAGGACCTGAGGCATCATTTACATACTTAGCAACAAAGGCAACCTTTCCGAATGAGTGGCTTGTCCCTTGTTCTACAATTCCAGAATGTATTGAAGCGGTAGCAAAGGGGAAGGTAGATTTAGCAGTTGTACCACTGGAAAATGCTTTAGAAGGATCTGTATCGTTAACGCTTGATTATTTATTTCATGAGGCGACCTTATATGTTACAGGTGAGCTTCAGTTAAAAATACAGCAGCATTTAATGGTAAATAAAGAGCAGAAGGACAATTGGGAGTCAATCGTAGGAGTTTATTCACATCCACATGCTCTAGCCCAATGTCATAAATATTTATTTTATCGCTTCAGCCATGCTCCGTTACATCAAACAACATCAACAGCAGCAGCGGCAAAATTTGTATCCGAAAATCCAAACGAGTGCATTGCGGCAGTTGGAAATGCAGCGGCGGCAGTTAAATATGGCTTAGAAATCGTTCAACCTGATATTCATGATTTCCATTTTAACCATACACGCTTCTTCGTATTATCAAAGCAAAATAGACGATTGCCGCAAGAATTATCTGATGGACAAGCGAAGACAACTTTCATGATTACATTACCAACGGACCGTTCAGGGGCATTACATCAAGTATTATCAGTATTTGCATGGCGACAATTAAATTTAAGTAAAATCGAATCACGACCATTAAAAACAGGCTTAGGTGATTATTTCTTTATGATTGATGTTTTAGCAGATGAAAAGGAGCCTATGATGCGTGGAGCTATGGAAGAACTAGCTGCACTTGGTTGCAAGGTGAAATCACTTGGTACATACTTTACTTATCGAACATCAGACGAGTAATCAATTTCGTCTTGACGAGGAGGAATCAGTATGGGCGGCATTATATTATTTGACGGAGTGTGCAATTTTTGTGATAGCAGTGTGCAATTTATTATCAAATATGATCAAGCAGCGTATTTTCAATTCGCGTCCATTCAAAGTGAAGCTGGGCAGGCATTACTTGCACAATACGAAGTACCAGAAAATATTGATAGTGTCATATTAATTGAACAGGGAAAGGTATATTTTGAATCCACGGCAGCACTTAAAATCTGTAGGAGATTAGATAGTTTTTGGCCTGTTTGTTATATTTTGATCATGATTCCTCCATCTATACGAAATACAATGTATCGGTTATTTGCAAAAAATAGATATCGTCTTTTTGGACGAAAAGAAGTATGTTTATTGCCAACACCTTCACAACGAAATAGATTTCTCTAGCTTTGAAGCTATCCAATTAAAGTGGATAGCTCATAGTATTGAAAAACAAAATGGCCAAGAAATTCTTTGTGAATGTTGGAGCTTTAAATGAGGATGATTTCCGTTTCATGCTACTCACTTCCTGTTTCAGCGGACGGAAATCCCCCCTCATTTTGCCGCAGAGCCATACTTTAATATCTTAATTTCATTGACATACAAAAGAGCTATCCAAGTGGATAGCTCTTTTGGTTGAAATTGCAATAGTAAGTTCAATATGAATATGGAACAAATGAAATAAGCTTCATAAAAATTAAATGATAATTCAAGTTAATCATTTAAATTCAATAAAAATTTGTTACATTATTGATCTACAACTAAATAGCTCTTTTTTTGCAAAGTAAGTTCAATTAAATCTAAAATGTCAACAGAAGGAGCAGAAATAACATGAAGATGTGTACCACCTGTTAGTTCGGATAAATAACTTGCCTGTGTTTCATTGACGCGTTGAATAAATTTTTTTACCTCATGACGGTTAGAAACCATAATGGATGCGGTAATTTCCCCGTAAATTGGGTGTTCAACGATAACATTTTTTACTGTACCACCGCAATCAACTATTGTTATAAGTTCATCTTCTGCATCCTCAGCAGAGTGGAAGCAAGGAATTGTACGTTCAACAGTTTGTTGTAATTGTTCCTGATGCATATAAAGATATCCTTGGCTAGTTGCAATAATAGGTTCATTTCTAGCCTTTAATAATGTCATATCATTGACAATGACTTGTCTAGAAACATTAGCGAATTTAGCTAGGTCCGTCCCCGTTATAGGTGCTGTACTTTTTTTAAGTTGTGCTAGGAGTTGCAGTCGGCGTTCTTCGCCTAACATTTTTTTCATAAGAGATCACCTCTGCTTGTAATAAAGGAAGCAGTTTTCCTTAAAACTAGTGTACCATGAAGCATTTCCAACATGCGTGAAATTTTTGTATCCAAATGAAACATTGAACATATGATACGAAGAGAGGAAGGGAGGAAAAAATTGCGTATTCATATTGTCCAAAAGGGAGACACGTTGTGGAAGATTGCGAAAGAGTACGGAATTTCGTTTGAAGATTTAAAGCGGCTTAATGCCCATCTTGCTAATCCAGATTATATTGTACCGGGCATGGAAATTATCCTACCTGAAAAAATACACAAAGAACCACATAGAGAACATCATCGAGAAACAGATTGGGGAATGCATAGAGAGGGGGGACATAGAGAATCCCATAAAGAGGGGCATAAGGAGCACATGCATAAAGAACATATGCACAAGGAGTCACCTACAAGGCACGTTAAAGAAAAAGAGGTTCAAAGACCAACGCCACCACCAATTGTTGTACCACCACCACCAATGCCAGAACCGCAGATGATTCCAATTCCTTATCCAATGCCAATGCCGATGCCTCAGCCAGCGCCTGTTGAGCTTAGCTGGAATCAAAACGTTGTCATGCCAAGTGTAGAACAAACTGTATCTCCAATTCAAATTCAACCACCACCACAGCCTGTAGCCCAACCGATGGCGCAACCACCAGCACCAATGCCACAACCGATTTTTATCATGCCACAAATGCCACAAATGCCAGCAGTACCACATTGTGCAAGCTGCCATCAGCCAGTGCATCATCATATGTATTGGCCGATGCCAATGCCAATGCCAATGCCAATGGAACCGCAAGTTGAGGCTTATACAATGCCAGAGCAACCATCATGTGAAATGGGTTGTGAAAAAGTTGCTGGGGCGGAGGAGTTCTTAGAATCTAGTACATCTCCATTCTTCCCTATGAATCCAGAATATCAGCCAATGCCGGAAATGATGCCGGAAATGGAACAGCCATGTGGTTGTCACGCACAACCAGTCATGATGCCGACTTGGCAAATGGACCCATGTTGTTGTCCGCCGCCATGTCCACCACCATGCCCAATGCCGTGTCCTTCACATTGCCATATGCCACATGCTTCGGTAGGACCATGGATGTCACCGCACTTTTCTCCAGGCGGGATGACGCCTTATCGATGGTGAAAAAGCGTATATTATCGAAGAAGTAAAGCCTAATATTTGGAAGTATAAATATCAATCCAAAAATTATTTTGTGAAACGAGCAAAGCAGATAGAAATAGCAGAAAAGGTAAGGGTTATTCATCGCCGACTTGGACATCTGGAGCCCTCGTTGATCTTACCTTTAATGAAAAGTGAAGATGAGTATTTAATCGTGCAAGATTGGCAAGAAGGAAGTCATAGTGCTAATTTTGCATATAAAAAGGATCGAAAGGAATCACTAAAGCTATTAAATACATTACATGATACAAATAAAAAAATTGCTTGGCAGCGGGTGCCAGGTTTGCACACCTATTCACAGCTTTTAAAATGGCAAATGCGCCATATGCGTTTTAAAAGCAGATGGAATGAATTTCGTGCATTTTTAACAAAGGAAGAAATCAATCAAATTTTACATTATAGTGAGAAATCGTTACAGCTAATCGCTCAGGAAGATGTACCTGAAAAAGAAACAACGCTTTTACATGGAGATGTCGTCCATCATAATTTTTTATGGTGCTCAGATGGGGAATTACGTTTAATTGATTTTGATTTGGCTCACCTTGGGGAAGCAGATGATGAATACATTTTATGGTTACATCGTGTATTGCCTGCCGTAGATTATGACCTTGGTAAAATATTTGCTGAGCTACCAGAGTTGAAACGATTAGATAAAAGAAAGCTACATCGTTTAAAATATCCAAATGAGCTATTACGTGAATGGCTTTTTGCAGCGGATTTACCATTAAATCAACAGCTGGTATTTTTAGATTATTTAGTGCCATTTACAAAACGGGCTCTCACATATTGGCCAAAACTGTGGTACGATATTGATAAAATGATAAAGAAATGACCGTCTTTTGGCGGTCATTTTTGTATGTGAACGACTACTTGTGTTATTTTTTATAGTCGAGCATTCGTTCGTAATATGCTATAATCGAAGACGATGATTGTGAGGGATTATAGAATGTATGATTATTTAAAAGGACAAGTAAAGCGTATAACTCCGGAGTATATCGTCCTTGAACAGCAAGGGATTGGCTGGCAGCTTAATACACCAAATCCATTTGCGTTCCGGACATCGGCCCTTGAACAACAAATTTTTGTTCACTTGCATGTACGTGAGGATGCACAAGTGTTATATGGCTTTCCAAGTTTAGACCAACGAGAGCTGTTTCGTAAACTTATTTTAGTATCAGGAATTGGACCGAAGGGTGCACTTGCTATTTTAGCTACTGGGAATCCGCAACAGGTTATCAGTGCCATTGAACGAGAAGATGAATCGTTTTTAGTAAAGTTTCCTGGTGTGGGTAAGAAAACGGCACGTCAAATGATTCTAGATTTAAAAGGTAAACTTGGCGGATTGTTGGAGACAATTGAGCTGCCAAGTACAGAAGATGAGCTACCGTTATTTGGTGTGAATCCATATAAACATGAGCTTGAAGAAGCTATTCTTGCCTTAATGGCACTTGGTTATTCTGAAAAAGAATTGGAAAAAATACGTCCACAGCTCGAAGAAAACGACAAGCTTGAAACAACAGATGCATTTATGAAACAAGCTTTACAATTGCTATTAAAGTTAAAATAGTGAAAGGGGGGGAAGTACATGTCTGAACGTATGATTGCTAGTGAGGCAGGTAGCTATGATGAACAGTTTGAATTATCTTTACGGCCACAAAGATTAGCACAATACATTGGTCAACATAAGGTAAAGGAGAATTTACAAATTTTCATTGAAGCGGCAAAGCTTCGTCAGGAAAGTTTAGATCATGTGCTGTTATATGGACCGCCTGGACTTGGTAAAACTACATTAGCTGCTGTTATTGCTAATGAAATGAATGTCAATGTGCGCATGACTAGCGGCCCTGCGATTGAACGCCCTGGAGATTTAGCAGCTATTTTAAGCTCACTGGAACCAGGGGATGTGCTATTTATCGATGAAATACATCGCCTGCCTCGTGCAATAGAAGAGGTGCTTTATCCTGCGATGGAGGATTTTTGTTTAGATATTGTCGTTGGTAAGGGCCCTGAAGCGCGTTCTGTACGACTAGATTTACCGCCATTTACACTCGTTGGTGCCACAACAAGAGCTGGCGCATTATCAGCACCTTTAAGGGATCGCTTTGGCGTGTTATTGAGGTTGGAGTATTATGATAATACGTCACTTGCAGAAATTGTTGTACGTAGTGCGCATTTATTTGATGTTGAGATTGAGCAAGTAGCAGCACTTGAAATGGCGACACGCTCACGTGGTACACCCCGTATTGCTAACCGTTTGCTAAAACGAGTGCGAGATTATGCACAGGTGATCGGAGATGGTATGATAACGGAGGGACTTGCTAAGCAAGCGCTTGAGCTATTACAAGTCGATCCTAGAGGACTTGACCATATTGACCATAAACTTGTGACCAATATGATTGAGCGCTTCCGTGGTGGCCCTGTAGGCTTAGATACGCTGGCAGCATCTATAGGCGAGGAACGCGTAACGATTGAAGATGTATATGAGCCATATTTGATGCAAATTGGCTTTATACAACGTACGCCACGTGGACGTGTGGCAACACATTCAGCCTACGAACATTTTGGATATGAGTATCCCCAACAAACCTAGAAGAAGGAAGTATTTTCATGCGTGTAGAAGATTTTGATTTTGAATTGCCAGAAGAGCTTATTGCACAAACACCACTTTTGGACCGAACAGCTAGTCGTTTAATGGTAGTGACGCCAGGCTCACAAAATGTAGAGCATCATCATTTTGCTCATATTTTAGATGAGCTACAAGCGGGAGACTGCCTTGTGTTAAATGATACAAGAGTCTTACCAGCGCGTTTAATGGGCGTTAAAGAAGAAACTGGTGCTCATATAGAAGTACTGCTATTAAAGCAAATGGCAGGTACGGATGAATGGGAAACACTTGTTAAACCAGCTAAACGTGTAAAAGTCGGCACAGTTGTAACATTTGGAGATGGCTTACTGACAGCTACTTGTACAGGAGAGCTTGATCATGGTGGGCGTACATTTGAGTTTAAATATAATGGGATTTTTTATGAAATTTTAGAGCAACTTGGTGAGATGCCACTACCTCCATATATTCGTGAAAAATTAGAGGACAAGGATCGTTACCAAACCGTTTATGCAAAAGAGCGTGGCTCAGCTGCAGCACCGACTGCTGGCTTGCATTTTACAGAAGAATTACTTGAGCAAGTAAAAGCAAAAGGGGTCGAAGTTGTATTTATCACTTTACATGTGGGACTTGGAACTTTCCGTCCTGTAAGTGTAGATTCAATTGAAAATCACGAAATGCATTCAGAATTTTATAGTGTAACGGAAGAAACCGCATCTATCATAAATAGAGTGAAGAGTAATGGTGGAAAAGTGATTGCAGTTGGTACAACCTCTACACGTACATTAGAAACTATCGGCTCTAAATATGAAGGCGAAGTGCGAGCAGAACAAGGTTGGACGTCTATTTTCATTTATCCGGGATATGAATTTACTGTTGTAGATGGTTTAATCACAAACTTCCATTTACCAAAGTCTACCCTAGTAATGCTTGTTAGTACGCTTGCAACAAAAGAAACAATTTTAAGTGCATATCATCAAGCTGTAGAAGAAAAATATCGTTTCTTTAGCTTTGGTGATGCTATGTTTATTCGTCCAAAAGGAGAATAAAGATAAAAATCGGAGTACTGTTTTTACTTTAGATAAGAGAGGGATTTTTATAATATGACACAACCAGCAATTCGTTATGAGCTACTTCATACTTGTAAGCAAACAGGAGCACGCCTTGGCATCGTCCATACACCACATGGCTCTTTTGAAACGCCAGCTTTTATGCCTGTTGGTACACAAGCAACTGTTAAAACAATGTCACCTGAGGAATTAAAGGACATGAATGCAGGTATTATTCTGTCAAATACGTATCATTTATGGCTACGACCAGGTAATGATATTGTTAAAGAAGCAGGTGGCTTGCATAAATTTATGAACTGGGATCGCCCGATTCTAACAGATTCAGGTGGTTTCCAAGTATTCTCACTTAGTCAATTCCGTAAAATCGAAGAAGAAGGGGTTCATTTCCGCAATCACTTGAATGGGGACAAATTGTTTTTAAGTCCAGAAAAGGCGATGGAAATTCAAAATGATTTAGGCTCAGATATTATGATGGCTTTTGATGAATGTCCACCTTACCCTGCGACATATGACTATATGCTGCAATCGGTAGACCGTACAACTCGTTGGGCTAAACGTTGTAAAGAGGCACATAAACGTCCAGAAGACCAAGGTCTATTCGGTATCATTCAAGGGGGAGAATACGAGGAGTTACGCCGTCGTTCTGCAGAAGCATTAGTAGAGCTAGATTTCCCTGGTTATGCAATTGGAGGACTATCTGTTGGTGAGCCTAAGGATGTTATGAACCGAGTGTTAGAGTTTACAACACCATTAATGCCAACGAATAAACCACGTTATTTAATGGGTGTCGGTTCACCTGACTCATTAATTGATGGTGCTATTCGTGGTATTGATATGTTTGACTGTGTATTACCAACACGTATTGCCCGTAATGGCACATTAATGACATCTGAAGGTCGTTTAGTTGTTAAAAATGCAAAATATGCACGTGATTTCGGACCAATTGATCCGAATTGTGATTGCTATACATGTAAAAACTATTCACGCGCCTATATCCGCCATCTAATTCGTACGGAAGAAACGTTTGGTATCCGTTTAACGACTTACCATAACTTACACTTCCTATTGAAGCTAATGGAACAAGTACGTGAGGCAATACGCGAGGACCGTCTTGGTGATTTCCGAGAAGAATTTTTCGAGAAATATGGCTTTAATGGACCAAACGCAAAGAACTTCTAATATTTAGTAAAAAAATCATGTAAATTTGTGTGAAATGTGAATATTTCTAGCAAAAAAATGTCTATCTTAGAAAAAATATTAGTAATATAGAAAAAAAATGGGCTTGTCCGTCGCTTTTTTAGGGTGGAATAGTCTATACTAAAAAAGTGAGAATTAGAAAGGGGGCAAGAATGATGGAACAATATTCTGGCTTAATCATGATTTTAATCATGTTCGTTGCAATGTGGTTTATTTTAATCCGCCCTGCCAAAAAGAGACAGCAGGAAACACAAAATATGCAGGGTAATTTGCAACGTGGAGATAAAGTTATTACAATCGGTGGTTTACATGGTGAGATTGACTCAATTGAGGACACAACTATAACATTAAAAATCGCAGACAATGTGCGCGTAAAATTTGATCGTCAGGCAATCGGACGAGTTAACAATGACTAAAATTGATTTTAAAGGCGTTGTCCAACATTAGTGGACAACGCCTTACACCATATAAATAGCTTTGTCAAAATGCAGAATTCATTTTTGACAAGGCTTTTTTTGTATAAAAAGTAACGTACACGGTCACCTTATATTATGGGGGTGACTGTATGGAAGAATATTTAACGATTATTTTTAGAACATGCTTTTTATATGTGTTTATCCTAATAATTTTTCGTTTAATGGGTAAACGTGAGGTCGGCGAATTATCTGTAATAGATTTAGTTGTATCCATTTTAATGGCTGAGGTTGCTGCGTTTGCACTTGATGATTTCGAAAGTCCTTTATTTAGTGTGATTTTACCAATCATCATATTGTTTTTCATACAAATAACAACTGCATATATTTCACTCAAAAGTAAAAAATTCCGTGATCTAGTTGATGGTGATCCAGTATTACTGATAAGAGATGGTGTCATTTTAGAAAGTGAAATGCGCAAGCAACGCTATAATTTAGATGATTTGTGTCAACAATTACGCGAAAACGGAAATGCTTCCGTTACAGATATTGCTTATGCTTATCTAGAGCCCTCGGGCAATCTGTCTGTATACCAAAAAGATGAAAAGGCATTTGTTTACCCACTGATTATCGACGGTGATATTCAGGATAGGCATTTACAGGTCTTGCATAAAGATACTGATTGGTTAATAGCAGAGCTTGCTAAAAATAATATTACGGATAGTAACATAGTATTTTTTTGTGTTTGGGAAGAAGATCGGCTTCATATCCAGCTGAAAGAATCTTAAACTTTCTTGGCCAGCTTACGAAGGTAGCGCAAATCAGTTATGCGCAACTGATTGGTAAATAATAAGAAAGTAAATAGTAAAAACAACGTTACACAGCTACTTAAAATAAAAGGCAGTGGCATTATTTGCATCAGGAAATACTGAGTAACACAAACAGCAATAAAGCAGCTATATGGCACGACAAACATTCTAAAGCCAGCACGTAAATTTTTGCGCTGTCTTACTGTTGCGATATGCAAAAATGAAGTTAATAAAACGCCAAAGCCAATTGCTACAACGGCACCTTTTTCCTGTATCCCAGGCTGAGAAGCAAGTACGAACATGACAAAGAGTTTACCAAGACCACCATAAATGGAGTTCATCATTGCTGCACGAGCCTCACCGATTGCTTGTAATATAGAGTGCAATGGACTTTGTATATAATAAAAATAAAAAATAGGGGCCAATATTTTCACATATCCACGATTTTCTTGTAAGTGAAAGAGCTTCATAGCTAAGTCGTCTCCATGAACGAAAAAGTACGTAGCAGCAACACAGCCCACTAATGATGAAAGTCGCAATGATACAGAAATACGTTCCTGTAGGAGCGGTATGTGCTGACGTGCAACGGCATCACTAACAGCTGGTATAAGAACGATCGAAAGTGCTGCAGACACAAAAGCCGGGAATAATAATAGGGGGACTAGTACACCTGAAATAACCCCATATAAAATTGTTGCAGCGGAGGCTGTTAATCCTGCCATTGTTAAAGCCTTTAAAAAAATGATAGGCTCTAAAAACCAAGTAAAAGATCCAAATAGCTTGCTTCCTGCAGAAGGAAGGGCAATCCGTAACATCGGAGAGGAAGGATAAGCCTCAATTTTGTTTTTTTGTGTCAATAATTTTTTCTTTGAGACAATATAATGCATCCACAAATACAAGAAAGCAACGACTTCAGCTAGAAGCGTAATACCCATAGCAGAGGCTGCTGTAACGGCAGCGTTATCATAGGCAGCCACAAAAGGCAGTGTAAATGTGATGAAGGTAATGCGGATAATTTGCTCAATCATTTGAGCCCAAGCTGTTGGTGTAATTTTCGCAATACCCTGTAAATAAGCGCGCAATAAGCCAGAACCAACTGACACTGGTACAGCAAAGAGTGCAATCCAAAGCGTAATTGTTGTTTGTTCATTATGTAAAAGTGTAGTCGAGATATATGGTATAGTAAGTGCAACAATCGGCATAAAGATGATCATTCCAATAAATGACCAAAGTATAGCCGTACGCATAACACCATAGATGCCTTCGCGTTTGTTCTTTGCTAGTAACTCTGCTACAATTTTTGCCACAGCGATAGGTAGTCCAAGTTGAATGAGTGAGATGAAGAAAATGAACGCCGGATAGACGGTCATATAAATGCCGACTGCCTCTTCACCAGCGATACGCATAAATTGCATTCTATAAAAGAAGCCAAAGAGTTTTGATAAAAAAATCACGAACATTAAAAATAGTGTACCCCGTACAAAAGAACTCATGCCATCCGTCCCTTCTCAAGCCACAAAAATTCATTTACACTATTTGTATGCAGACATGTCTTACGATACAACTTTGATTGGAGATGATTCAAAATGAGTATGCAGTATGAGCAACTATTTGAAAAAATTCGTCCTGCAATTGATAGTAAGATAGAAGAGTTTAAACATTTTCAATATGATGCGATTACAGCAGAAGAACTATGGCGCTTCTGTATAGAAAAAAAATGGCGCAAAAAAAATATTGAACAATTACGTTTACATGAAATTATCTCCACTATTTTTTCAGTATCACCATCTGATATCGTATCATTTAATCAAGTAGAATTTTTACAAAGCAATGAATGGTTTACAGAATTGAATACGGAAGAGTTAAAAATGCTACTTGGTCCGGTTAAAACTTAAGAAGAATGTGTGAAATTTGTCAAATAATAAAAGAATACTAAAAGTGTTGAATTGACACCAAGCGCAACGTGTTTCATAATGAGTGTGTTGCGCTTTTTTTATTTGTATAAGTATATTTATTCAAATACCTCCTAATAATTCTTTTCTAAATCTGGAGGAATACACCTATTCAAATACAGGGATAAATTTGCGCGTTATGAACGATTGAAATAAGTAGAGCAATCTTTTTGAAGCACAGGCAACATTATTCTAAAGGAAAAGGAGGAATAAACGTTTCAAAAGGACTTGCTATTATACTTGTTTGTAGTGTAAGGAATTGCCTTACACCAATTCGAGGAGGATTTATAAATGAAACTAAAAAGTCGTATAGTTGCATTCGTATTACTATTGGTTATTTTTACAGCAACCATTGGTACGACTGTAAGCGGCGTCTTAAAGGACATTAAGCTAGGTCTTGACTTACAAGGCGGGTTTGAGGTTCTTTATGAGGTGACAGAATTACACAAGGGAGAAGAAATTACACCGGGTGTTTTGTCGGCAACAGCAACAGCTCTTGGTGAACGTGTAAATGCTATCGGGGTAAGTGAACCGAGCATTCAGGTTGAAGACAAAAATCGTATTCGTGTACAATTAGCGGGTGTCGAAGACCAAGAATCAGCACGTAAATTATTGTCTACTACTGCGAATTTAACATTCCGTGATGTCGATGACAATATATTGCTGGATGGTAATGACTTAAAGCCAGGTGGCGCTAAGGATTCCTTTGACCAACAAAACCGTCCAATTGTTTCCCTAACATTAAAAGATGCAAAGAAATTTGCTGATATAACTAGTAAAATTGCCGCTAAACCAGCAGGTCAAAATTTACTCGTTGTATGGTTAGACTTTGAAGATGGTGTTGATTCATATAAAGCTGAATCACAAAAAGCGAAGCCTCGTTATGCATCTGCAGCAACTGTTAACCAAACATTAAATACAACGGATGTAATGATTAGCGGGAATTTCACAGTTGAAGAAACAAAAAATTTAGCAGGTATTTTAGATGCTGGGGCACTTCCTGTAAAGCTTAAAGAAATTTATTCTACTTCAGTTGGTGCACAATTTGGTGACCAAGCACTGAAAAGTACAATTTTCGCAGGTGTTGTAGGCGTAGTAATAATTTTCTTATTTATGCTATTCTACTATCGTTTACCTGGCTTTATTTCCATCATTACACTTGCTATTTTCACGTTCCTAGTACTAGTTGTATTTGGCTGGATTAACGCGGTATTAACACTGCCAGGTATTGCAGCTATCGTGCTCGGTATAGGGATGGCCGTTGATGCGAATATTTTAGCAGCGGAGCGTATTCGTGAAGAGCTACGAGTAGGTTATTCGGTTAAACAAGCATTCCAGATTGGCTCGAAGGAGTCTTTATCAGCAATTATCGATGCACAGCTAACTACATTATTAGCTGCTGCTGTATTATTCCAATGGGGGACAAGCTCTGTTAAAGGATTTGCAACAACATTAATTATTAGTATTTTACTAAGCTTCGTAACAGCTGTTTGGGGTTCTCGTGTACTATTAGCTTTACTTGCAAATAGTGGCTATTTCAACAATCCAGCATGGTTTGGTATTGCAAAATCTAAACAGCATAGCTTAGATGAAAATATTGGTACATTAGATTTATCAACGAAATTTGATCGTTTTGACTTTGTACACAACCGTAAGAAATTCTATACATTCTCATTAGCTATTCTAGTAGCTGGTTTAGTGGTTCTTGGTATATTCCGTCTAAACCTTGGTATTGATTTTTTAAGTGGTACTCGTGTGCAAATTGAGGCGGAGCAAACGTTGAATAAAGAAGAAGTATCTAAATATCTAGATAGTATTGGCTTCTCATCTGAAGATATCGTTTTGACAGGTGAAAAGAGTAACTCTGCGGTTATCCGTTACAAACATGACCTATCGCAAGCAGAAATTTTAAAATTCAAAAAAGAAGCTGGCAAAAAATATGGTCATGAACCTGGCGTAAGTACAGTGTCACCAACTGTCGGTAAAGAGCTTGTAAAAAATGCTGTAAAAGCATTATCACTTGCGGCTATCGGTATCATTATCTATGTAGCGGTTCGTTTCGAATGGCGCATGGGTGTTGGGGCGATTGTCTCGTTACTACATGACGTATTCTTAATTGTTGCTGTATTTAGTTTCATGCGCTTAGAAGTTGATATTACGTTTATTGCAGCTGTACTGACGATTGTCGGTTATTCTATTAATGATACGATCGTTACGTTTGACCGGATGCGTGAAAACTTAGATCGATATGATACGATTAAAGACCGTGAAGTGTTAGCGGATATCGTGAACAAATCACTACGTCAAACGATGGGTCGATCTGTTAACACAGTGTTAACGGTTATTATCGTGACAGTGTCACTTCTTATTTTAGGTGCACCGTCGATTCAAAACTTCTCAATCGCGTTATTAATCGGTTTAATCACAGGTATGTATTCTTCAATTTGTATTGCTGCACAAATCTGGTATTCACTTAAAGTTCGTGAAATGAAAAAATCAGATGGTCAAATACACAAAAAAGAGAAAAAACAATGGGGTACTGACGAGCCTACTGTTTAACATAAGTCTTTAAAACAGGGAAAGGAAACATTTCTTTCCCTGTTTTTTTATAAAGAAAAGAATCTGCTTGCTTTCTTTGGAAAGTAGCAGATTCTTTTTGTTTCATATAATCAATTATGCCTCGGCATAATTGCGTACGGAGACTATAACTTTTTCAATAAATGTCTATTTGTACCGAAAGCGTAGCGGCAGGAAATAATTGTAACTGCCGTTTCACTTACGTTACATAAAACAATTGTAGCTGACGCTTCGCTTTCGCTACCAAAACAATTGTTGAAAGAAGTTAAAGTTTAAATTGCAGAAGTAATGCTTGGAGTTGCTGAGCGTTATTGCTTAATTCCTCAGCTACCTCATTCACCTGCTGCATTGTTGCAGCTTGCTCTTCTACTGCTTCAGCAATGATTTGTGAGTTGCTCGCTGAAATACTCGCACCATTTGCAATTTCTGTTACAGAGGCAGCTACTTCTTCAGCACTAGCTGAGATTTGTTCCGAAGTGGCTGAGATATCTTCAATTTGGTCAGTAAATGTTTGCACAGACTCTGTAATAGAATCGAATGCATCACCGGCCTCATGAATTTTTGCTACACCATCCTGCACAGATACTAATCCTTCATGCACAGCAGTGGCAACGTTTTTTGTATCCGTTTGAATTTCATTTGTAAGGGCGACAATTTGGCCAGCAGATTGCTTGGATTCTTCAGCAAGCTTTCGTACTTCATCTGCTACAACCGCGAAGCCTTTGCCGTGCTCACCAGCTCGTGCTGCTTCGATGGCAGCATTGAGCGCCAGTAAATTTGTTTGTTCAGTAATAGCCGTAATTACTTTTGTAATTTGCCCGATTTCTTCAGATTGCTTACTTAGCTTTTGCGTTAAATCGGCAATTCGTGTAGTTGACTCAGAAATTGTATCCATCTGCTCCTTGGCAGTCGTAATAGTTTCCCCCCCGGTATTAGCAAGCTGTGTCATATTTATAGCATTGTGATGCAAATTTTGAGTAGCCTCAGCAATTCGTTGTACACCAGCAGCTGTTTCATCCATAGCTAGAGCACTTTGTTGAGAGGCACTAGCAGATGAAGTTAGATGGTTTGACGTGTCTTGTACTCGATGTGAGATGTCGCTTGAAGTTGTTGTCACTTCCACAGTGCTAGCGGAAAGCTCTTCAGAAGCGGCAGATAATTGTGTCGCGTTGTCCTGAATATTTTTAAGTAGTACAGATAAATTCTGTTTTAACGCATTCACTGCATTGGCAAGTGTACCAATCTCATCTTTTGAGTTATGTTCAAGCTGAGCAATCGTTAAGTCACCGTGTGCTAACGTATCGGCTGCATTAATCACTTTATGAAGCGGTTGAATGATGGAGCGTTTTACAAAATACATAAAATATAAACCAACAATTGCACTTAAAACAAGTAAGGCAATAGAAATAATAATAGCTTGTGCAACTGTTTGGACAACACTACTTTTAACCTTTTGCAGCTGTTCATCATGATAGTTTAATAAATCATTTGTCAGTGTGTAAATTTCTTTGTTGCTTTTTGTAACTTCTCCATTTATGTATGATAAAGCTAAATCTGTATTTCCACTATTAAATGCTTGCACTGCTTTATCAGAACTTGTTAGTAAATCTTGCTGTAATTCGGTTACTTGCTTCATAATATTTTTTGTGTAATCGGAACGAACAATGCCTGAAAGTTCTTGGATTGTTTCTGGTAATTGTTTTTCATAACGTTCTAAATTTGATTTTGTCGTCTCATCCTTAATATTCAGAATATAGGAACGTAAAAAAAGCCCCTGTGAGGCAAGCTGTTGCTGTATTTCCTCTGTTAATTCAATTTGCACGATTCTGTGATCAAGTACCTCTACTATATCTCCTTCCACCGACTTAAATTGAAAAAATGCAATAATACTTGATATTAAAAGTAAACAAGTGAGTGAAATAAAACCTATATTTAGTTTTTTTCGAACGGACATATTCGTTCCTACCTTCTTTAATGTATTAGAGAATCAATGGTCTAAATTTACTATAACTTGATATTTTTACAAGGTCAATACTTGATAAATTCTCAAAAGTAGGTAGTTTAATTCCCTTTTACTGGTGCAGATAGAAGGTGATTTTTCCTATTATATAATTTCAAAAGTCCTTTCAACATTTTCCTTTTTCTCTGAATTGATTGACAATTTTCATAGCTTGGCATAAAATAAGGCTAACTTTTTTGTTCGATACAAGGTAGTTGGTCTCGGGAGCGAGGTCAGCCTTAGAACAGATGAGCTGAGTTTAGATGAGAATAGCTGAGAAATTGTTGAATAAGAGTAGTAGCGTAAGTGTGCAATTTAGAGAGTCAGTGGCTGGTGCGAACTGATTTGTAGCTTATGTGAATGGACTTATGAGAGTCGCTAATTATCTTCATCCAGTGGGTATACAAACACCTACTGAACGCCGGATGTTATTACGCCAAGGCGGAATTGATAATAGCGAACGGATTCCCCACGTTATAGGGGGTGCTTCGATTTAGACAAATCTTTTTACATTAATTAAAAAGATATGTCAATTTTACTGACGAACTAAGTTTGAGCACATAAGGGAGAGCAAATATGCTCTAATATGAGGTGGCAACGCGGTCATGATCGTCCTCTGCAATTAGGAAAAATCCTATTTGCAGAGGACTTTTTTTATTGCTTCTATTTGCATGGGATGAATGCTCCGAAGATATTACTAATAAATTTGTAGACATTATCGGCGGTGGTTAGGTCAAAAAAAGAAGGACGCCCCCAGGAAGCTTTGCTCTGTGCGAAAGCGAAGCGCCAGCAGCAAATGTTTTATCTGTGCGTCAGTGGCAAAGAGCCCAGCCGGAACGGAAATCAACCCTACGCTATGATGATGATCCTTTTTATTCAACTTTATTCAATAAAAGTCGATTCAGGTGCTATACATTTTTTAGTTAAACGTTAGTGAATTTATAAGAAAAGGAGCTTGGTAATTATGCAATCGACGAGTTCAAGAACAAAAATGAAAACCATTAATGCTGATTCTTTAACACCGATTTTAATTTTTAGACGCCTACAAGGGAAGCGTAAATTTTTACTTGAGAGTTCAGCACAGCATGAGGGAGCAGGACGTTTTTCTTTTATTGGTGCTAATCCAAGAAAAACGTATAAAGGCTATGGAGAGGAGATTCAGGAATATTCATATAAGACTGGAAACACCTATACACATAAGGGCGATATGTTTGTTTTATTGAAAAGATTAATGCCGCGTATATCCAATACGACACAATTCCCGTTTTCAGGAGGAGCTGTTGGTTATATTGGTCATGATGCAACAACGATTTTATCAACTGCTCAGGATAAAGTGCAGCTCCCAGATGTGCATTTCCATGTGTATGAGACGGTCATTGTGTTTGATCATGTAACAGATGAGGTTACTTTGATTCATACAAATATCGATGCAGAAAAAAAAGAACCAAATTTAGAAGAGTTGGCAGAGCAACTTTTAAACGGTAGGGAGGATGAGGATACAACTTGTAGCTATGAACCTTTTGAATCGTCTACGAATGAACAATTTGCAAATTCTCTTACATCTATCAAAGCTATTTTAGATGAAGATATTACAAGAGTCGTTTTATCAAAGTGTTTTTTAGCAAATTTACAAGGAGATGCTTTCGCTTTATATCGTCAATTGCGTAAAAAACATCCTGCTCCGTATATGTATTATGTAGAGTTTGAGGATCATGTTGTTTTAGGAACATCTCCTGAAAGCCTAATTCGTGTAAAAGGTGAGCGTGTGATTGCAACACCAACAGAGGGGACATATCCAAGAGGTTCCACAAAAGGTGAAGATTTAGAACATGAACGAAAGCTCTATGAAAACACAAATATTAGGAAGTCGCATGCTGTACTTGTTTCTGCCGTGCGACAAGAGTTACAGTCTGTGTGCTTCCGAGATTCCATTCAAGTCATTGAGGCGATGAGAATTGAACGCTCAAAGCATGCATTACACATGGCATCGAGAGTCGAAGGGCAAATATTACCGATGCTCCATGCACTGGATGTATTAGCTGCGACGTTACCACCTTTTGCATCAGCAAGTATGCCAAAAGAACAGGTAAGGGACTATTTTGGGAAATCTAATCAAGTTACGGAGATATTTAGAGGAGCTCTTGGATTTATTGGTTTTAACGGTCATCTTGATTTTGCTTTAACAGGGAAATCCATTGTCATAGAAAATGAAACGATGCATCTGCAAACAACTGTAACGGTGACCAAATACACAAATGTCGATGAAAGTTTAAAACAAATAGAAGAGGACCAACAGGAATTTTTACAGCTACTTGAAAAAGAAGGAGGTCCACATTAATGGATGGTATTCGTCAAAAAATACAACAACGAGAGCATTTAATGTATGAGGAAATGCTAAAGGCAGCAAAATGGATGTTCCAAGATGACACACCGAAGGAAGAAATTGCAAGCTTTTTAACAGCATTATCTGTTAAAGGTGAAACAGCACATGAAGTAGCGGCATTAGCTACCGTTATGCGTTCCTTTGCACTAGACGTACCAGCAAAAGCTGGGATCTATATGGATAATTGCGGAACCGGTGGTGATGGTCTTAATACATTTAATATAAGTACGGCTTGCGCCTTTGTGTTAGCAGGGGCAGGTGTCAAAATGGCGAAGCACGGGAATCGCAAAATTTCTTCGGCATCCGGAAGCTCTGATGTTTTGGAAGCACTCGGTATTCATACGAATATTTCCATTGAGCAAACTGTTGAGCTGTTAGAGAAAGAAGGAATAGCCTTTTTATATGCTCCAAATGTGCATCCAAAATTAAAGCGAATCGGCGAGGTACGTCGGGCACTAGGCAAGCCAACTATATTTAATCTTGTCGGTCCACTTACGAATCCAGTGCCTTTATCGACGCAATTTACCGGCATTAACCGTCCGAATTTTGTCATGGAGTATGCTTCGGTATTACAAATGCTCGGGCGTGAACGTGCAATGGTCGTTTCTGGGCCACTAAGTTTAGACGAGGCGTCATTAGCTGGCCAAAATACTTTTGTCTTAGTAGATAAAGGAGACTTGATTCCTTTTTCTTTAACTCCAGAGGATGCGGGTCTTAGCTATGCACCAATAGAGGCCATTCGTGGAGGCAATGCAGATGAAAATGCCGCTATTATGCGTAAATTATTAGCTGGTGAACAAAGTGCTTACTTTGACACGGTTTTATTGAATGCTGGTATTGGGTTGTTCAGCTATGGAATTTCTGAAACTGTTAAAGAAGGTGTAGAAATGGCGAAGGATAGTATTTTTAGCGGTCGTGCCCTTCAAAAATTAGAGGCAGTTGTCGCTTATAGTGAGCATATTAAAAGAGTGGAGGTCCAACAATGAATATCTTAAATAAAATTCTTGAACAAAAAAAGATAGAAGTTAGTGCTTTACTTGAACAGCCCGACCCGTTAGCTAATTTTACAGAAAATCTGCGTCCGTCATTATTTGAACGATTGAGAAAAGCTGAAACATTACAGGTTATTTCTGAAATGAAGCGTGCTTCCCCTTCAAAGGGACTTATCGCAGAAGGGGCAGATCCAGTGGCGCAGGCAAAAAAATATGCAGAAGCTGGAGCAGCGGCCATTTCTGTTTTAACAGATAAAAAGTTTTTTAAAGGCTCCTTTGATGATTTAGCTGCAGTTGCAAATGCTGTTCAAACGCCACTTCTTTGTAAGGACTTTATGATCGATCGTGTGCAAATTCGATTTGCAAAGGCATCAGGTGCATCTATTATTTTACTAATTGTAGCCGCGTTAACAGATGAGGCATTACGCGATCTATATAGCTATGCAACAGGCTTAAATCTAGAAGTCTTAGTGGAGGTGCATGATTTAGAGGAGCTTGAACGTGCTATTGCAGTGGGGGCCAAGCTAATTGGCGTCAATAACCGTGATTTACGTACCTTTGAGGTGAGTCTGGAACGGACACGTGAAATTGCAGAAGCTTTTCCGTTCGAAGGAGAGAAAGTATTAATAAGTGAAAGTGGGATTTGGACGCAAGAAGACGCTAAAGTAGTGGCAGCCATGGGGGCTAGTGGCGTTCTTGTAGGTGAGTCATTAATGCGCAGTGGTGATGCAGGTACTGCGCTAAAAAGTTTACAGGTCAATAAGGTGGGGGCATCTGTATGACGAAGGTAAAAATTTGTGGACTGAAGGAACAACAGCATGTGCAGGCAGCGGTAGAGGCAGGAGCGGATGTAATTGGTTTTGTCTTTGCACCAAGTAAACGACGAGTGACGGTTGAACAGGCACAGCAATTAGCCAAACATGTGCCAGAGGGCGTTTTAAAAATCGGTGTTTTTGTTAATCCAAGCGCAGCGGAATTACGTACAGCGGTAGAAAGCGTGCCATTAGATTATGTGCAATATCATGGGGAAGAATCTCCGGAGTTTATTCGTCAGCAAGGTTATCCAGCCATTAAAGCTTTATCCGTAAGAGGTATTGAAGATGTTCAGGCTGCTGCTAACTATGATGTAGACTATTACTTATTTGATGCACCAGGGACAGATTTTAAAGGTGGCAGTGGTCACACGTTTGATTGGACCCTCTTAGAGATGGTAGGGATTCCACGAGAAAAGCTAATTTTAGCAGGTGGTTTGCAAGTTGAAAATATTGAAGAAGCAGTATCACTTGTGTCGCCATTTATGGTAGATGTATCGAGTGGCGTAGAGACAGACGGTGTAAAAGACATAGTAAAAATAAACGCATTTATACAGGCAGTGAAGAAGGGAAGAGTATAATGGTAAATTCAATTGCAAATAGTGTACCGACAAAGGAAGGGCGTTATGGGAAATTTGGTGGACAATTTGTTCCGGAAACATTAATGACAGCTTTGTTGGAATTAGAGGCGGCCTATGATGAGGCAATGAATGATCAAACATTTACTGAGGAATTGGCCTATTATTTACAACAATACGTTGGCCGTGAGACGCCATTGTATTATGCAGAAAATTTAACAAAAGAGCTAGGCGGCGCGAAGATTTATTTAAAACGTGAAGATTTAAATCATACTGGAGCCCATAAGATTAATAATGCGATTGGTCAAGCGCTTCTTGCAAAACGAATGGGCAAAAAGAAAATAGTGGCAGAAACAGGTGCAGGGCAGCACGGGGTGGCAACGGCAACTGCATGCGCATTATTGAATCTTGAATGTGTTGTATTTATGGGAGCGGAGGATATAGAACGTCAACAATTGAATGTCTTTCGCATGGAGTTACTCGGTACAAAAGTGGAGTCTGTAGAAACAGGTTCAAAAACATTGAAGGATGCTGTCAATGCAGCACTGCGCTACTGGGTGACAAATGTTGAAGATACTCATTATATTTTAGGCTCAGCTTTAGGACCACATCCATTCCCAAAAATCGTTAGGGATTTCCAGCGTGTAATTGGCGTTGAAACTAGAGAACAGATTTTAGCTAAGGAAGGGCGTTTACCAGATGCAGTCGTTGCTTGTATAGGTGGAGGTAGTAATGCAATCGGTATGTTCCATCCTTTTGTCGACGATGAAACTGTAGCGCTATACGGAGTAGAGGCTGCAGGCAGTGGCATTGAGACAGGAAAGCATGCAGCAGCAATCGCTGGTGGACAACTAGGCGTTTTACACGGTGCATACATGTATTTATTACAAGATGAAAATGGCTTTGTGCAAGAGGCACATTCTATTTCAGCTGGTTTAGATTATCCAGGGAAGGGCCCGGAGCATTGTTATTTACATGATATTGGGCGTGTTACATTTGATGCGATTACAGATAGTGAAGCACTTGAGGGTTTGCAGTTACTGTGTAGAACAGAAGGTATACTACCTGCGCTAGAAAGCTCTCATGCCATTGCCTATACAGCAAAACTTGCGAAGACAATGTCTACAGATGACATCATTGTTGTGTGCTTATCCGGCCGAGGAGATAAAGATGTTCATACTGTTCGTAAAGCATTAGGAGGAGAAATGTAATGACAACACTACAGCAGGCAATTGAACAAACGAAGATCGCTGGTAATAAAGCATTTATACCATATATTATGGCGGGCGATGGAGGACTGGAAACTTTGAAGCCAACGATCCTGAAGTTACAGCAAATGGGTGTAACGGCCATTGAAGTTGGGATACCGTTCACGGATCCTGTAGCAGATGGGCCTACGATAGAGCAAGCAGGTGAACGGGCTTTAGCAGAAGGTGTGACATTACGTAAAGTGCTAGAAGCATTAGCTTCATTTAAAGAAGAAATTCAAGTTCCGTTAGTTGTTATGACTTATTTTAATCCTGTTTTAGCTTTTGGGTTAGAGTCTTTCGCGAAGGCTTGTGTAGCGGGGGGCGTTAAAGGATTAATCGTTCCTGATGTACCACTTGAAGAAAGTGCCGTTTTACGTGACACATTAAATCCTCAAGGTATCGACATCGTTCAACTTGTATCGTTAACAAGTCCTCCAGAGCGAATTGCACGTATCGCGGCTGCTAGTCAAGGCTTCGTTTATGCTGTGACAGTCAATGGAATCACAGGGGCTCGCACAAGCTTTGCAAATGATTTACATGATCATTTTGCTCGCTTACGTGAAGCAAGTCAAATACCAGTACTAGCTGGCTTTGGAATTTCAACACCCGAGCAAGTGGTTAGCATGGGGGCACTTAGTGATGGCGTAATCGTTGGTAGTGCGATCGTGACAGCATTGCATGAAGGTGATTTAGATAAGGTTGAAGCATTAGTATTTGCTTCAAAAGGTGTATTTCAGAAGTCTACTCTTTAATGGAGTAGGCTTTTTTCTTTTGAGACTGGTATCCAAGGCTTTGACGGTTCCATCCGCGACTTTGGTGGCTCTATCCACGAATTTGGCGGTTCTATCCATGAATTTGGCGGCTCTATCCACGACTTTGAGGTTCTACCCATGAATTTGGCGGCTCTATCCATGACTTTGAGGTTCTACCCAAGGCTTTGACGGTTCTATCGACGACTTCGGTTCTTCTAACAACGACTCTGACGGTTCTAACCACGACTTTGACTCTTCTATCTGTCACTCTGACTTCTATCCTTCGAGTAGTTTAGTAAAACCAACGGATTGAATTGAAAATCTAATGGATAAAACTATCATTCTGACAAATAGTGCGGATAGGCTAGATTTTCTGTATAATAGCCTACGTAAGGAAGTGAAAAGATGATTCTATCGAAAAAGAGATGGCAGGTAGAGCACCCAGACGCTAAGCTTGTCCAAACATTACAAAATGACCTACAACTTTCTGCGATTGCAGCGAAAATTTTAGCAGCTCGAGGCTGCGAAACAACTGCTGACGCAGAGAGCTTATTAAATATGACAGAAGCAAGTATCCATGATCCGTTTTTAATGCATGGTATGGCAGAAGCTGTGGCACGTATAGAGCATGCGCTTGAAAACGGAGAGAAAATCCTTGTATTTGGCGATTACGACGCGGATGGTGTCTCAAGCACGACAGTAATGCTGAATGTGTTGCTTGATCTAGGTGCCGATGTATCGTTTAAAATACCGAATCGTTTTATTCATGGCTATGGACCGAATGAGGTGCTATTTCGTGAAGCACATGACGAGGGTGTTCAGCTAATTATAACAGTTGATAATGGTATTTCAGGCATTGAACCGATTCGTGTCGCGAAGGAACTAGGTATGGATGTTATCGTTACAGATCACCATGAACCAGGCGATGAATTACCACCTGCCGATATTATTTTACATCCTCGTATACCAGAAGGACATTATCCATTTGGCGAGCTTGCAGGTGTAGGGGTAGCTTTTAAGTTAGCACATGCTCTATATGGAGAACTGCCAACGCAGCTATTTGAATATGTAGCTATTGGAACAGTAGCGGATTTAGTACCATTAGTTGATGAAAATCGCTACCTAGTAAAACGAGGAATAGAAGAAATGCGCCGTTCACTCAGCCCTTGGGTACAAGCAATGTGTGAAGTAGCCAGCGCAGAGCAAGCTAAAATTAGCGAAGAAACAATCGGTTTTTACTTTGGACCGCGCTTAAATGCTGTTGGTCGTCTAGGAGAAGCGGCGCCAGGTGTAGAGCTATTAATGGCTGAGGATAATGCTAAGGCAATAGCAATAGCGAAACAGCTTAATACGTGTAATAGTGAGCGCAAAGATATCGTAAAAAGTATTACAGATGAGGCCATTGCTCTCATTGAATCAGATAAAAAGGTTGGGGAGTCACTCGTTTTAGTTATTGCTGGTGAAGGCTGGAATGCTGGAGTAGTAGGAATTGTCGCATCTCGTCTTGTCGAGCTTTATTATCGTCCAACAATTGTACTTTCACTAGACCATGAAAAAGGAACAGCTAAAGGTTCAGCCCGTAGTATAGAAGGGTTCCATTTATATAATGAATTAGCGAAAAATAGAGACATATTACCTCATTTTGGTGGGCACCCTATGGCAGCGGGGATGACATTATCTATTGAGCATGTGGGTGAATTAAGATCACGCTTAGATGCTCAAGCGAGAGCATGTTTATCAGAAGAGCAATTGACACCTGTACTCAATATTGATATACCACTAAAAATGAATGAAATTTCAGCAGATGCCATTGAAGAGATTTCAACGCTTGGTCCATATGGTACTGATTTTCCGAAGCCTGTTTATGTGCTCGAAGATGTGGAGATATCCTCCATGCGGAAAATTGGAGCAGCGGAAAATCATATAAAAATAGAATTGACGGATGGCTATGAAAAATTAGATAGTGTTGGATTTAATAAAGGACATCTACACGACGAATTAACATATGGAATTAAAGTTTCATTTACAGGGGATTTACAAATTAACGAATGGCAAGGACGTAAAAAAGCACAATTTATGATAGAAGATGTCCAAACGACTGAATGGCAATTATTTGATATTCGTGGTATTCGCCAAACATCCCGCTGGTTAAATACGGTCCCAAAAGAGGAGGCAACATTTATCGCCTTCCGTTCAGAGACGATTACCTATTACCAGTCGCTAATTGGTGTACCAATCCTAGCAGTAGATCCTACGCTTTCAAATGTAGAACAAAGCAATTATATCGTCCTACTGGATTTGCCACAAAATGTTCAAATGTTAGAAAATGTCTTACGGAAAACAGCTCCTTCCCGTATATATGCACATTTTTACATGCCTGATTCTCAGTACTTCAATGGATTGCCTACACGTGAGCAATTCTCCTGGTATTATAAGTTTTTGAAAAATCGCCCTGCCTTTCCATTAAATATGCATTTGGCTGAATTAGCTAAACATACAGGTTGGCCGTTAGATGCATTAAAATTTATGACACAGGTGTTTTTTGAACTTGATTTTGTTAAAATGGAGAGTGGACTGACGACTGTCAACGTGAATGCACCAAAACAGGCACTTACAGAGGCACCGTCTTACAAACAGCGTTCAGAACAGATTGAAATGGAGCAGAAGCTAGTATATGCCCCTTATATAGAATTAAAACAATGGTTTGATGAACGATTACATTAATATACGAATAAGTTTCGTAGGAGGAGCAATAACATGGATTTAAAGCAATACGTAACAACGGTTGAAAACTGGCCGAAAGAGGGCATTAGCTTCAAAGATATTACAACAATTATGGATAACGGTGCTGCATACAAATATGCAACAGACCAAATTGTAAGTTACGCAAAAGAATTAGGTGCTGAAATTGTGGTAGGTCCTGAGGCTCGTGGCTTCATTATCGGATGTCCAGTTGCTTATGCGCTTGAAATAGGTTTTGCGCCTGTTCGTAAGCCAGGAAAATTACCACGTGAAGTGATCAGTGCTGACTACGGTCTTGAATACGGTAAAGATACACTAACAATGCATAAAGATGCGATTAAACCAGGTCAAAAAGTATTAATCTGTGATGACTTACTTGCGACTGGTGGTACAGTTGAAGCGACAGTGCGTTTAGTTGAACAACTAGGTGGTCAAGTTGTTGGCTGTGCCTTCCTAATCGAGTTAAAAGAGCTGAATGGTCGTGCAAAAATTGGCGACTTAAACATAAAAACACTTATTGAATATTAATGTTTTAGTTGATTAGAGTGAAGGCTGGACGCCCCTAGGAAAGCGCCCAGCCGGAACGGAAATCAACCCCTCGTTTTGCAGACGAGTCATACAATAATATGAAAAGCGTCACATTTTGTGGCGTTTTTTTATTTATAAAGAGATTAATAGATATAGTAAGTATTAAAAATTTATAAATTTAAAAGTAAGGGAGAGTTAGCTTTGTCATATTATGTAATTGATGCTTTTACAGAAACAAAATTAGGTGGTAATCCAGCAGGTGTAGTGATTCATGCAACCCCACGTTTTGCCGAAGAACTATACTTAATTGGCACTTTAATTTCATTGGCATATTAGTTCTACAACAACTTTAAGAATCCATTTTGATCAATCATTTTCAAAATGGATTCTTTTGTTTAGGTTCGTTTATTTATTCTTCATCATAAGATTGAATTATTTTTTGCATAGTTTTCAATGTTTCATAAAAATCCTCGTACTTCTCTATGCCAATATCATTGATAATTCTTTCTTGGATATCTTGCCAAATTGGAGCAGCCTCGTTTAATTTTTTAACCCCTTTATCAGTTAGTGTAATGACCTTTGCTCGAGCATCTTGCGGATCTCTTGTTAAATCTACATAGCCATTTTGCTTTAACAAGTTAATATTACGTGTAATGGTTGTTTGATCGAGTAGCAAAATTTCACCTAGTCGACTTATGGAAACTGATTGTTGATGATCGATATTTGCTAGCATTGAGTATTGAGTAACTTTTAAGCCAGTGGGCTGTAGTAATTTATCATACAATTGTGTCACGACTCGTGTTTTTTTTCGAAGGTTTGCACATACACATATTTGTGTGTAATCTATATTATTCATTGCTCCGTACCCCTTTTCGAGTTGGTTCAATATTATAGTAGCCCTATTGATTTATTTTGTTAAGTTGGAAAATGTTTCTTGACAGTAATAAAAGTGATTACTAAGATTATATATGTATATACATGTTTCCGAAAGGCATTTACTCCAGTAATATATGCATATACATGTATTGAGCTGCAATCTTTTAAAAATTTTTTTAAGAAATGAAGGTGTCAAGATGAAACGTATTCATTATAGCTGGTTTATTTTAGTCGTAACCTTTTTCTCAATTATTGTTGCAGGGATTACAATGTCATCATCAGGGGTATTTATAGACTCCTTTGAAAAAGAATTTAATTGGGATCGATCTTTAATTGCCTTAGCTTTTGCAGTGAGTCTATTTTTATATGGTTTTTCGGGTCCTTTTATGGCGGCATTACTAGAAATAGCGGGTTTAAAGAAAATGATGCTAGGTGCGATGGCTACATTATTCATTGGCATGATGCTTACGCTTTTCATGACTCAATCATGGCAGTTAATCGTTATATGGGGCGGTATTATTGGTTTAGGAGCAAGTCTTTTTTTAACGGTGTTAAGTCCGTATGTAGCCAATCATTGGTTTGTGAAAAGTAGAGGGTTGGCAGTTGGGATTTTAACGGCGAGTACTGCAACAGGGCAGTTAATTCTCTTACCCTTATTGGCGATTATTATTGAACATTATTCTTGGCGATGGGCGATTGGATTAATTCTCATTTTAAGTATTGTTATGTTCATCACTATTTCAATATTTATTAAAAATAAGCCACAGGATATTGGGATTCTTCCTTATGGAATGGAAGAAGATTTAGAAATGCAACAAGAGGATCATAAGAAAAATCCGATTAGTAATGCTTTTAATGGTTTATTTGAGGCAATAAAGAAGAAAGAATTTTGGTTATTAGCGGGAAGTTTTTTTATTTGTGGACTTTCAACTAGTGGATTAGTGGGTACTCATTTTGTTTCATACTGTATTAGCTTTGGTGTCCCTTTCGTAACCGCTGCATCCTTTCTTTCTTTTATGGGAGTGTTTAATCTTGTAGGCACTACTTTATCAGGGTGGCTGTCTGATCGTTTTGATAATCGATGGTTATTGTTTTGGTATTACCTTTTAAGAGGAACGTCTCTCCTTTTACTTCCATATGCATTAATGCAAGGGTCGTTCACTTTACTGACAATCTTTACAATATTTTATGGATTAGATTGGATTGCAACAGTACCTCCAACGATCAGTATTTCTAGACAAATTTTTGGTACAAATAAAAGTGGCATTATTTATGGGTGGATTTTCGCATCTCATCAAGCAGGAGCTGCAGTTGCTGCCTTTGGTGGAGGCCTCATCTATAAGTTTTTCAATTCATATACTTGGGCCTTTTTCCTTGCTGGGATGTTCTGTGCATTGGCAAGTTTATTTGTCATCATCGTGAAAAAACAAACACCTTATCATGCCAATACTTGATAATTAGCTACTCGCTTTGCTTAAGGTGAGACTCTTGTTGCTATCGTCGTTTCTTAAAATTTTATCAACGATTGGCATTTTACAGCAGTGAGCCGTTCCTCCGAATTTGTTGTTGCTGCGCTACGCTTTCGCACAGAAAATATTTGTCCAGGTTATATTGGAATTCGCCGCTAAAAGTGTAAGTTGCGCCGCTAACCAAGCAAAGAACGCCGCAAACCCCCGAAATTGCGCCGCTAACCAAGCAAAGAACGCCGCAAACCCCCGAAATTGCTCCGCTAACCAAGCAAAGAACGCCGCAAACCCCCGAAATTGCGCCGCCTACCAAGTAAAGAACGCCGCAAAACCCTGAATTTCCGCCGCTATCGCTTTCACGCAGATGAGACCCTGAAGCGAAGTGAAGCGGCTCATTGGGCGCCCACAGGAAAGCGCCCAGTTGGAACGGAAATCACCCCCCTCGTTATACCGAAAAGCCATACTTTATTTAACACGACACCTTAATTTCATTGAAGCAATAGTTATCACAACAAAAAGTTGAAGCCAGTATCATATCGGTTTCAACTTTTTTTATTAAAAAATTTTTTGACATCAACCAAACAAAAGTTTATAATGTAAACAAATATAATAAAAGGTGATGCTATGAATGAAAGAGAACAGGCGGTCCTTGCATTAATTCGCCAGAATCCGTTTATGTCTCAGCAAGAGATGGCAGATAAGATGAAGCTATCTCGACCAGTCCTTGCTAATTTAGTGTCGAGCTTAACGAAGCAAGGGAAAATTGTAGGTCGTGCATATATTTTGCCTGAGGAAAATGAAATTATTTGTATCGGTGGAGCCAATCTTGACCGAAAATTTCATGTAAAAGGGAATGTCCAATTCGGTACTTCTAATCCTGCTAGCTCTTCATTTAGTGTAGGTGGTGTTGGCCGAAACATTGCTGAAAATTTAGGTAGATTAAATCATCAAGTAACATTGCTGACTACTGCCGGCAAAGATGCTGATTGGCAAGTGATCCAAGAAGCTTCAGAGCCATTTATGAATTTACGTTATGTGGAGCAGCTACCTGACGCTTCGACGGGTTCCTATACTGCGGTTATGGATGAGCAGGGCGAGCTAGCACTAGCAGTAGCAAATATGGAAGTATATGATCTTTTATTGCCAAGTTTGCTAAAAAAACATGAGGCAATGCTGATGAATGCGGGCTGCTTTATTATGGACTTAAACTGTCCAAAAGAAACAGTTGCTTACATACAGCAGGTTGCGATTGCCCGTGACATTCCATTTGTTATCGTACCGGTATCTTCGCCCAAAATGAATCGATTACCGGATACGTTACAAGGGGTAACATGGTTTATTTGTAACACAGATGAAGCTGAGACGATTGTAGGTCATAAAATCGAAAACTCAGCACACTACGAAAAGGCTTTACAGCAACTTCTTACATTAGGTGCTGAACATGTAATTATTACAGCGGGTAGCAAGGGTGTGTATGCAGCTTCCACTACAACGAAGCCAAGTCATTTTACAGCTAAAGCTGTAGAAAAAATTGAAGATGTAACAGGTGCAGGAGACGCCTTTGTCAGTGCTGTAATCCATAGCTGGCTTACTGGGCAATCATTTGCAACATGTATTGATGCAGGCTTAACGAATGCCAAAAATACACTTGCATCTCCATATACCGTAAGACCTGAGCTATCAGTTGATTTGTTAAACAATGAAATGGAGGAATAACAACATGAAAGAATTCATCGTATTATCAGAAGAAGTAAAAGCAGGACAAGCAAAAGGCTTACCAATCGTAGCATTAGAATCAACAATTATTTCTCACGGAATGCCATATCCACAAAATGTACAAACAGCACGTGAAGTGGAACAAATTGTTCGTGATAATGGTGGAGTGCCAGCAACAATTGCTTTAATCGACGGTAAAATTAAAATTGGTTTATCAGATGAAGAACTTGAAATGTTCGGTAATGCACAAGGTGTAGCAAAAGCATCTCGTCGCGACTTAGGCTATCTTTTAGCATCAAAAAAATTAGGAGCTACAACTGTAGCTGCAACAATGATTTGTGCTGAGCTAGCTGGTATTGAAATTTTTGTAACTGGTGGTATCGGCGGGGTACACCGTGGTGCTGAAACAACAATGGATATTTCAGCAGATTTAGAAGAACTAGCACAAACAAATGTTGCCGTAATTTGTGCGGGCGCTAAGTCTATTTTAGATATTGGTTTAACTTTAGAATATCTTGAAACAAAAGGTGTGCCAGTCGTTGGATATGGTACAGATGAACTACCAGCATTCTATACACGTCAAAGTGGTTTTGATGTCAACTTCAAGATTGATACACCAGAGGAAGTGGCCGAAATGCTACGTGCAAAATGGCAATTAGGCTTAAAAGGCGGAGCTGTTATTGCTAACCCAATTCCAGAGTCTGACGCGCTTGAGCATTCATTCATTACTGAAATCATTGAAAAAGCTCTAGTAGAAGCAGAAGAAAACGGTATTCAAGGTAAAAACGTGACACCATTCTTACTTGGAAAAGTGAAAGAATTAACAGAAGGTAAAAGCCTTGTTGCCAATATTGCATTAGTAAAAAATAATGCAGTAGTTGGTACAAAAATTGCTGTAGCGTATAATAAATAAGCCGACAACTATGATACGATAAGAGAGACTCTTTGCGAAATATTGCATTCGCAAAGGGTCTTTTTATTCATTCAGGAGAATATTTTTCCATTTTTCACATTGTTCACGAGAATAACTAAACAAAATGACACAGTTACTTTACAATAGCCCATAAAATTTTATACAATTAAGTTTATATCTAATCTGAAAAATTTGACGAGCAAGGTGGACATGTTATGGCGAAAGAGCAAATTTTGACTCCCGAGGACGTTTTTGAGTTAGTCAAATCCTACATGAATGATGAAAATGTCGCATTCGTGAAAAAAGCATATGAATTAGCAAGGGATGCCCATATTGAGCAATTCCGAAGCTCAGGTGAACCGTATATTATTCACCCTGTGCAAGTAGCTGGAATTTTAGCTGAATTACAAATGGATCCTGAAACAGTTGCAGCTGGTTTTTTACATGATGTTGTCGAGGATACGGATTTTACGCGCGACGATTTGGTTCGTGAATTCGGCGAAGAGGTTGCGATGCTTGTAGATGGTGTAACAAAGCTGGGGAAAATTAAATATTTATCTAAAGAAGCGCAGCAAGCAGAAAATCATCGAAAAATGTTTGTAGCTATGGCGCAGGATATTCGTGTCATTTTGATTAAACTGGCAGACCGTCTACATAATATGCGCACGTTAAAGCATTTACCTGCAGAAAAACAACGCCGTATTTCTAAAGAAACGCTTGAAATTTTTGCACCACTCGCGCATCGTCTTGGGATTTCGACTGTTAAATGGGAGCTTGAGGATACAGCACTTCGTTATTTAAATCCACAGCAATATTATCGCATTGTCAGTCTTATGAAGAAAAAACGTGATGAGCGTGAGGCCTATTTAGATAATGTAATGGGTGAGATGAAGTCACAGCTTACAGATGTTGAAATTGAAGCAGATATATATGGTCGCCCAAAACATATTTACAGTATTTATCGTAAAATGGTGTTACAAAAGAAACAATTCAACGAGATTTATGATTTATTAGCCATTCGTGTACTTGTCGATAGTATTAAAGATTGCTATGCCGTGCTTGGGATTGTGCATACATTATGGAAGCCAATGCCTGGACGTTTTAAAGATTATATTGCGATGCCAAAACAAAACCTATATCAATCCCTGCATACAACAGTAATTGGTCCTTATGGTGACCCATTAGAAGTTCAAATTCGTACGAAGGAAATGCATAAAATTGCCGAGTACGGGATTGCAGCGCATTGGGCGTATAAAGAAGGTAAAAAAGTTGATAATGAAAAACAAAATGTCGACCAAAAATTAACGTGGTTCCGAGAAATTTTAGAATTCCAAAACGAATCTTCTAATGCTGAAGAATTTATGGAATCTTTAAAATTTGATTTATTCTCTGATATGGTCTATGTATTCACACCTGAAGGAGATGTCATTGAATTACCAGCAGGCTCTGTACCGATCGACTTCGCATATCGTGTGCATTCAGAAGTTGGGAATCGTACAATTGGCGCGAAAATCAATGGTAAAATGGTGCCACTTGATACACCGTTAAAAACGGGAGATATTATTGAAATTTTAACGTCTAAGCAATCATTTGGTCCGAGTCGCGATTGGCTAAAAATTGCCCAATCCTCACAGGCGAAAAATAAAATAAAGCAGTTTTTCAAACGTCATCTTCGTGAGGAAAATATCATCAAAGGTAAAGAGATGATAGAAAAGGAAATCCGCGCACAAGGTTTTGACGTAAAAGAAACAATGTCAGCGGACAATTTGAAGCGAGTATGCGAAAAATTCAACTATACAAATGAAGAAGATTTATATGCAGCTGTTGGCATGAATGGAATTACAGCTCAGCAAGTTGTTAATCGTCTAGCGGAAAAACGTCGCAAAGAGCGTGAACAGGAAGAAGCGCTAGAGAAAATTGAACAAAAAATGAAAAACCCTATTCCGCAAAAACGTACGGAATCGGGTGTTATCGTAAAAGATATCGACAATATGCTTATTCGACTTTCACGTTGTTGTACGCCAGTTCCTGGAGATGAAATTGTAGGCTTCATTACGAAAGGAAGAGGTGTTTCAGTGCACCGTGCGGACTGTCCAAATATTCAAGTTGATGATGAGCAGGAGCGCTTAATAGAAGTTGAATGGGAACATGGACTTACTCCAGAAAAAAAAGAATACCCTGTCGATATTGAAGTTTCGGCCTTCGATAGACCAGGAATTTTAAATGAAATCATGCAAATTGTTAGCGAAACGAAAACGAATATTTTAGCAGTGAGTGGTCGTGCAGATCGTGATAAAATGGCAACGATTCATTTAACGATTTCGATTTCAAATATTTCGCATTTGCATAAAGTAGTGGAACGTATTAAGCAAACACCTGATATATATTCAGTACAACGTGTTATTAACTAATTGGGATGTTAGGCAGTAGCAACTTTGTTATGTACCGAAAATGGAACTTCTGGTGCATACAATAGGAGAATTGAGGTTTTAAAAAATGAAAGTAGTTTTACAACGTAGTAAAGCAGCCTCTGTTACGGTTGACGGAAAAGTAACGGGTGCTATTGATAGCGGTTATGTTCTTCTGGTTGGCATTACACACGGGGATACGCAGGAGGATGTTGAATATTTAGCGAAAAAAGTAGCGAATCTCCGCCTTTGGGAAGATGCTGATGGAAAAATGAATCATTCCATTTTAGAGCATGGAGGGGCTATTCTATCCGTTTCACAATTTACATTGTATGGAGATGCAAAAAAGGGGAATCGTCCAAGTTTTACAAGTGCAGCAAGACCAGAAGTTGCGGAACCGTTATGGGAGGCTTTTAATAATTCCTTACGTGAACACGGTTTACATGTGGAAACAGGAATATTTGGTGCAATGATGGATGTTGCACTGACAAATGATGGCCCTATTACAATACTTCTTGAGTCTAAATAATTGGTACATTTCCTATGATTCCTTCATACATTAAATAGTATGGTTAGTTTTGTAGGAAGGAAGTGTATTAAAGATGACGCAGGTAGGAAGCATATCAAATCCATATTTATACGAGACTCTTAACATGATGATTGGTCAGGCAATTGTAGTGCAAACTAAGAAAAATATTCAGCAAGGAAAATTAATCTCTGTATTACCTGATGATATTGTTTTAGAGGTTAGCCATACGCCATTTTTCATTAGTATGAAGGAGATTGTATGGGTTACGCTAGCAACAATGAAAAAATAAGCGCATAAAGGACCTCTATACTCATGTAATGTGAGTTGGAGGCCTTTTTTCGTTTGAGTGTACATAATATTTGACAGTGAGTACTGAAAGGCAAACACCATAACTTATAACGTCTATAACAAAGAGTCATTTAAAACAAAATAAATAAGCTGCAAGGGAAGTACAATTCTACTTTCCTTTGCAGCTTATTAATAATCTCCGCTGATACAAGTTTCACTTTATCGATCTTCGTTAAAGTATTTTAAAATACCTTGGTAGATACCGAGAGTAGCTTGTTCACGGAATTTAGCGTTTGTAATAACACGTTCCTCACTACCATTACTTAAGTAGCCTAGCTCAATGAGTGCAGCTTGTTGACGATTTTCTCGTAGAACTAAATAATTTCCTTGTTGGGTACCACGATTCTTTAAATCGATTTTATTGGAAAGTCCATTATTTATTGCCTCTGCAAGACCTTGTTGATTACTGTTCATATAATATGAGGTGAAGCCATTAACGGAGCTATCGTCTGTTGCATCATAATGAATACTGATAAAAGCATCTGCCTCATACTGGTGCGCAATTGAGACGCGTTTACGGAGTGCAACATATTCATCTGATTCTCTTGTCATGACAACATTTGCTCCAGCAGCACTCAACTTTGAAGCTAGAAGAGAAGCTGTTTTCAATGTAATTTCCTTCTCATTTGTTCCACGTTGTCCGGTAGTGCCGTGATCATTACCGCCATGTCCAGCATCTACGACAATTGTTAGCCCATTTAAAGTGCCTTTCTTGCGTGGTGTAGATTTATCTTTTTTTATAGCAGTAGTTGTTTTGCTCGACGAAGTAGTAGTAACGACCCAGTTCGCCACAAATGCAGTTTTGTCATCTACTTGTATTTCATAAAAGTCATTTTTAGCGCCTACAATAGGGTAGGTTTCACCGGCATCTACACGTACAACAACATCAGCAGTCGTTGATGCATCTGTCCGTAGGTTTGTCCCATTATAAATGATTGTGACAGATTCAAGCTCTGAGGAAGAAGAAGCAGATTTTGATGTCGTTTTTCCTTTATTTGAAAAAGTACCATAAAAGCTATAAACCCAACCTGCTTTATTATCGTTATATTGAATTTTTACCCAGTTATGCTCTTGAGCCAGCACTTTAAAGGCTTGTCCATTTGAAGCTGTTCCTATTTTTTTAGCATTTAAGTCGGGATTTTGGCGCACATTAAGTGCATCTACTAAAACTGTAAATGTTGTATCTTTGTTGGTTTTTTTTGTAGTAGATACTTCAACTTTAGGTTCATCAGCCTCAGCCTTAACCTTTTTTTCAGGTAGGTCATTGATTGTAACATAGTCAGTAGATACCCACCCAACTAGTCCGTTCCAATCTATTTTTGCCCATTCACCATTTTTTTCAATAAGTTTAGATTGGCTGCCTATTGATAATTGTCCTAGAACTGCTGAAGATATGTCAGGTTCAGTACGAATATTTAGACGATCAACTTGTGATATCAACGTTTGATCAACCGTTTGTTTATCGTTTATTGAAGTTGTTAGCCAAGATGCTACCCAACCTTCGTAATTGCCTGCTTTTACTTGAATCCAGTCACCTTCACGACTAATAGAAGTTAGCGAATCACCCTCATCTAATGTTGTAATGATTGGATAAGACAGTCCAGGTCCCTCACGTAAATGAAGAATCGTTCCAGTTACTTTTAAATCACTGGTGTCTGCTAGTGCTCTTTGAATATTATTCATATTTGGAATCGCAATTATTAGCACTAGTACGAAGATGATACTAATATTTAAAAGTTTTGTCCTCATCAGACTCCTCCTATCTTGTGCTATTTTACCATGCTTTAGTAATAGAATTCGTGGGAAAAAGGTAATGGAATTTGTTATTTTATCGAATGTATTGTAAAAAAAATAAAAACAGTTGACATTGCCTTTTGTTGTGACTAACATAAAGGGTAATCAAAAAATGATTAACCGCTTATGACCAAGCGAGTAGCATATACCTCTATTGGAGAAGAGAGGGAAAGACCTAGGCTGAAATCTTTCCTACAAAAATGTATATTGTGAACAACACTTGAGAGGCTTTTTTCTGAAAAGGTAACGCTTAGTAGGAAAAAACGGAATCGGCCGTTATCCGATTTGGAGGAGGACGCATGTATTTGATGCGTCAACTAGGGTGGAACCGCGGAAGCTTGTACAGCTCTCGTCCCTTGCATAACGCAAGGAGGCGAGGGCTTTTTTAGTGGACAAAAAATAAGAGAAGTCCAGAAGACAGCTTGCTCATAAGCAATTAATAAAGGAGGTTTTTCTATGAGTTTTAAAGTGCCACGAGGGACACAAGATATTTTGCCTGGTCAATCAGAAAAATGGCAAAAGATAGAAGCGGTTATCCGTGATATCTGTCGTGTCTATCGCTACAATGAAATTCGTACACCAATTTTTGAGCAAACAGATTTATTTGCACGTGGTGTCGGTGAAACAACAGATGTTGTTCAAAAAGAAATGTATACATTTGAAGATCGCGGTGGCCGTTCGTTAACATTACGTCCGGAGAATACAGCTGGTGTAGTTCGTGCTT
This sequence comes from Lysinibacillus sp. RC46, assembly GCF_041262385.1. Taxonomy (NCBI): domain Bacteria; kingdom Bacillati; phylum Bacillota; class Bacilli; order Caryophanales; family Bacillaceae; genus Lysinibacillus; species Lysinibacillus sp. RC46. Next base: position 60,714 of record NZ_JBGCCF010000002.1, on the reverse strand, counting down.
ATGTTGAGCATAAAATGTTTGGTGCACCTGATCAACCAGTAAAGCTTTCATATTTAGGACCAATGTTCCGTTATGAACGTCAACAAGCAGGGCGCTACCGTCAATTTGTTCAATTTGGAGTAGAAGCAATTGGTTCAGCTGATCCAGCCATTGATGCAGAAGTTATTGCACTAGCAATGGATGTCTATGAATCAGCAGGTTTAAAAGATTTAAAATTAGTCATTAACTCACTTGGTGACAAAGATACACGTGATACACACCGTACAGCACTGCTACAACATTTCGAACCACATATTCATGAGTTTTGTTCAGACTGCCAAAATCGTTTGCAAAAAAACCCACTACGTATTTTAGACTGTAAGGTAGACCGCGAGCACCCATTAATGCAATCTGCACCTGCATTAACTGATTTCCTAACTGAGGAGTCAGCAGCATATTTCGCTCAAGTTAAAACGTACTTAGATACACTGGGAATTTCGTATGAGGTCGATCCAAATCTTGTAAGAGGTCTTGATTATTACAATCATACGACTTTTGAAATTATGTCAACGGCTTCAGGATTTGGATCAATTACTACACTTTGTGGTGGGGGTCGCTATAATGGCCTTGTGCAAGAAATTGGTGGACCAGAAGTACCAGGTATTGGTTTCGCATTAAGTATTGAGCGTCTGTTGCTTGCACTTGAAGCTGAAGGTGTTGAATTAGACACAGCATCGGGACTCGATGTTTATATGATCGCTATGGGCGAAGAAGCGAAGCTAAAAACTGTAGAATTAACAAGTACCTTCCGTGCTAAGGGCATTTCTGCAGAGATGGATTATTTAGATCGCAAAATGAAAGCTCAAATGAAATCAGCAGACCGTTTAGGTGCGAAATATACGATTGTTTTAGGCGAAACGGAACTTGAAGAGCAAGTAGCTACTGTTAAACATATGGAATCAGGTGAACAACAAAAAGTAGCGTTCTCGGAATTAGTGAACTACCTATTAAAACAATAAGCGAATCTGTTAAAATATAAATCGTTTATAGATCAATACAGGATTATCTGTCCAATTCAAATATCTACGTCATTTGGACAGATAATTCATCTAATGAACTGCTAATTTTCCTTGGCATCCATTCACTACTAGTAGGAACGGTATGCTACATAAGTAAAATAAACGGTTCATCAACGAAAGTTGGGGATGACATTTTGTGAAAACGTATGTCAAGTGGATAAATCAACCCAAAGTTATGGAGATGAGCCAAATAAATTTTGGAGGAATTAAATAATGGCAACAAGAACACATGCTAGTAATGAACTTTCAGAAGTATTAAAAGGCGAAAAAGTCGTATTAAAAGGTTGGGTACAACGTCGTCGCGACTTAGGCGGTTTAATCTTCATTGATTTACGTGACCGTACTGGAATCACTCAGGTAGTGTTTAGCCCTGATGTTGCAGAAGCACATGCTCTAGCCGATAAAGTGCGTAGTGAGTACGTAATTGAAGTAGAGGGGACAGTTATTCTTCGTGCAGAAGATCAAATCAACCCAAATGTACCAAACGGCAAAATTGAAGTAGAAGCAACAAAATTAGTCGTTATTAATACGGCAAAAACAACACCATTCCAAATCGAAGATCGTACTGATGTATCTGAAGATTTGCGTTTAAAATATCGTTATCTTGACCTGCGTCGTCCTGTTATGTTTGACACATTTAAAATGCGTTCAGACGTTACTCGTACAATTCGTAACTTCTTACAAAACGAAGGCTTCTTAGAAGTAGAGACGCCAATTTTAACAAAATCATCTCCAGAAGGAGCTCGTGACTATTTAGTACCATCACGTGTTCATGAAGGCGAATTTTATGCACTACCACAATCACCTCAGCTATTTAAGCAATTATTAATGGTGTCTGGTTTCGAAAAATACTTCCAAATCGCACGTTGTTTCCGTGATGAAGACTTACGTGCTGACCGTCAACCAGAGTTTACACAAGTTGATATTGAAACAAGCTTTTTAACGCAAGAAGAAATTATTGAAATGAACGAACGCTTAATCCAAGCAGTTATGAAAGAAGTAAAAGGCATTGATATCCCTGCACCATTCCAACGTATGAAATATCAAGAAGCTATGGATCGTTACGGCTCAGATAAACCTGATGTACGTTTCGGCTTAGAGCTAGTTGCTTTAAATGATATTTTTGATGGCTGTAATTTCAAAGTGTTTGCTGATACAGTAGCACAAGGTAAGCAAGTAAAGAGTATCAACATTAAAGGTGCGGCAGACAAATACTCTCGTAAAGACATGGACGAGCTAACAAAATTCGTTGGTATTTATGGAGCAAAAGGTCTGGCTTGGTTAAAAGTAACGGAAGAAGGCTTAAACGGACCGATTGCAAAATTCTTTGACGAAGCATTAGCAGCTTCATTAATCGAACGTATGAAAGCTGAAGTGGGCGATATTTTAGTATTCGTTGCTGATAAAGCGTCTGTTGTAGCAGCATCTTTAGGTGCACTTCGTACGAAATTAGGTCAAGATTTGGGCTTAATCGACGAATCAGAATTTGCATTCCTATGGATCACAGATTGGCCATTATTAGAGTACTCTGAAGAAGACGGTCGCTATTATGCAGCGCACCATCCATTCACAAGTCCATTTGACGAAGATATTCCGTTAATGGAAACTGATCCTTCAGCTGTCCGCGCGCAAGCATACGATATCGTATTAAACGGATATGAGCTTGGTGGAGGTTCGCTACGTATTTATGAACGTGAATTACAAGAAAAAATGTTTAATTTACTTGGTTTCACAGAAGAAGAAGCAAGAGCTCAATTTGGCTACTTATTAGAAGCATTTGAATACGGAGTACCACCACATGGAGGTCTTGCATTTGGTCTTGACCGCTTCGTAATGCTACTTGCAGGCCGCACTAACTTACGTGACACAATTGCATTCCCGAAAACAGCAAGTGCAAGCTGCTTATTAACGAATGCACCAAGTGAAGTTTCTCTAGAACAATTGAATGAGTTAAATTTAGCAATTAAAACATTTAAAAGATAATTAATACTCCTAAATACCTGGATTCTCTAGCAAAATTTGTTGAGAATCTAGGTATTTTTTGCGTTTTCGAAAGAATGAAGATTTTTTTAAAGAAAATAGTTTGAATTGTCAGAAATATCGTGTTATTATAACTGTAATACGAATCCTGATGTGTTTGTCTAATTGCTAGCTCTACTTAACAGTTTTGACCGAACACATTAGAATCGGGAGCCTTCATTTTGTAGTCGCAAACAAGCCCCATGCGGAGCGGGACGTTTAAAGCTGCAAAGCAGGCACCCCCCTGCGAATTGCGGGTTCAAAACGAATGTTTCTTGGCATAACGGCACAATCGGGATTCGTCATACATAGTAAATAACCACAAAGAGGAGCATAAAATTAGCTCCTTTTTTAGTGCGAATAAATGGTTATTCAAAAAGACAACTGCATAGCAAGATTTATAATAGTTATTTGTAGAGGAGAAATGACGATGATTCTTGGCTTAAAAAGAAGGCTGGACGCCCCCAGGAAGCTATGCTCTGCGCGAAAGCGAAGCGTCAGCGGCAAAGTGCCCAGCCGGAACGGAGATCAACCCCACGTGATGATGATTTAGTGAAAAAATTAGAAAATATAAAAAATACTTTTTATTTTTGTAAAAGTGTCATATAATTGGTATAGACAACTATACCAAATTAAATGATAGCTTGTTAACTTCAGCAAAGCTCCTCAAAAAATGATTAGGGGGTGATCTATTGAAGAATACACTTTTAATTTCCAATGTTACGATAGTCAATCATGATGAGGCACCGATTAAGGGTGACTTATTCATTGATAATGGTAGGATTATTAAAATAAGTCATAACCTATCTGATCAGGCCGAATGCTATATAGATGGCAAAAATAAAAATTGGCTACTACTACCTGGCTATATTGATATGCACATACATGGCTCTGCTGGGCATGATGTGATGGATGCTACACAATTAGCATTACATCAAATGGCGCGTTCTTTAGTACAAGAAGGCGTTACGGGCTTCCTTGCTACTACAATGACGCAATCTATAGAAGCAATTGAAAGCGCTTTATCCAACGTTGCTCAATTTGAAAATAATGATGATGAGGCAAGCTTATTAGGGATACATGTAGAGGGGCCATATGTATCGAAAAAACGGGCAGGTGCTCAGCCAATAGAATACATTATTTTACCGTCTGCTGAGCAATTTACATCCTGGCAGAACATAAGTAAGCAACGCATTAAACAAGTCACAATTGCACCTGAGGTAGAGGGAGGCTTTACGTTTATTGAAGCGCTAAAAGATTTAAATGTTATTGCTTCCATTGGCCATTCTGACGCATCAATTGAGGAAGTGGATAAGGCAATAGCATTGGGAGTAAGGCAGGCTACACATTTATATAACCAAATGCGCCCTTTCCATCATCGCCAACCAGGTGTCGTTGGTGCAGTGCTTTTAGAAGATCAGGTGAAGACTGAAATTATAGCTGATTTCGTGCATAGCCATCCTCAAGCTGTAAAGCTAGCATATCGAATAAAAGGAGCGAATGGTATTATCTTAATTACAGATGCGATGCGGGCAAAAGGCTTACATTATGGTAATTATGATTTAGGTGGTCAAACCGTTCATGTTTCTAAGGATGGGGCTCATTTATCTAATGGGGCTTTAGCGGGTAGTGTGCTAACGATGGAGCAGGCAGTAAAAAATATGAAAGCAGTTACCGATTGCTCATTGCAGGAAATTGTCGCAATGTCCTCTACGAATGCTGCTAAACAATTACAGCTTGCAACTAAAGGTCGTATTGCAGAAGGATATGATGCAGATTTTGTATTACTAGATGAACATTTAAATGTACAAAAAACTATTTGTCGGGGTAAAGTTGTATTTGAGAAGTGAAAGTAAAGAGGCGATAAGGATGGTGCAACACTTGTTAGATAAAAATTCTCATATACCTATCTATATACAAATAGAAGAGATCATTAAACAACGTATTTATATAGAAGAATACAGAATTGGAGAAAATATACCTTCAGAACGAGAGCTTTCTACGCAGTTTGATGTTAGTAGAATGACTGTTCGTCAATCAATCACAAATTTAGTCAATAGCGGTTTACTGTATCGTGAAAAAGGGAAAGGTACATATGTCGCTAATCCAAAATTAGAACAACCGCTAAAAGGATTAACAAGTTTCACAGAGGATATGCGGGCTAGAGGAATGGAACCAAGCAGTAAAGTTTTACGCTTTGAAAAAATCGTACCACCAATTGATATTGCTAGAGATTTAATGATAGAGCCGAGCGAAGAGGTATTCTTCGTTGTTCGAATCCGTAGTGCAGATTCCAAGCCAATGGCAATCGAAAGAACGTATATTCCCGTGAAAGTATATCCAGAATTAGATGAAAAGAAAATAATGGGGTCATTGTATGCGTTAATCGAAGCAAAATTCCATCAAAAAATTGGAAATGCTATTCAGCAAATGGAGGCAGCTATTGTTCCAAAAGAAGATAGTAAATTTTTGCAAATTAATCATACTGCGCCTGTGTTAATTATTAAACGTACAAGTTATTTATCTGATGGAGTTCCGTTCGAGCTTGTGCGAAGTACTTATCGAGCTGATCGATACAAATTCATTAGTGAAATTAAAAGGTGATCCTATGGATGCATATTTTTTAGAAATTCAAAAGTTAATGCAGGTCGTGAGAGAGCAAGAATATGCCCAAATAAAAGAGGCCGCACAATTAATTGTCCAAAGGCTTCAATGCGGAGGAATTGTCCAATTATTTGGTTGTGGACATTCTCATCTTTTAGCACAGGACGCATTTTATCGTGCGGGAGGACTTGTACCTGTTCGTCCTATCATTATTGAACCTTTAACTTTACATGCAGGAGCAATGACATCATCTAAAAACGAGAAGGACCCGACTATCATTGAACGGTATAAATATCATTTTGATTTTCATGAAAATGATATTTGCATTGTTATTTCTACATCCGGAAGAAATCAAGCACCGTTAGATGTGGCCTTTTTAGCGAAAGAAACAGGAGTGTTGGTCATGTCTTTGCAATCTCTTGCTTATTGCGAACAACCGACCCGTCATCAAAGTGGACAGCGATTAGAGGATGTAGTAGATGTAGTGATCGATACGCATATACCAATAGGAGATGGTTTGCTGCATCACCATGAAATACAGTATGCACCATCCTCTACAGTGATTGGCTCATTTATTTTAAATGCATTATTCAGTGAAATCATTGAGAACATGGCTTTATCTGACGAAATATTACCAGTTTTTAAAAGTAATAATGTTGACTCTGATTTGTCTCATAATGAGGCTATGATTACCAATTATCAACATCGTATTAACTTTAAATGACATGCGGAGGGATATCGATGAAGAAAATGTATAAAATAACAGCGCCAGAGGGACTACATGCTAGACCGGCAGCATTACTTGTAACGGCTGTAACACCGTTTGAGTGTGACGTTCAGTTAACGTATAAAGAGAAATCGGTCAATTTAAAATCAATTATGGGCGTTATGTCACAAGGGGTAGCACCTGGAAGCATTGTAGAAATTTCAGCAGAGGGATCTGATGCCGAGAAGCTTTTTGAAACAATAACAGAAGTTATGGTTTCAAAAGGAATTGGTGAGGAATGTTAGAAATACAAGGAATTGCTGTTTCTCGAGGCATCGCCTTTGCAAATGCGTATTGTTTAAAGGAACCAGATCTAACTTTTGAAGAAGTTAAGATTACTGATGTACATGCTGAACTAGAAAGGTTCAAGGCGGCTATTGTTAAAACGAAAGCGGAACTTCAAGAAATTCATGAAATAGCTCAGGAGAAATTTGGTGCTGAAAAGGCGGCTATTTTCGAGGCACATCTATTAGTGCTAGAGGATCCTGAAATGCTTACGTCTATTGAAGCGAAAATTCAATCTGGGGTGAATGCTGAATTTGCATTAGATAAAGTATCGAATATGTTCATTGCAATGTTTGAAGGGCTAGATAATGTCTATATGCAGGAGCGAGTCGCAGATATTCGAGATGTATCTAAACGGGTATTAGCCCATTTATTAGGGGTTGAAATGGTGGATATGAATCGTTTAACCTCTGAAGTTATTATCGTTGCTAAAGACTTAACACCGTCCATGACTGCGATGTTAGATACAACGTATGTAAAAGGGTTTATAACGGATATTGGTGGCAAAACATCTCATTCTGCTATTCTCGCAAGAACGTTAGAGATTCCAGCAGTAGTTGGGACGAAAAATGCCACGGAAGGTATTCAACATGGAGCATCAATTGTTTTAGATGGGACAAATGGCAAGATTTTTGTCAACGCTTCATCGGAAATAACTAGCTTTTATTTGCAGCAACAACGTTTACACAATGAAGAGAAGGAAGAACTTCTTCGATATCGTTCATTACCAAGTTTGAGTGCGGATGGATTTTCAGTAGAAATTGCAGGGAATATAGGAAACCCTGAAGATGCGGATATGGTCATTAATGCTGGTGGAGATGGTATTGGCTTGTTTCGTACAGAGTTTTTATATATGGAACGACAGGAGCTACCAACTGAGGAGGAGCAGTTTCAAGCATATAAAAGCGTACTTGAGAAAATGCAAGGCAAGCCAACGATTGTTCGGACATTAGATATTGGTGGCGATAAAAATCTACCATATTTAAAACTTGCTGAAGAGATGAACCCTTTTCTTGGCTATCGAGCAATTCGAATTAGTTTAACCCAACAAGAAATGTTTCGTGTACAGATTCGCGCATTACTAAAATCAAGCGCTTACGGCAATTTAAAAATTATGTTTCCGATGATTGCTACATTGGATGAATTTAAAATGGCGAAGGCAATATTGCTTGAAGAAAAACAAAGTTTGAAGAGTGATGGATATCTTATATCTGAAACACTAGAAGTGGGGATGATGATTGAAATTCCGTCGGCAGCGATCATTGCAGATGTATTTGCAAAGGAAGTAGATTTTTTCTCAATTGGTACAAATGATTTAATCCAATACACGTTAGCAGCGGATCGCATGAACGAAAATGTTTCTTATTTATATCAACCGTATCATCCTGCTGTTTTAAGACTTATAAAAAATGTCATTGATGCAGCACAGCATCATGGAAAATGGGTAGGTATGTGTGGTGAAATGGCTGCAGATGAAATAGCGTTACCGATTTTACTGGGATTTGGATTAAATGAGTTTTCCATGAGTGCTTCCTCTATTTTAAAGACTCGTGCACATCTCGCTAAGCTTTCTAAACAACAGCTAACACCACATAATGAGCGCATCTTACTATTATCCACGGCCTCAGAAGTCGAGGAATATGTGAAAAATAATCTATTAAGTTTATCTTGAATTGTACGAATATTCAGTACCTGAAAGGGGTGCTCTAGCGTATGGAAATAAAAATAATCCCTCCAAAAGATTATTTACAGGTACATCAATTAAGAGATTATTGTTTTCCTAATAAGTATACGGGTGCGCGACGCGATGATTTTCACTATTGGATTGAGCATAGCACAACATTAGGTGCTTACGATGAACATAAAGTAGTTGGACAGCTATTAATATTGCCACTTAATATGACAATTCATGGTGAAAATTACAAGATGGGTGGAATTAGCTTTGTTGCAACATATCCTGAATATCGGCAACAAGGTATTATCAAAAAGCTTATGACCGAGGCACTGAAGAAAATGCGAGAAAATGGGCAGAGCACTTCTGTGTTAGCACCATTCTCCGTATCCTTTTATCGTTACTTTGGCTGGGAATTATTTTTTGAGAAGTTATGTTATACCATTCCGCAATTGCTGTTTCCTTCTTTCGGAAAGCAGCTGGACGTAGTAAAACGTATGAGCTTTGAATGGCCAGATCATTATCTTTTTCAGGCAATTAAGGATTTTCATAATGCACAATCGATTTTTAGTAATGGGAGTATGCTGCGAGATGATGCTTGGTGGAAAAGGATAGAAAGAAGGATGCCTGATAGTCATTTTGCGGCATATTTTAAGGAAGATAAAATTGCGGGTTATATTCGCTATATCATTCAGGATGGAACGTTTGAGATTCATGATTTTATAGCTGAAGATTTACCAGCAGAACAAGCGATTTGGCGTTTTATCACGTCTCATGCTGCGAGTGTAAGTAACATTAAAGGAGTTACTTCTAACGATCATCAATTTGGCTTTTATTTTAAAGAACCACAGTTTAAAAAGGAAGTCGTTCAAGATGTGATGGTAAGAATAGTAGATGCTTTGATGTTCATGCAACATTATCCGTGGGGCGATATTCAGGAGCCGTTATATATTCAAATTGAAGATCCATTTTGTAGTTGGAATGAGCACGCATATAAAATAAATAAAAGTGGAGATGTCTCGATAATTGAGACAAATTCTATCCCAAATGTGCATATGTTAACATTACCAATCAATCTTTTTTCAGCGATGATGGTAGGCTATCTTTCTGTAAAGGATGCTGCCTTGTATGCAAATGAAGAAATGGCTGATGACATTATAGATCGATGGCAGCAAGCGTTACCCTCTAATAAACCAGCATTCTATGAATACTTTTAACTTCTTTCAGCAAATGTTTTTGTAGCGAAAGTTAAGCGTCAGTAACATATGTCTTTTGTGCTGAAAGCGTAGCGACAGCAACAAGGGTGACCAACATCGTGCTACTACGCTACGCTAACACTACGCTTTTGCGCAAAAAACATTTGTTGGCCAAAAGCCTCGAGACGCAATTATGCCGAAGTATAATTGATGTATCGATGTCGTGTCATGTGGTGAAAAGTGGATATGAATGTAGTTGATTCTGAAAAATTAAATTTTTTTGAACTTTTTTCTGGACTATACCAGTTAGGTGAATCCATTCTGTAGTCTGTAACAGAGTTATAGCCCAATTTTTAAAGTCTCTCCACAAGGGAGGAAATGGTGTAAAAAGTATATTGTGGTATATACCAATTGATGCTATTCTCATCATAAGAAAGCGATTTCATAGTTGAAAAATCATAAAAATAAAAGTTAAAAAGACGAACTTAATCATGAAAAGGAGTGTTTTTATGAAAAACATTATGCTAGTGTGCGTAGCGGGAATGAGTACTAGTTTGCTAGTGTCAAAGATGCAAAAAGCCGCACAAGATCAAAACATTGAGGCAGATATTTATGCGATTGCTGAAGGTGAGGTTGACAAAGTATTAGCTACTAAAATGGCGGATGTGATGCTATTGGGTCCTCAAGTCCGTTACTTAAAAGGGACATATGAAAAAAAATACAAGGCAATGAATTTTCCGATTGAAGTCATTAACATGGCGGATTACGGCATGATGAATGGCGAAAATGTTTTAAAGCAAGCGTTACAGTTGATTGGTTAAGGGGGCAGCGACAATGGAAGAAACAGTTTTGATGGAATCTATTATGGGACTGATTGTGCACAGTGGTAATACGAGAAGTGAATGTATGGAGGCTATCCAGCTAGCGAAAAATGGTCAGATTCAGGAAGCGAAGGAAAAAATACAGTTAGCTAACGATGCATTGATTGAAGCGCATCATTCTCAGACGGCTCTACTTTCACAAGAAGCAAGGGGAGAAAAAGTAGAAGTGTCAATGCTGTTAATTCACGCGCAGGATCATTTAATGAATGCCATTACGTTTCGTGATTTAGCAACTGAAATGATTGAGTTGTATGAACGAATCAAAGGGGAATAGCATCAAGCCTTGATGTCACAATAAAAAGTAAAGGGAGTGTGTGAAATGTTCCGTTTTTTAGAAGAAAAATTTGTGCCAGTCGCAGCTAGAGTAGGGAATCAGCGTCATTTAGTTGCCATTCGAGATGGATTTATTACAATCATGCCATTGACAATTGTTGGGTCACTTGCGATTCTTGTTAATACTTTGCCTATCAAATTCTATCAAAATGCGCTCGATGCCATCTGGAAGCATGAAACTTGGACACAGTGGGGCGGCAATGTTTGGGGAGCGACATTTGGAATCATCTCTCTGTTATTAGCCTTTTCCGTAGCCTACCATTTGACAAAAAGCTATGACAAGGATGCGTTATCTGGTGGTGTTATAGGTCTTGCGAGTTATATGACATTTGGCACGTTTGGAGAAGGTGGTTTAACAGGGTTAACAACGGGTACTGGAGGAATATTTGTTGCGCTCATTGCAGCTTTGATTTCTGCAGAAATATTCTCACGTTTATCTGGGAACCCTAAGCTGTTAATTAAAATGCCAGCTGGTGTGCCAGCTGCTGTTTCAAAATCATTTGCTGCATTACTACCAGCGATTATTACGATTGGCTTACTAGCATTAGTACGTACAATCGTTTCAGCCGGATTTAATATTCCAGATATTATTGGAACGTTTTATTCATCGATTCAAGAGCCGTTTATGGGATTAACAAATACATGGGTAGCAGGTCTTATTTTAGCGTTTATTCCAACCTTCTTATGGTCTTTCGGTATTCATGGTGCAAATATTATTGAGCCATTTATGCAATCTATTAACTTACAAGCAATAGATGCTAACGTTGCAGCTATTTCAGCTGGAAAAGCTGCGCCTTATATCATTAATAAACCATTCTTTGATGCTTTTATCAATATGGGTGGTTCAGGTACAACAATTGCCTTAATTATTGCTATATTCATCATTGCAAGAAAGAATAAGCAGTATAATACGGTCGGTAAGCTATCAGCAGCGCCAGGACTATTTAACATTAATGAACCGTTACTGTTCGGTTTACCAATTGTGCTTAATCCGATTTTATTTATGCCTTTTATCTTAACGCCAATGGTTAATGTCACAATCGCCTTTTTTGCAACGAAATGGGGATTAGTACCTGCAGCAACGATTGCAGTTCCATGGAATACGCCTCCAATACTTAATGGTCTCTTGGTAACGCAATCATGGCGTGGTGCTGTGCTCAGTATCGTCTTAATCGTAGTTGCGATATGTATTTACCTACCATTCTTATCAATGGCAAACCGCATGGCAAAGCAGAATGAACTACGGGCTGCTGAAGCAGAGTCTCAAAAAGATCAGCATGTTACAAAATTAGAGAGTCAAAAAGTAGAAGTGTAATTGTGAGCTAACGGAGGTATTTAAATTGAAAAGATTAGGGATTTCACTATATCCTCAGCATAGTACACTAGACGATATGAAGCGATATGTTCAGCTCGCTCATGACAATGGTTTTGATCGAATATTTACATGTCTTATGTCATTAAATAATGATCAGGAACGACAAAAATTACAACAAATCAATAAATTTGCGCAGCAGCTTGACTTTGAAATTTCAGCTGATATTGCCCCAGCTGTTTTTGAAGATTTAGACTTAACGTATAAAGATATCGGTTACTTTAAGGAGCATTATCATTTAGCGGCATTGCGCTTAGATATGGGCTTTTCTGGTCAGGAAGAAGCGTTTATGTCGCTCGATGCAAGTAATTTAAAAATAGAATTAAATATTAGTAACGGTACTAAATATGTAGAAAATATATTATCCTATCAACCGAATAAAGATAATATTATTGGCTGCCATAATTTTTATCCGAGACGTTTCACAGGTTTATCACGTCAACATTTTTTACAAACATCTCAACAATTTAAAGCAAATCATATTCGTACAGCAGCCATGATTTCATCACAGCATGCTATGTTCGGACCTTGGGAAGAAACCGAGCATGGATTACCTACATTAGAAGAGCATCGTCATCTGCCAATTACTGTGCAAGCAAAGGATTTATGGCACACTGGTTTAATAGATGATTGCATTATCGGCAATATGTATGCTTCTGAGGAAGAAATACGTGCGTTAGGTCAATTAAATCGCCATAAGCTAGAGCTGAAAGTTGAGCAGTCTATTGAAACGTCTATTTTAGAAGAAGCCATCCTTTTTAAGGAGCCACATTTTAATCGTGGCGATGTTTCGGATTATGTGATCCGTAGTACGCAATCTCGTGTTAAATATAAAAATGGTGACTTCCCTGTACATGATAGCCACCCATTAACATTGGGCGATGTGACAATCGATAATAATTTAGATGTACGTTATAAAGGTGAGCTCCAAATTGTTTTAAAGGAGATGCCGAATGCCGGATCAACAAATGTTGTGGCAAGAGTAGTAGTAGAAGAGCAATTTTTATTAGCACATATTCAGCCTTGGGCATCATTTGGCTTTACGAAATGATTACAGAAGAAGGGATTAAGCCATTAGTAGATAGTGCTTAATCCCTTTTTATCTTTAGTAAGCAGATATTTTCTGAGCGAAAGCGAAGCGGCAGCTCCAAGTGATTGCTATAGCGACAGCCAAGCTAAGGCAAAATCTAGATGAAAGGAGTAAAGATATGTATGTATTAGCGATTGACGGTGGGGGAACGAAAACGTCAGCAGTGATTTGTGATGAACTGGGCAATGTTTATGCTAAAGTAGTAACGACTCGCAGTAACCCAACAGCTATGGGTATTCAATTTTTTAAGTCAACAATTCATGATATACTACAAAATTTGCAACAACAAAATCTGCAAGTATTTGCAGCTATAGATAGTTGTTTTGCTGGCATGGCTGGAGTTAAGGAGCTACAGGCAGAGGAAGTTGTAGAATCGATAGTACGTCAATACGTTCCTAAAACAGCACCTGTGATTGTTGATAATGATGCTCTAATTGCACTTTATGCAGGCACACTTGGGCAGGCTGGTATTGTGCAAATTGCAGGGACAGGCGCTATTACGATGGGCTACGATCGTGAGCAACATTTTCATAGAGTTGGGGGCTGGGGTTATCTTTTTGATGATGAAGGCAGTGGCTATGATTTAGGTGTTCAAGTGCTGAAGGCTATTTTTCAAAGCTATGATGGGCGAGGAGACCCGACAGCATTGACAGATGTAGTATTACGTTATTTTTCTGTAGAAAATGTACCACAATTAATAGAGCGTATATATGGAGAAGAGCATCCTCGGACAGTGATTGCACCGTTAAGTAAATATGTTTTTGACGTGGCAGAAAAAGGTGATCCTGTTGCTATTAAAATCATTGAGGATGCAAGTAAGAAATATTATGTGGCGATTAAAGCATGTTACGCTCATATGACTTGGGAGGAAGGGAAAGTACCTGTTGTATTAGTGGGTGGCGTTTTTAATAATGAAGCATATTTTTTACCGAAATTACAGCAATTCGCACAGGCTGACGAGATACCATTGCAATTTATGGCACCAGTTTTACAACCAATCGGCGGGGCGGTAATTGCAGCTTTCAAGCAAATAAACGCTCAGCTCGGCTCAGATTTTGTGGAATGTTTCTCCGAAAATTATGAACAGGAATTATAGTGATGAGACTAAAGGCAATTGGATTATGATTTATTCAATTGCCTAAATTTTTTATAGATTTTTATGGGCTCAATTCAAACTTTACATACTTAAAAAGTATTTGATTAGGAATACTTAATTTTTTTAGTTATAATTTTTACTTGATGAATATCGTGATAAAATGTAAGATAAGTTTGATTTTATCTTAGTATTTAACTAGGTTTACTAATAAAGTGATTAGCTGGGTGCTTTATCCAACGCTGATCACCAATCGGGCTTTAACGGGCAATGTAAATTACTGCCCATTAAAGCGTGCTAAAAATTCAATAGACGGAGAGTGTAAGGATGTTACATCAATTTTCACGTAATGAGCTCGCAATAGGAACAGAGGGACTCGAAAAATTAAAAAATACAACGGTAGCCATTCTTGGTGTAGGCGGTGTAGGTTCATTTGCAGCTGAGGCATGTGCGCGAAGTGGTATTGGCCGCATTATTTTGGTAGATAAGGATAATGTTGATATTACGAATGTGAATCGTCAATTAGTTGCCTATCTTTCAACGGTCGGACAATCTAAGTCAGGTGTCATGAAAGAGCGTATTGCTGATATTAATCCAGAATGTGAAGTAATCGATATGCATATGTTTTACACAGAGGAAACATATGAGGAATTTTTCGCGCAAGGCATAGATTATGTCATTGATGCAAGTGATACAGTGATGTATAAAATTCATATTATGAAGGAATGTTTAAAGCGTAAAATTCCAATGATATCTAGCATGGGTGCAGCCAATAAAATGGATCCAACACGGTTCAAAATTGCAGATATTTCTAAAACGCATACGGACCCATTGGCTAAAGTAATCCGTACAAAATTACGTAAGGATGGTATTCATAAAGGAGTAACGGTTGTGTTCTCAGATGAGAGTCCTATTGTTGTTCGTCCAGATGTTGTAGAGCATGTCGGAAAACCGGATGCAGCTATCCGTAAAGCAAAAATGCCTCCATCTTCCAATGCCTTTGTTCCCTCAGTGGCAGGCTTAATCGCTGCCAGCTGGGTAGTGAATACAATCTTAAAAGATGTAAAAATTACACGTGTACAAGGTTAATACAACCTCGAAAAATCTGTTATGTCGATAAATATAAAAAGTTAGTCGATAAATTCAAAACTTTCATCGATAAATTAACAATATCTATCGATAAACTCAAATAATTTCTCGATAAAATAAAAGTGGAACGAAATCACCCTTAGTAATGGTGATGGGCCATTTTATGGAAGTAGCTGTCTCAATTGAAGACAGCTGCTTTTTCTATGCTACAATAGGAGCGTTGTAAAAAAAGGGATCTACGATATTTGCTAGGGTATCTATACAATTTGAGATGTTTGGACGGCTTTATATTACGACTCCTCCAACATTTGCTGTAGAACCTACAAAAGGAGGCGTTTTATTATGGGGCAAATCTATCAAATGGAATATAGAGGCTTAAATCTATTCGATGAAATTAGTACAGTAGAATTAGCTATTGATGAAGAAGGGCAAACAATTCACATTTTTGATGTTGGACAAGTTGTTAGCCCTATTTTTAATTTTGATGTTTCGGCCTACGAGCTATCAGATGGTTTTTATAAAATGGCGGATATACTTCGACATAAACGTATATTGACAAATCAACAGCCAGGTAATGAATTAACGCTTAGCGAGTGGTTAATTACAAATACTGCCTATTTTTATATGCCACAAAAAAGAATAAAAAAATATGCTCAAGGAAGTATTATAGAAATAGTTGATCGAACGAAAGAGCAATCTTTATTTGCTGATTATGTACAAAGAATATAATTCTACCAAAATTGTTCGCATAAGGTGCTAAAAATGCTATTAATTCACTAAATTGCCTTATTTTTTTCATGTACCCACTTCTCTATTTGGTTTATTGCTATAATTTTAATAATTCCAATAGATAATAAAAAAGTTTGTTTGGATGTGCAGGACTGCCTAGGGGAGTAGGAATGACGTTTAGAAAACAAATGACAACATGGGAGAGTGGGAAAATGGAAATTCAAGTAATTCGTGATCATTTAGACATTGTAAAACTTCAAGAGAAAATGAATGATATTGTATTTGACTATTTGGATACATCTAATAATTATCCAAAGGCTATGAGAGAACTAAATCCTTTATATACACAAGCTACAACATTTTATAAAGAGTATTTAGACAATAGAGCGGGTGAATTACCAAGTGCCAATACATATTGGCATTTGTTTATAGATTGCTGTGCAAAGCTGTGTTACTTTTTAGCGGCATCAACGTATTATTCAACCAATGAGTTACAAAAAACACCCGAAAAAGTTGAGCAATTATTAACGATTGCTGCCTATTCTTTACCTAGCATTGACCAGGAAGAGAATGAACAATTATTAGTAGCAATTTTTGCACTTTATCGTGAAGTAGTAGGGGATGAAGAGAAAACATCATCATTACGAAATGCGGTGCTTGAACAAAAAGGTTCAATCAAACAATGCTTACAACAATTTAAAGTATTTGTTGATAATGAAATGACGAAATAATTTAAGAGTGATTGAATCATTTTTTTAAAATAATATAACAACTAGAATCTGCTTACTTTTTGAGGTTGATCCACCAATCCTTACAGTACTCTGCTTTGTGAGGGTGATTGGGTTTCAAGTTCTTAAAGTATTGCAGATTTTTTTGTGAATGTTAATAGATTATAGTGAGAAGACCGTGAAGTCCGTTATTGTAGTGTTAAAATTTTGTTGTGCGAAAATAAAAAAAGGACTTTTTTCTTAAAAGGTATTTATAAATTTTTGTCGAAATATAGTTAAAAATTGCAAATCTATTTGCAAGCTTTATGGCTCAGTATCAATAGTAACGGAAATTAACCATACGTTATGGTGGTGATGAAGGTTTATTCCATGCTGTATGAATTTATAGGAAAGGGGCCGTTCAATGTTAGTAAACGGTATCGAAATCGATTTGGCGAAATTAGAAAAACCGCTCTTATTAGTAAGTGAGGATGGGGAACTTCTATTTCGACAGTTAATACAAGAAACACCTGAACATGAGCTTACCCAATGCCAATTAGCCCTCTCGACAAGAAAATCTATCTCATTAGTAAGGGATTTCTGGTTCGCTATGTATAAAGATCGAGAAAAATTATATATCAACAGTGGACATGCGCTCCTGTATCCAATTCGTTTAATCATATTCGAACTTGTGACACAAGACGATTCCTTTAAACGTTTGTCGAAAAAATCTTTTGGAGATGAGTGTTTGTCACTTATTTATGCCATTGTCCTATTACAATTTGTCTTACGGTGGATAAAGGAACGTTTTAGTGATAACAAGGAAGTTTATGAGTCATTAAAATTATTATATAGAACAACTGATGATAATATAGATGATCAATCCTCTCCATCAAGGGAGCAATCAATTGGTCAAGCAATTGCTGTAAAAGCAATACGTTCTGAAGTACGGGAGAACACCCAGGAATTTGCTAGTCTACTTTATCAAACCTACAATTTTCTTCATTATTTACATGATATCGAAAAGGACAAAGAGGAGAAAGAAACGACGAGACTGCCATCGATGAAAAATGTAGAAGATGCATTTAACCAATTTTACAAAACACGCTATACAACAAATAAGGCAATCTTTACAGGATGATTGTTTAGCAGTCTGTCCTGTTTTTTTAGAGAAAGTAATAAGATAAAAAAATAAGGCGCTTCTTGTTAAAATTGAAGTGCGATTGAAGTGCCCTATTTTCATGAAAAACATTATTATATGTTTTTCAGTAACCTTATTACTTTTTATCCTTATGAAAAGATTTAAGCTTTTCATAGATTCCTGCCATTCGTTTTTCTTCACCCGCAATAACAGGTTTATAATATTCTGTGCCTACAAGCTCATCCGGTAAATATTGCTGGTCTACCCATCCACCAAATGTTCCGATAGGGCTATTGTGGGGATATTGATAGCCTACATGACCTAAATCTTTTGCCCCTTCATAGTGAGCATCGCGTAGATGATGTGGAATATCGCCTGTTTTTCCCGCATGAATGCTGGCAATGGCGGCATCAATCGCACCAATTGCAGAATTAGATTTGGATGCAAGGCACATTTCAATAACAGCACTTGCAAGCGGAATACGCGCCTCTGGTAGCCCTAAACGCTCTGCCGCTTGCACAGCCGCAAGCATATGCGGTCCTACTTCAGGGTTGGCAAGGCCTATATCTTCATAAGCCATGACAAGTAAGCGTCGACTAACAGCTACTAAATCACCTGTTTCCAATAAATGAGCTAAATAATACATTGCTGCATTCGTATCACTTCCACGAACTGATTTTTGTAATGCAGATAGCAAATTATAAAAATTGGATCCTTTTTTATCACCATAAACGCCAATTCTGCCTACAAGATGCTCAATGATATGATCAGCAGCGATTGTTTGACCGTCTACTTCATCACTAGCATAATAAATTGATTCAAGCAAAGTTAATGCCTTCCGTGCGTCACCATTAGCTGCTTCAGCAATTTGATTAATTTGATGATCTGTTAATACAAAGTGATATTTACCAAGCCCGCGCCTTTCATCAGAAAGTGCTTTTTTTATAAGCTCGATTATATTTTCTTTCGTTAAACGTTTTAGTTGATATATTTCTCCACAACGTGAGCGGATAGCGGGATTGACATCATGGTACGGATTTTCCGTTGTAGCTCCAATTAACACGATGGAGCCGTTTTCAACATGTGGCAACAAAGCATCCTGCTGTAATTTATTAAAACGATGAATCTCATCCAAAAAAAGAAGGACTTTTCCTGAGATTCTAGCTTCCTGTACAATATCCTCGACGTCCTTTTTACCAGCACGAGTAGCATTAAGTGCGAAAAAGGGGAGCTTCGAGCTTCCTGATATGGCATTCGCTATTGACGTTTTGCCGATACCTGGCTCACCGTATAGCAGCATGGATGGAACATGTTCATTTTGAATCATTTTATAAAGAGCGGTGTTAGGACCGATAAAATCTTGGTGTCCTACAATTTCATCAAGGGTTAAAGGACGCATGCGAAAAGCGAGTGGTTCATTATGCATTAAAAATTCCCCCTTTCAACTGTTTTCAATGATTTTTTGTGCTTAGAATGAAGCGTTACACAATATTTTGCCTAACTATACTAAAGCGCAATTAATAGTATATCATAACCTTCCGAGAGTATTTCCGAGTTCTTCGAGAGGAGATTATGATATACTGTTGGTAGTATTTTTGACTAGACTATTTGAGGGTGATAAAATGAA
The DNA here is from genome assembly GCF_041262385.1 of Lysinibacillus sp. RC46. Taxonomy (NCBI): domain Bacteria; kingdom Bacillati; phylum Bacillota; class Bacilli; order Caryophanales; family Bacillaceae; genus Lysinibacillus; species Lysinibacillus sp. RC46. The sequence goes on along the minus strand of NZ_JBGCCF010000002.1, from coordinate 41,052 downwards.
AATTTCTACAAAGGGCCGTTATGGTCTAACGATTATGATTGAATTAGCAAAGCATTATGGAGAAGGACCTATTCCGCTACGCAAAATTGCTGCTGAAAAGGATCTTTCTGAGGCATACTTAGAGCAGTTAGTGTCACCATTACGTAATTCAGGCTTAGTGAAAAGTGTACGCGGTGCATATGGTGGGTATATGCTAGCAAATCCACCAAGTGAAATTTCAGCAGCTAATGTTATTAGCGTGTTAGAGGGTCCAATTCAACCTGTAGAAGGTATTGAAAATGAAGAGGCACCTCAGCGAGAGTTATGGCTCCGTATTCGTGATGCTGTGAAAAATGTATTAGATACAACGACGATTGAGGATTTAGCTCAATATACTGAGGAAAATGTAGCGGAAGGCTATATGTTCTATATTTAAAATTAGGCTAAAGCACATCTCTCTATCCTGAGGAAGGGAGATGAGTCTTTAGCGCTTTTCGTACAAAGGAGTTTTCAACATGAATTCATATATTTATCTCGATCATGCAGCGTCATCACCAATGAATGACAAAGTAATAGACGCTATGACTACAGCAATGCAACAGGTTTATGGGAATGCATCAAGTATTCATGGGATAGGTCGAGAGGCACGTAAATATTTAGATAATGCACGTGAAATACTTGCCCAATCAATTGGTGCTGAACCTGGAGAAATTATTATAACAAGTGGTGGAACAGAGGCGGATAATACGGCTATTTTTGGCACTGTTTATGCACGGGCTGCTGAAGGGAAGCATATCATTACCACACAAATTGAACATCACGCGGTGTTACATACTTGTGAAAAGCTTGAGCGAGATGGCTTTGATGTGACATATTTGCCAGTTGATGGGAATGGACGTGTTTCTGTAGAAGATGTGCGAAATGCATTAAGAGAGGATACAATTTTAGTAACGATTATGTACGGCAATAATGAAGTTGGTTCGATTCAACCGATTGCTGAAATTGGTGACTTGTTACGTGAACATAAGGCTATTTTCCATACAGATGCTGTTCAGGCATATGGTTTAGAGTCAATTAATGTTACTGATCTACATGTTGATTTACTAAGTGTTTCAGCACATAAGATTAATGGCCCTAAAGGTATTGGTTTCCTATACCAAAAAACAGGAACACCATTCACTAGTTATGCATTAGGGGGAGCACACGAGAAAAAACGTCGTGCAGGTACTGAAAATGTTCCTGCAGTGATTGGTTTTGCGACTGCAGTGCAAATTGCAAATGAGTTGCGAGAAGAAAAGCGCGTGCTATACAATCGCTTTAAGCAAATTATGCTGGATGTTTTCACGAAAGAAAATCTAGCTTTTCATATGAATGGAGATTTAGACAATACGCTCCCACACGTTTTAAATGTAAGTTTTTCTTGTATGGAAGTAGAGTCATTCCTAGTAAATCTTGATATGGCGGGTATTTGTGTATCGAGTGGTTCTGCTTGTACTGCTGGTTCCATTGACCCATCACACGTTTTAGTTGCGATGTTTGGACAAGAGGCAGAAGAATTACGTAACTCGATCCGCTTTAGCTTCGGTCAAGGTTTAACAGAAGATGATGTACAACATGCAGCTGAAAAAACAGCGGCGATTGTAAAAAGACTGGCAAAAAAATAATTGTTAAAAATATACATTTAATGGAATTTGAATAAAAGAAAAGGTGACCAATATGAAAGAAACACGTGACCCCTCACAAATTCGTGTTGTAGTCGGCATGTCGGGTGGGGTAGATTCTTCGGTTGCTGCATATTTGCTAAAACAACAAGGATATGAAGTAATCGGGATATTTATGAAAAACTGGGATGATACAGACGAAAATGGCGTTTGTACAGCTACAGAAGACTATGATGATGTGATTAAAGTATGTAATCAAATCGGGATTCCATACTATGCAGTGAATTTTGAAAAGCAATATTGGGATAAGGTTTTCACATACTTTTTAGAAGAGTATAAAGCAGGACGTACGCCAAATCCTGATGTTATGTGTAATAAGGAAATTAAATTTAAAGCGTTTTTAGAGCATGCGATGGATCTTGGAGCTGATTATTTAGCGACAGGTCACTATGCTCGAGTTGATCGTAGTAGCGATGGCGAAGTTAAAATGCTTCGAGGCATTGACAATAATAAAGATCAAACTTATTTCTTAAACCAATTATCACAGGAACAATTGTCGCATGTAATGTTCCCAATTGGACATATTGAGAAAAAAGAAGTCCGTAAAATTGCGGAGGAAGCTGGGTTAGCAACAGCGAAGAAAAAAGATTCAACAGGAATTTGCTTTATTGGAGAGCGTAATTTCAAAGAATTTTTAAGTCAATATTTACCGGCGCAACCTGGTAAGATGGAGACAATGGATGGTGTTGTAATGGGTCAACATGACGGATTAATGTACTATACCCTTGGTCAACGTCATGGTCTTGGAATTGGTGGCGACGGTGAACCTTGGTTCGTGTTAGGGAAAGATTTAGAGCGTAATGTGTTACTAGTTGGACAAGGCTTCAATAATGATTCGCTATTTTCAACTTCACTGACTGCTGTGAAAATGAGCTATACTTCGACAAAAAAATTGCCCGGGAAATTTTCATGCACAGCAAAATTCCGTTATCGTCAAACAGATACACCAGTAGAAGTGGAAATTTTAGAGGATGGACGTACACATATTACGTTTGCTGAGCCAGTACGTGCGATTACACCTGGACAAGCTGTGGTACTATACGACGGTGAAGAATGTTTAGGTGGCGGTACAATCGACGAAGTCTTTAAAAATAATGAAAAACTAACATATGTAGGTTGATTTGCGAAAAGATTGCTCATACTCTTTCCTAAAGCGTATAGAGTTTAGGCAGTCTTTCGCTACATAGAGATGAGGAAAAACAATGGATTTTAACAAGCAGGGCATTCAAGCGTTTCAAGAAAAGCGCTACGAGGATGCTGCACAACTTTTCACACAAGCAATTGAAGCAGAGCCTGAAAACCCAATTGGTTATGTGAACTTCGGAAATCTTTTAGCGGTCTTAGAGGATACTGAACGTGCAGAGCGTTTTTTTCAAAAAGCAATCACAGTTGATGAAACGGCGGCAACTGCTTATTATGGTTTAGCAAATTTATATTATAATGCAGAACGATATGCGGAAGCAGCAAAGCTTTATGAGCAAGCACTAAAACATAAAATTGAAGGCGCAGATGTGTATTATATGATGGGCAAATGTTTTGAGCGAATGGAAAATCCGAAGCTTGCACTGCCATATTTACAACGAGCTACAGAGCTTGCACCAGAAGACGCACAAATTCGTCTAGCATATGCCATCGTGCTATGTGCGCTAGAAATGTTCGAAGAAGGTAAAAAGGAATTAGACTATTTGATCGAACAGGACTGGAATAACGCAGATGCACATTATAATTTAGGTGTACTATATGCGGTATCAACTGAACAAACAGAAGATGCTATGTACCACCTAAAACAAGCCTTTACATTACAGCCAGAATACGACCAAGCACGTTATATTTATGATATGATTGCTCAGCGATTTAACTAAAATAATATAAAAGCTCACAAACACTGAAAGGATGCCAAAATTATGTTGGCATCCTTTCAAATTGTCTACAAGAGAACAAAAATATATTAAAGTGTATCAATAAGCAAAGGTTTATTTTCACTCCGAGTTGGCGCTTTCCGCGGGCTTGGCTTCAATCTCCTCGTCACTACGTTCCTACGGGGCTTTCAGCGCAAGCTCATCCCGCAGGAGTCGCCACTCTCCGTGAAAAATCAACAACTCCTCAGCAAAAGTATTATTATTATAAATAACATCCTATGCTAAATAATACAAGCTAGGTGAATTGGTTGATTGGAGTGGAGGCTGGGCGACTCCTTGGGGATCAGTAATAGAGGAACGAAGGCTAAAACCATCACGTCCTGTGATAACGCCTTCGTGACCAACATTGTGTTGGCCCGAGACCCTGGAGCGAAGCGAAGCGGCTCATCGGACGCCCCCAGGAAGCTCTGAAGCTCTGCTCTGTGCGAAAGCGAAGCGTCAGCAATTGTTTTATCTGTGCGAAAGCGTAGCGACAGCAACAACAAAGCGCCCAGCCGGAACGGAAATCAACCCCTCGTTTTGCCGAAGTGTAATACTTTATTTAAATGGGAGTTTAATTTACTAATGTAATAGTTTTTCAACAAACTAAAAGGATGCCGAAACTAGTTCAGCATCCTTAGTTATTTTAGTCTACATCATCATCTGAAGGATTATCAAATGGTAGTTGATATATATATTGTGCTAAATGTGCAATTGGAGTAGTTTCTAAAATTGATGATTCTGTTTCGTTCGCTTTTAAAATATTGATTTCTTTATTAAGCCGCTCCATTTTTCGATCCAGCTCAGCTACTTGAATAGCAGCCTCCTTCAATTCAAAACGGATATGTTCAGGTACTTCCTTGTTGTATTTATAATAGATTTTATGTTCAAGGCTGGCCCAGAAATCCATTGCAATTGTACGAATTTGAATTTCGACATATACCTTCTCCATACGATCGGACATAAAAATAGGAATTTTTATAATAAGATGCAAGCTTTGATAGCCATTTCCCTTTGGATATGCAATATAATCCTTTACATCCACAACTTCAATATCATTTTGTGCCTGCAGCATCGCACTCACTTTATATATATCTTCAACAAAGGAGCAAGTGATTCGAACACCTGCAATATCACGAATATCTTCACGAATCGCTTCAATAGATGGCTCAAGGTTCTTTTTCTTGACCTTTAATAATATACTTTTCGGTGATTTTACGCGAGTGGATAAATGCTCTATCGGGTTATATTCATGGATTAGCTTAAACTCTTCTTGTAAAATAGTTATTTTCGTTTCAATTTCCTGCAAGGCAAATTTATAGACTAAAAAGAAGCGTGTTAATTCTGTTTGTAAAGTTTGTATAGTAGTTGCTTCAAGTTCATTTTTCATACTTCATAAAATCCTTTCTTTTAGTAGTAACTAAATTATTTAATATTCAATATTAGCTTAACAAAAATAGCTACTAAATAGAAATAAGGGCTCCGAATCTATGTATAATATTCTTGTTTCATAAATTTATTTTGTAAAAATAAAAAAAGGGGTGTCGAGTCCCCTTAGTAATTAAACGACAATTTCGGCATTTAGGTTGTATCGTTTATTAAATTCATCAACAAATATTTGTAAATCGACATAAATACCAATATAAGGCTCTGTTTCTTGATCACATAAGAAGCCGCATGTTGTCTTTAAAGATTTTGAAAACTCAAGTAGCATTTGTTCATCATCTAGCTGTATATGCAACGAAAGAGAGTTGTCTTTTGTATTTACCTTAAAATATTTGCCATCTATAATCCGTTCTAAATTTGTTTCTTGAAAAGGAAAAACATAATCCTTATATATTAACTTCACAATAACCCGCCTTTTTTGCAATAATTCACCACGTCTGTATAAGGTAAATCTCCACCGAAAATTGAAAGAGCGCTACCGATTGTAACATGAAGTTTACCATTTGCGATTTTTTTAAAATTCTTCAAGTCGTCCAAAGAACGAACTCCGCCAGCATATGTTGTTGGAATTGTTGTCCAAGTGGCTAAATCATGCACTAAGCTTTCCTGCATACCACCTTTTTTTCCTTCCACATCAACAGCGTGAATAAGTAGTTCATCACAGAAATTTTCGATAAATGCAATAGACTCAGCATTTACTTCAAAATCACTAAACTTTGTCCATTTATCAGTAACAACAAACCATTTTCCATCGCGCAGACGGCAGCTTAAATCGATAACAAGATGTTGTTTACCAATAATCTGTACTAGTTGCTTTAGTCGATCTAAATGGAGCTTGCCATCATAGAAAATAAATGATGTGACAATAACATGGGTAGCTCCCGCATCAATATACTTTTTTGCATTTTCCGTGGTGATGCCGCCACCAACCTGCAACCCTTGAGGATATGCTGCTAATGCTGCTAATGCGGCTTCTTCGTTTCCATCACCTAGCATAATGACGTGACCACCTGTTAATTGATCATGGGCAAACATTTTTGCATAATAACTAGAGTCATGATTTGAAATAAAGTTCTCGATAACTTCTTGATTTTTATGACCTAGTGTGCTGCCAACAATTTGTTTTACTTTGCCATCGTGTAAATCAATGCAAGGTCTAAATTCCAATAGTTTCACAATCCTTCCGTGCGACAAATTCACCTTTATCATAGCATGGAAAGGTTGATAAAAACCGTGAAATGTTATTTATCACACTAATTTCAACTTCTTTCAGCAATTATTTTATGTAGCAAAAGCAACGCGACAGCTACAAATGTTTACTGTAGCGAAAAGTGAAACGGCTGTTACAAATATTCTTGTAGCGATGTCTGCTAACAGAAGTCTCCCACCTCTATAAGTGGTGAAATACGGGTTTTAATCTCTTTACAGCTGGTGTTGCCTCGTTGAAATAGATGAACTCAGGTTTAGAACTTCACATCTTGTGAAAATACCTAAGTGAGCAATATCGTGTTGTTGTTGTTGTTGTTGTTGTTGTTGTTGTTGTTGTCGCTACGCTTTCGCACAAAAAATATTTGTTGGCCTAAAGCCTCTGGCGGATGTCACGGAATTATACATAGGCATAATTGATTAAAATGGAATAAAATTTATTGAATTCTCTTTTTAAGCGATTTTACACATTATGGTGTGGTAAAATATAATGGTTGAAATGAACACGAAAGGACGAACCGAGAATGGCAGAGAACCTTGATTTATTTGAACTAAATAAATTTTTTATACTCGGACGCCCGATTGTCTCTATCTTCCATAATGCACAAAATATGTATTCGATAGTTCGTGTGAAAATTCAAGAGACCAACTTACAGTACGAAGATAAGGAAATAATAGTTGTTGGATATTTTCCGCCGTTACAGATGGATGAACAATATCGTTTTACTGGTGTATTGAAACAGCATCCAAAATATGGTGTGCAATTTCAAATTGAGACATTTACCAAGGAAGTGCCAGCAACAGAGCAAGGAATTATTCATTACTTATCGAGTGATTTGTTTGTTGGAATCGGAAAAAAAACTGCTGAAACAATCGTAGAGAAATTAGGAGCAAATGCGTTGCGTCTTATTTTAGAGGACCCAAATGCTCTTGATGCTGTGCCTCGTTTATCTGCTGAAAAAAAAGAGGTTATCCATCGTACAATTGAACAAAATTTAGGCTTAGAACGAGTGATGATTCAACTTAATGAATGGGGTTTCGGACCACAGCTCGGCATGAAAATTTACCAAACATATCGAACAGAGGCTGTTGAATTATTAACTGAAAATCCATACCGTCTGATTGAAGATGTAGAGGGTGTTGGTTTCTTTCGTGCAGACGAGCTAGGTGCAAAATTAGGGATTACTGGCAATCATCCAGACCGTATTAAGGCGGCGATTTTACATACTCTAAATACAGCAGCTTTATCGGATGGTCATGTGTATTTAGATGCAGAAAATGTTTTACCACTAGTAAAAGATATGCTTGAGCAAAGCCAACGAGAGGAAATTCCCTTTGAAATCATTTCTAAAGCTTGCATCGAATTGCGCGAGGAAAGTAAAATTTGTGGGGAAGAAACAAGACTATATTTACCATCCCTATATTTTTCAGAAGTAGGAATTGCATCAAAAATATTAGCTTTAATCGAACGTAACAATAAGGCTGAACATTTTAGTAAGGACGAAATACGAAAAGTGATTGGTGAAACAGAAGAGTTTCTTAATGTCACGTATGCTGAAACGCAAGCGAATGCGATTGAACAAGCACTAAATTCCGCCGTTATGATTTTAACTGGTGGACCTGGGACAGGTAAAACAACTGTTGTTCGGGGTGTAGTAGAAGTGTATGCAAAGCTACACGGACTATCATTGAACCCGAAGGAATATGCACAAAAAGAAGAACCCTTTCCGATTATTTTATGTGCTCCAACAGGACGTGCTGCCAAGCGCCTCTCGGAATCGACAGAACTTCCAGCAATGACAATTCATCGATTGCTAGGCTTTACAGGTCAGGAAAAAGAGGAAGAAACTGAGCGTGAGGTAACAGGGAAACTCATTATTGTAGACGAAATGTCGATGGTCGATACTTGGCTCGCGCATCAACTATTAAAATCCTTACATGAGGATGTACAAGTCGTTTTTGTAGGAGATCAAGATCAACTTCCACCAGTAGGACCAGGACAGGTGTTAAAAGATTTGTTGGCTTCTGGGCAAATACCTACTGTGGAATTGACAGATGTTTATCGACAAGCTGAAGGCTCAACAATTATTGAACTTGCTCATCAAATTAAACGTGGTAATATCACAAATGACCTAACATTAAAAACAACTGACCGTTCATTTATAAAAGCCTCCTCAGATCAGGTAGCAAGCGTTGTCACACAGGTTGTGAAAAGTGCGGTTGTGAAAGGTCAAGAAATTCGTAATATCCAAGTGTTAGCACCCATGTACAAAGGTCCAGCGGGAATAGATAATTTAAATAAAATGATTCAAGAACTTATTAATCCAAACGATACTGGTACTAGAAAAGAGCTCGTTTTTGGTGATGTCACATATCGCATAAAGGACAAAGTTTTACAGCTTGTCAATCAACCAGAAAGCAACGTTTTTAATGGTGATATGGGTGAGGTAATTAGCATTATTAAGGCAAAGGAAACAATTGAGAAACAAGATTTGCTTGTTGTATCATTCGACGGTATTGAAGTAACTTATCAACGAAGTGATCTTAATCAATTGACACTTGCCTACTGTTGTTCTATTCATAAATCGCAAGGCTCTGAGTTCCAAACAGTTATTATGCCGGTTGTACGAGGTTATTCTAAGATGCTGCGTCGTAATTTGTTATATACAGGTATTACGCGTGCTAAAAATTTCTTAATTCTATGTGGCGAGCCTGATGTGCTAGCAGATGGCTTACAGCGTACGGATGATTTACAGCGCTTTACGTCTTTACGTGCAAGACTCAATCCAATGGAAATTGCAGAGGAAATTGTAGAAGTAGAAACGATTCCATTAAACGAAGAATTAAAAAATGAAAAACAATCCATTGATTTCAAACTAACGGTAGAAACAGAACCATATATCCATCCATTGATTGGAATGGATGGTGTCTCGCCGTATGATTATTTAGATAAGTGATCCTTTAGTATCAAGGGTTCTGAAGGAAAATATGATTTATGAAATTAATTCAACCAATAAACTTTTATTGGTTGGAAAATCGTCTAATGATTGAAGTAAAAGATAATAAAAATTTTTTTGAGGTGAATAAAGTGAAACGCTTATTATTATTGCTTCTATTCATGATGCTAATACCTTTTGCAGAAAAAGCATATGCAAAAAATACTGTCATCCAAGTGAATGAGGAAGCAACTGTCTTTGATAATCGTTCAGGCTCACTAGTGCAGGTGGGGACATTATCAGCAGGGCAAACTTTTGAAGTAACAAAAGATTATGGAGCCAATTGGTGGCAAATCCGTTGGGGTGGTTATTATGGTTATGTTGAAAAACGTTATACAACCGTTGTTCCAGCAACAACTTATAAAAACACAGTCCCAACTGTTGCTAAAATAACTGATTATATAGTCGCAACAAAGGTTGCACCGATTTACGATAATACTGGCAATAAACTTGTTCAATTTGCTACATTGTCAGAGGGAGTTCGCTTCCCTATATATAGCGGAATGGGTAATTGGTATGGAATTGCTGTGAACGGACGCTTAGGATTTGTACATAGTAATTTTGTAGAAAAAGAAAAAGGTCAAAATTCAACAAATACAAATACAAATCCAAATACAAATACAAATACCTCAAAGCCTGTTGAAAAACCAACTACAACTCCTCCTAGTAAACAAAATGGCTATATAGAGGCGTTAGAAAACGTAATTCTGTATGATTTTCGCCGTGATAAAGAGATGGCTATTGCTACGTTAATGAAAGGCCAACAGCTAGAGGTTGTAGATTCAATGGACCCAACATATGTTCAAGTTCGTTGGGGGAAATCATATGTTTATGCAGAAAAATCAAAGATGAAATTTTTAAATACGCCTTCATATAAAAATGTTGGTAAGGACAATGCCATGAAAAATGAGTATTTCATCCCTGTTTCTGCAAACAGTGAGATTTATGATACCAAAACAACAACATTACAACCATTTGCTAAGCTAGATACAAATCGCCGTTATCCGATATTGCGGAAAGAGGGAGCTTGGTACGTAACAGTACTTGGTGGTCGTGAAGGTTATATCCATAGCTCTAAAGTAGCGATTGATCGTGGCGTCCCTGTAATGATGTATCATCATATATTAAAAGAGCATGAGCTTGGGCGTTTCAAAAATTTAAGTACTACGGTGACAGATGTTCAATTTACAAAAGAAATGCAGTATTTAAAAAGTAAAAACTACGAAGCCATTACTGTAGATGAATTATGGCGTTTCATGCGCAATGAAATTACACTGCCTGCCTATTCAATTGTTTTGACTTTTGATGATGGTCTATTGTCGACACGTGAATATGCGTATCCTGTACTTAAAAACAATGGCTTTAAAGCTACACAATTTTTAATTACGTCCCGTAATGAAAGTGCGAAAGATGGGCAAATTTTTAATTATAATGATTTACAGCCCCTTTCACGTCAGGATATAACAAATATGCAAGATGTTTTTGCGTTTGAATCACACACTTACAATTTACATGTTTTAGAAGGAAATAAAGGCAAAATGCTTCTAATCCCTTACCGTGAGGTTGTTCAGGATTTACAGCGTAGTATAGCAATTATTCCGAATGCTAAGGCTTTTGCTTATCCGTTTGGGCAATATAATTCGAATAACATTAATGCTGTAAAGGAAGCTGGATTCACAATGGCATTTTCAACGAAGGTTGGCTATAACAATCCGTACGATGATGTATATCAAATTAAACGCTTAGCAACTCATCAAAATACAACATTTGACAATTTCCAAAAAATGGTTCTTCCGTACACGAAGTAAAATAAAAAACCCGATCAAATCGAATTGATCGGGTTTTTTGTGCGATTTTTTTTAACTTCTTTCAACGGGTGTCCAAACATCTGTACCTGTCGCGTGTTTTCGGTACAAAAAACATTCACTGAAACTGATTCCGGACGCAATTATACCGAGGCATTATTGATTTTTAATGGATGCCAACTAGGTGATGTTTAACGACTTCATATGCTTGGCAAACATTTTTAAATTGATCTTTTTCTTTGGCAATCATATCTGAAGCAATAGAAAATAAAAGATTCTCTTCATTATGATCCTCCATTTTATTCATTAAAGCAGCTTCCATTTCCGCCACGTACGAGACGATTTGTTTATTCATATATATTCTCCCTTAATAAAAAGATGTATTTTGTTTTGGTTACGAAGCTATCTTACACCTGCATATACAAAAAATCTAGCAATTCTGTACTAGTCGAAAATGACTTTTTTGTGAATATGTCGCAAAATTGAACTCGTTAAAAAAGTGCTAATTGAAACCGTTTTTATCTAAAGTAACTGAAAAATCGTGCAATAATTGCAGGCTTTAAACTGTATTTAAAAAGTAATACAGTTAAGAAAAAATAGGGTTTGCTATAATACAGTTGGCGTATCCGGAACCTAATATTGGGAAAAATCATATACTAATCAAGTATAAAAACATTTGTAACGTTTAGGGGTGACTGTATGCCAGTAATTACAGGAAAACAATATATTGACCGTATTGACGCTTTACAAACTTATATTTCGATTGATGGGAAAGTTGTCACAGGGAAGGTGTCGGAGCATCCAGCATTTAAGGGAGTAATGCAGAGTCAGGCAAGGCTTTTTGATTTACAAAATGAAGAGGCATTGCTTGAAAAGATGACATATGTTTCACCAACAAGTAATAAGCGTGTAGGTATGTCTTTCCTTCAAGCGGTGACAGTCGATGATCTCGTGAAAAGACGTAATGCAATACGAGAGTGGGCATTATCCAATAATGGCCTTATGGGGAGAAGCCCAGATTACATGAATACGACATTAATGGCTCTAGCATCCGTAGCAGAATATTTGAAAGATAAGCCAAATTGTTTCCCTCAGCATTTATTAAGATTTTATGAGTATGCTCGTGAGAACGATTTGACGATGACACATACATTTATCGAGCCACAAGTAAACCGTCAAAAGTTTTATTTTGAAGATGAAGATGTTACAATTGCTGCTAAAATTGTAGATAAAACGAGCGAAGGGTTAGTAATTAAAGGTGCGAGATTACTAGCGACACAGGGAGGAATTACAGATGAACTCCTTGTTATATCAACAAATGGTTTTGATGAAGGAAAAGGCTTTGCTTTCTCTATCCCAAGTAATACAAAAGGTTTAAAGTTTTTATGTAGGCAATCATTTGTCGGAGGGGAATCGGTTTTTGATTATCCATTAAGTAGTCGTTACGAGGAAATGGATGCAATCGTTGTGTTTGATAATGTTGTAGTGCCGTGGGAACGCGTCTTTTATTATGAGAATGTGGAAGTTGCCAATAACTTTTTGAACGTAAGTGGTTTTCAAACATATGGTTTACATCAAGTTCTAACACGTCAAATTGCCAAAACAGAATTTGTCTTAGGTGTTGTACAGTCAATTGTAGATACGATAAATATCGGCGGATATCAACATGTGCAGCAAAAGGTCGTGGATATCATCGTGACATTAGAAACGATGAAGGCCTTACTGTTAAAGTCTGAAGTAGAAGCAAAAATAGATGAATTTGGTTTTATAAGACCTGATCTCCCAACAGTACAAGTAGCTATTCAGATGTTCCCTAAAGTATATCCGACCTTTACAGAAATTATCCAGTTACTTGGCGCAAGCGGATTAATGTCCATTCCAAGTGAAAAAGCATTTACTGCGGATGACGGCGACCTTGAGCATTATTTACAGTCTTTTCAGGATGGTGGAAAGGAGCGCGTCAAAAAATTCCGTCTAGCTTGGGATTTAACGATGAGCAGCTTTGGTACAAGACAAACACTGTATGAGCGCTTTTTCTTTGGAGACCCAGTTCGTTTAGCCAGCGCGCTTTATAATTCTTATAATAGGGAAGAATTAGTTAATCGGGTAGAAAACTTTTTGAAAAATAATAATTAGTTTTGAGGAAGTAACTGTTTAAAATTAATTTAACTTCTTTCAGCGGGTGTCCAAACATCTGTACCTGCCGCTGCGCTTTCGGTACAAAAAACATCCGCTGAAATAGAGGAACTCAGTCTATGAACGCTACGTCCTGTGGCAATTTATCTGTGCGAAAGCGCAGCGGCAGCAACAACACAAGGCTGAGTGACCAACGTCATGTTGTTGCCGCTGCTGCTCCGCTCTCGCGCAAAAAAATATTTACAGACCTAAGCACAAAGTCGATTCCGGACGCATTTATCCGAGGTATAATTGATACAATTACTTCTCATTGAGTATAATTGCTGTGAAAATATCACTATCTTTATAGATAAGTCAGCGCATCATCAAAAGTAACGATTCCAAGCAGTTCATAATTCTCTGTTACAACAGGGACTGCTAAAAGACCATATTTACGTATGATTTGGGTTACCTCGGACTGATTTGTATGGGCAGACACTGAAATGATCCCAGAGTTCATAATTTCACCCATTCGACACTCTGGTGGGGAAATTATTAGCTCTCGTAATGATACGACTCCAAGCAATTGTTTATTGGTATCTGTTACATATAAGTAATAAAAAGTTTCTGCATCTCCTTCACTATGCTTTAGGCGTTCAAACACATCAATTACTAAGTCATCTTTTGCAACTATTACTACGTCTGTTGTCATCAAGGCTCCGACTGACCCTTTTTTATATTGAAGTAATTGCTTAATATCATCGGCTTCATCTTTTTCCATACGTTCCAAATAAAAATCGGCTTCTTTATATGATAGTAGTCCCAAGAAATCTGTGGCGTCATCTGGAGGTAATTCATTTAACATCTCCACTGCAAATCGACGGTCAAGCTCTATAATACATTTTTTCTGCATAGATGGTTCTAGCTCGCTAAAAATTTCTCCAAATTCACAAGGAGTTAAAAAAGAATAAATCGTGAAACGTCTTTCCTCACTAAGTTCTATAAAAAATGTTGCTTGATCCATAGGGTGTAAATCTAGAAAATCCTTTCGAAAAGAATCTTTTTTTCCAGACTTTAAAGATTGCAACATGTAGTATGTGTACTCTTCTTTATATTTATATTGATGTAGTCTAATCATTATTGACGCTCCTTTCTATTACAAATTCTCAATTTCGACACTCAGGACGTGATCAATCTTTTTAACATAATAATAAATCTCCGTCGTATATTGATCTTCTGGTACCGAAAGAACTAAGTCAATTAATTGGTGATCGTTATCAATATCTTTAAGCTTGAAGTGCCGAATTTTATATTCATATTTTTTTGAAGATCCATTTTGCCCACTATGCTTAATCATTTTAATTAATTCTGTCATACGATAATTCGATTCCACGATAATTTTTAATGAAATATCCTGTCGGTTAAGTGTTGATAGACCTAATGTTTTAATGAAAAAGGGCACAATGTTGACTGCCACTATCAAAAGGATAACAGCACATGTTGCCTCTATATAAAACCCCGCCCCGATAGAAATTCCAAGGGCAGAAGCTGACCAGATTAGCGCAGCGGAAGTAAGACCAGAAATCACCTCGTTACTTCTTCGTAAAATAACACCAGCACCAATGAAACCAACTCCACTTACAATCTGCGCAGCAAGTCTCATCGGATCCATATTCGGATGATTGGCACCTCCAAATTTTCCGAATGCTTCTATGGAGACAATTGTTAATAAACAGCTGGCAATACAGATGACCATACTAGGTCTCATGCCAAGTTGTTTTTGTTTAATCTGTCTATCAATCCCAATCAATAATCCGAATAGTAAAGCTAGGCTTAACTTGATTATCATTTCTACTGTCATTATCATCGTCAATCACCTCTTCAGTTCTTTTTATAGAATGCCACTAAAATAAAAATAATATAAAAAAGCTCCCGTAAAAAGGGAGCTTCTTGCTTAGAATGTATCTTGTTCGACGTACACATCAAATAAACCTATCTTGGTAAACGCCAATTTGCGAAAAAATTCATAATTGGATTTTTGAAGAAAGGGACATATGCGGACTGAACGCAAAAACGCTGCCTTTTACCATATTCGAATTATTTAAAAATATGAAATGCCATATCGAATAACTATCCATCACATGTTCCCCCTTTTATAGTCAAATAAAATAAAAACCCCTCTAACGATTTAGAGGGGATGAAAAGCGCACGAAAAAATAAAAAAGTACGTTCGATTCCCCTTAATCGAGTTTTAGCACTATGCACCGTAAAGAAATGACATCATTTCTTAGCCACCTTATGAAAAGCCTTAATTCGGCAATTCCTGTTCTACCCATGGGTATCTTTCGATATTTCTGGGCAGTGGCCTATGTTTACATAGGAGCCTCACCTAACGAGGATTTATTGTTTTCAGGTGAATTGTACTCCGAATAATTTTGGTTGTCAATAACTGTTTCAAAAATTAAAATCTTAAAATGGTATCAGGGGAATAGTGTATTTTCGACGTATCATCATAAAGTGGGAGGATTTCCGTAACGTCTGGGGGGACGATGAGCAGCTTGGGGTGAAATGATATTGGCCACGAAGGCGTACCACAGGAAGGAATGCCTTTAGCCTCTTATCCAATCTCCGTTCCAATAAATTTTTTTACAACATATATGCCTAACCGTTGTTGATGTGGCTTATTTTTATGCTAACAAAGGACTTCAAATCCAATCTTAGGGAAGTGGTTTTTTGAATTAAAAATTAATAAATTTGTATCGATAGCTTCTGTAACTGTTGTTAAGTCTGTGTATGTTTTTTTGTGTTAAAACTGCTGAACAAAAAATCTATTCTTGATTAAAAAGAAAGTGCCTATGAAAGTACATAGAGATTGGAGAGAGGCAAGTGCTTTTTGTCGCTCTGTTTTCGTTGCGGAGCAAAGTCTACCGGAATATTTACTAAAGTTTCTTATCAATTTTTCACTTGAAATAAACAGCTTAAAAGAACAGAGAAATAGTTTAATAGAGAAAAATTTCTTCGTAAACAACCGCAAAAATTTTGTTGAAGACTACTCTGTTTATTTCTCATTTCATGCGGAAATTCGTAATAAAAAAACCTAAAAAATATTTTTTTACTCTTGACAAATTAAAAAATACGGCTTACGATTGCGGTGAAATTAAATAAAACCTCGTTAGGTGAGGCTCCTATACAAACATAGGCCACTGCCCAGAAATATCGAAAGATGCCCATGGGTAGAACAGGAATTGCCGGATTAAGGCTTTTCATAAGGTGGCTAAGAGATAAATTCGTCTCTTTACGGTGTATAGTGCTAAAACTCGACTAGGGGGAATCGAAAGTGCTTTTTTGTGCTGCTTATTTTTGTGCACTTTTTATACCCTCTAGGACTCCTAGAGGGTTTTTTAATTTCCAAAAAGATCCTTATTGCATAATGCCATATCGATTAAATCCTTTTAGCAGGGGTAAAAGAGTTCATTTTTAGAAAGGAGGGGGTCAAAATGGAGAGTCCGAGTCCGAGTCCGACCGATGGAGATAGTAGGAGTAAAAAACTTAAATCTGTTTTAATTCAGCAGATTAGGAGGACGATTCAATGCTTAAAATCTATAAAAGAAGCAAAGAAGGGCTACTGGAAGAACAGCCTAAGATCGTTCAAGGTAGCTGTGTATATCTTATTGAACCATCAGAAGAGGATATACAGTATGTTGCTAATCGCCTTGGAGAACCAACTGACTTTATCAGTGACTCCCTTGATATTGATGAACGATCAAGAATTGAAAAAAGTGGAAATAATTCATTGCTGATTGTCAATGTACCCTTAAAAATGCCAAATGATGAAACTATACCATATAGGACAATTCCAATCGGTATTATTCAAACAAGTGAAGTAATTGTAATAGTTTGTCGCGTTAGTCATCCAATTTTACAGGAATTTAGCAAAATTCTCGATAAGAATAATCATATAAACGTATCTTTTATTTTACAGTTATTGCTTGTTGCGGCTCGTTATTGTTTACGATGCCTTGATGATCTTAATCAAAAAGTTATTGTATCTGAAAAAATAATACAAAAATCAATCAAGAACAGTGAAGTGTATACTTTACTCAATATTAATAAGAGCCTTGTTTATTTCATAAAGGCACTAAAAGTCAATCTTGTGATGATGGGGAAATTTTCAAGAGTACTAGAAATGAATAAAGAAGATGAAAAACGGCTACAAGTCACTCTTAATGAGATGCAACAAGCTCTTGATACATCAAAAATTTACAATGAAAATTTGAGCAGCATGATGGACGCATATTCTGCGGTGATTGAAATTAACCTTAGTATTGTAGTGAAAGTTTTAACTGCATTTACGATTATCTTGACGTTTCCGACGATGGTCGCAACGATATATGGGATGAATTTCCCGTTGCCAAGGCAGGATGAAGAATACGCATTATTAGTACTTATGTCCCTCTCTATAGTCATTAGCGTGTTAACAGGTTGGGTGTTTTACAAAAAACGACTATTTTAGTAGAGAAAGCGAGGAGAAAAGATGCTTACAATATATCAAAGTAATTCAATAGGTCAATTACAGCAGGTATCTAATATTGTTCACAACACGTTGCTTTATCTTGTGGATCCGACAGATGCTGAAATATCTCAAATTTCAAACAAACTTAATATTTCGGAAAATTTTATTCGTGATTCTTTAGATATCAATGAACGGCCTCGGATTGAAAAGGATGATTCGTCAATGGGCATCATTCTCAATTCCCCCGTGGCGATGAATGAGGAGCGTTTGTACGAAGAGATTCCTTATCGAACAATACCAATCGGCATCATCCATGTAAAAGATCATTTGGTGATTGTCACAAAACAAGACAATCCATTATGTAGAGACATATTTTCAGGAAAGTATGGAACTTTTCAAACGCATATGAAGACTCGAATAACATTGCTACTATTTGAAGCGATTGCTCAATCGTATCTTGATATTCTCAAGCGCATAAAAGCGCAGGTTGGACGATTACAGCAAGAATTAAAAGAATCGCATAATAACCGAGAGTTGTTCGGTCTGATTCATATTAATAAAAGTTTGGTATATTTTTCGACATCTTTACGAGCTATGCGCAATGTTTTTTTACACCTTTCCAAAGGACAAGATATAAAACTATATAGTGAAGATGAGGAGATGCTGCATAATGCATTAGTAGATCTTGAACAAGCAGCGGAAGTAACGGAAATGCGTAGTCTTAGTTTAAGCAATCTAATGGATGCGTACGCGGCAATTACTCACAATAACTTAAATAGCGTTTTGAAAATATTGACTACTCTTACGCTTGTGCTAATGATTCCGACAATAATTGGAAGTGTGTTCTCGATGAACGTTCCATTGCCCTATGAAGATCAGCCAATTATGTTTTTAGTAGTTATTGGACTAATGCTAGGGGTCAGTGGAGGTCTTGTCTACGTATTTTACAAAACAAAATTTTTACGTTTCTAATATTTTCATACAATACCGTAGATAGAAAGGATGTTGCAAAATGCTTTTAATATACAAAAGTAATTCCGAAGGTAAATTTGAGCAAACATCAAATATTGGATATAACAGTTGGCTTCATCTTGAAGCGCCAACATCTAGTGAAATTGAACGTGTAGTGGCAGCTCTTGCCGTTTCAAGAGATTTTTTAACTGATTCACTTGATATCGAAGAACGCCCGCGAATTGAAGAGCGCAACGGAGCGGTCTTGATGGTTATTCATGTCCCGTACGATCAGTTAGATGTCGAGAGTTCTTCTCAAGACGTGAAATATCGAACTATTCCTCTGGGGATTATTCACACAAAAAATCATATGATTACGATATGTAATGGAGAGCTGCCTTTCATGAAAGATTTGTTTAATGGCGGGATGACTCTTTTTGAGACACATTTGAAAACGCGCAACACTTTAAATATATTAAGCATAACAGCTCGGGCATATATTCATTTTTTAGCTACAATTGAACGGGAAATCACATTAGCAGAAAAAGAACTTGCCAAATCATATTGTAATAGTGAGCTATACACACTACTTTACTTGAATGAAAGTCTTATATACATGGTAACATCACTTAAACAGATGAAATTTACGATGCAAAAAACATTACAGGGTAGTAATATCAAATTAGATGATGATGATGCAAGTATTTTAGACGATGTGCTTATTGAAATCGATCAAGCATATGAAGTGACGGAAATTAATCAAACGAATTTAAATAATATTATGGATGCATATGGTAACGTAATTCAAAACAACGTAAGTCAAGTACTTAAATTACTTGCTTCATTTACAATCATAATATCGGTGCCGATGTTAATTGCCAGTATTTATGGGATGAATGTGCCTCTACCTTATCAAAATGCATCTAATGCATTTTGGGTAGTAATCGTCGTAATGGTCTTGTTAACAGGAATGTCTACCTTCGTTTTTTACAAAAAAAATTATTTCTCGCGATAGCATAAAAAGTGAGCTTAGTTAGGATTAGCAATTATAGTGCGAATTTGACAGAAGGAAATATTTTTTTTATAATTCTCGTTAGAAAATTGTAAAAAACGATGATGGAAAAAGTACGTATTTGTGCGTGTAAAAGAAAGGGATTTCTTGGCTGGAAAAATCCTCACAATAGCAAGTACCGAAAGCTACTCCAGAGTGCAGTTAATCCCTGCCGTTCACTTACGTTACAAGTGCTAAAGAGGTAAGTATACTTTTACTTACAACTAGGGTGGTACCGCGAGACAAATCACAAGTCCTCGTCCCTTTTTTGGGGATGGGGGCTTTTTTATGTTTATCTGCGTGAAAGCTTACGCCAAGGCAAAATTGATTTGCGGATTCATTTCGTGATTTTTACAAAACATATAGGGAGGAACTTTTCAAATGAAAGCAGTAGAAATTCGTCGCATGTATTTAGAATTCTTTAAAGAAAAAAGTCATCATCATGAACCATCAGCACCACTTGTGCCAATCAATGACCCATCATTACTTTGGATTAACTCAGGTGTTGCAACACTTAAACCATATTTCGATGGTCGTATCATTCCAGAAAATCCACGTATTACAAATGCCCAAAAATCAATTCGTACAAATGATATTGAAAACGTAGGTAAAACGGCTCGACATCATACATTTTTCGAAATGCTAGGAAACTTCTCAATTGGGGATTACTTCAAAAAAGAAGCTATTCATTTCGCTTGGGAATTCTTAACGGATAAAAAATGGATGGACTTTGATCCAGAGCTTTTATCTATTACGATCCATCCTGAAGATCAAGAGGCGTATGACGTTTGGCATAACGAAATTGGTATTCCTGAAGAGCGTTTAATCCGACTTGAGGGGAACTTCTGGGATATCGGTGAAGGCCCATCTGGTCCTAACTCAGAAATTTTCTATGACCGTGGGGAAGAATACGGTTCAGATGAAAATGATCCAGAAATGTATCCAGGTGGTGAAAATGAACGCTATCTTGAAATTTGGAACTTGGTGTTCTCTCAATTCAACCATAATCCTGATGGCACATATACGCCGCTTCCAAAACAAAATATTGATACTGGTATGGGTCTTGAGCGTATTGTATCAGTTGTTCAAAATGTTCCAACGAACTTTGATACTGATTTATTCATGCCTATTATTGAAAAAATCGAGCAATTAGCAAATCGCAAATACAAACGTCCAGGTGAAGTAGCGTTAAGTGAAATCTTCGGTTCAGAAGAAGATATCAATACACCATTTAAAGTTATCGCGGACCATATTCGTACAGTAGCGTTTGCCATTGGTGATGGTGCTCTTCCTTCAAATGAAGGTCGTGGTTATGTATTACGTCGTTTACTACGTCGTGCAGTGCGCTATGCAAAACAAATCGGCATTGAAAAGCCATTTATGTTTGAATTAGTACCAACTGTTGGTGAAATCATGAATGATTTCTACCCAGAAGTAACGGAAAAATGCGAGTTTATCCAACGTGTTATTAAAAATGAAGAAATTCGCTTCCATGAAACATTAGACGGTGGTCTTGCTATCTTTAACGAAGTAGTAGAAGCTCAAAAAGCAGCTGGCCATGACTATATTCCAGGTGCAGATGCATTCCGTTTATATGATACTTATGGTTTCCCAATCGAATTAACTGAAGAGTATGCGGAAGAAGTAAGCATGAAGGTAGATCATGAAGGCTTTGAAGCAGCAATGGAAGAACAACGTGAACGCGCACGTGCAGCTCGTCAAGATGTGGATTCTATGCAAGTACAAAATGAAGTACTAACAAACTTGACGGTTGCGAGTGAATTTGTTGGTTATGATACATTAACGACAAATACAGAAATTGCAGCGATCATTGTCAACGGACAAGTGTCAAAGGTAGCATCTGAAGGGCAAGAAGCATTAGTTATTTTAGCTAAAACACCATTCTATGCTGAAATGGGTGGTCAAATTGCGGATAGCGGTGTTATTTCAAATGATAGCTTCACTGCTATTGTAAAAGATGTACAAAAAGCTCCAAATGGTCAACCGCTTCATACTGTACTTGTACAATCTGGCGAAATGCAAGTTGAAGATGCAGTGAAAGCAGTAGTTAACCGTGAAGAACGTAATTTAATTATTAAAAACCATACAGCAACACATATTATGCAACGTGCGCTAAAAGATGTACTGGGCGACCATGTTAGCCAAGCGGGATCATATGTAGGACCTGATCGCTTACGCTTTGACTTCTCTCACTTCGGACAAGTGACAAAAGAGGAATTACAACAAATTGAACGTATTGTAAATGAAAAAGTGTGGGATGATATAGAGGTCGTTATTGAAGAAAAAGGAATCGATGAAGCGAAAGCTATGGGAGCAATGGCGTTATTCGGTGAAAAATATGGCGATATCGTTCGCGTTGTTTCAATTGGTGACTACTCTATTGAGCTTTGCGGTGGTATTCACGTAAAACGTTCTTCTGAAATTGGCTTCTTCAAAATTGTTTCAGAAGGTGGTATAGGTGCAGGTACTCGTCGTATCGAGGCTGTGACAGGTAAAGTTGCTTATGAAGCGGTAAAAGAGGAAGAAGCTCTATTAAACGAAGCTGCAGCATTATTAAAAGCAAATTCAAAAGATCTTGTGACAAAAGTACATGCGTTACAAGCCGACTACAAAGATTTGCAACGTGAAAATGAGGCATTATCACAAAAAATCGCGAATGCACAAGCAGGCGCAATTGTGGACGCAGCGCAAACTTTTGGGGATGTAACTGTTTTATCTACGAAAGTTGAGGCGAAGGACAATAATCAACTGCGTCAAATGATGGATGACTTGAAAGCAAAAATGCCTAAAGCTGTTATCGTTCTTGGTGCAGTCGATGGCGAAAAAGTTATGCTATGTGCTGGTGTAACAAAAGATTTAGTTGGTGGTAATTACCACGCAGGAAATATCGTAAAAATGGTAGCAGAAGCATGTGGTGGTAAAGGTGGCGGTCGTCCAGATATGGCGATGGCAGGTGCGAAAGAAGCGTCAAAACTTGATGAAGCACTACTTTCTGTGTATGATTATGTTAAATCCATTTAATTAATACGCCAAAACATGTTATAATAAAGAGAAATTGGAGATGAGCTTTTGCACATCTCCTTATTTCTGAAAGCGAGGTGCTGGTCATGAGTTCATTTGATCAAACTATGAAATTTAATTTTCCAGAAGAATCAATGGAACAGGAAGTCAAGCAGGTAATGTTGAAAGTACATTCTTCATTAGAGGAAAAGGGATATAACCCTATCAATCAGATTGTCGGTTATTTACTTTCTGGTGATCCGGCGTATATTCCTCGCCATCAGGATGCTCGTAATTTAATTCGCAAGCTTGAGCGTGACGAAATTCTAGAAGAGCTTGTTAAGTTTTATATTAAAAAGAACAACGAGGACTAGAAATGAGAATTATGGGATTAGACGTTGGGTCAAAAACTGTTGGCGTTGCTGTTAGTGATGCTTTAGGGTGGACGGCCCAAGGGATTGAAACCGTAAAAATTGATGAAGCTAACGGCGAGTTCGGCATTGACCGAATAGCCGAGCTAGTGAAGGAGTATGTTATAACAGAATTTGTTGTAGGATATCCGAAAAACATGAATAATACGGTGGGACCACGTGGAGAAGCTTCTGAAAACTATAAAAAGCTTTTAGAAGAAACATTTTCACTACCGGTCAAGCTTTGGGATGAGCGTTTAACAACGATGGCTGCTGAGCGTATGCTAATCGAAGCAGACGTGAGTCGCAAAAAGCGTAAGCAAGTCATTGATAAAATGGCTGCTGTGATGATTTTACAAGGCTACTTGGATAGCAAAAATTAATTGATGAGGTGACAACTACATGGCACAAGAGCATAACCATGAAGAAGAATTACATGTACAACACATTACAGTGATTGACGAGAACGGAAATGAACAGCTTTGTGAAGTAATTCACGTACATGAATCAGCTGAATTTGGCAAATCATACGTATTTTACTCTATGGTAGGCGCAGAAGAAGATGAAGATGGCTCTGTAGAAATCTTCGTATCTTCATTCGTTCCATCTGAAAATGGTGAAGATGGTGAATTAACACCAATCGAAACTGAAGCAGAGTGGGATATGGTAGAAGACGTATTAAACGCTTTAGAGGATGAAGACGAAGAATAATCATCGTTCTTTATAAGTGTGGAACAAGGATGGCACAAGCACTCCTTGTTCCTTTTTTACTTTAGAAAGAATAAAGCTGTTTCATCACCGAAAGTTGTGGATGACATTTTTTTAACTTCTTTCAAATGTTTTTTGTATCGAAAGCGTAGCGACAGGTACAGAAGTCTCCACCTATATAGATGGTGAAATGAATGTGTATTTAAGTTATTTTTCAGCTGGTGTCCAAACCCGCTGAGATAGAGGAACTCAGTCTAAGAACGCCACGTCCTGTGGCAACGACTGAGTGACCAACATCATGTTGGCCTAAAGACTCCGGACGCAATTATGCTGAGGCATAATTGATTATATACCCTGTATATTAGTTGATTGGAGTGGAGGCTGGGCGACTCCTTGGGGATCAGCGATAGAGGAACAAAGGCTAAAACCATCACGTCCAGTGATAACGCCTTCGTGACCAACATCGTGTTGGCCCAAGCGGCTCATCGGACGCCCCCAGGAAGCTTTGCTCTGTGCGAAAGCGAAGCGACAGCAACAATTGTTTTATCTGCGCGAAAGCAAAGCGTCAGCTACAAAGCGCCCAGCCGGAACGGAAATCAACCATACGTTATGGTGTTGAGCCATATAGCTGTGAGGTTATGTGAGACTATGACGAATCCAATGAATTTAAGATGATATTTTTGTGTTACCCAAAAAATGACTCGTATCAAAGTTGGAAACATAATTAAGTCTAATTAAGGAGGAAATTATATGAACGAAGAAACGCAAGAATTTCTTATAGTAGGGGAAAATGGCAAGGAGCAAAAGTGTCGTGTTGTCTTCACTTTCGATGCAGATGAAAAATCATATGTATTGTTTTCGTTAATCGACGAAGGCGGTAATGAAATTCCTGGAGACATTTCTGCTATGACATTTGATTATGATGATAACAATGGAGAAATGACAAATCTACAGCCTGTAGAAACAGATGCAGAGTGGGAAATGATTAATGAGGTAGTCCTGACACTTCTAGACGAATTTGAAGAAGAGCCGCAACTATTTACAATAACAGATGAGGATGGGGCAGATCAGGTCTGTGAGGTTATTCATACATTTTCATCAGAACAATTTGGCAAATCCTATGTACTTTATGTTCTGGCAACGGACGAGCCAATAGAGGAGCGAGATATTTTTGCTTCACAATTCGTATCTGGAAATGACGGAACGATTGATGAATTATTACCGATTGAAACAGATGAAGAATGGGCATTTGTTGAAGATGTATTAAATGAATTATAATTAGAACTCCGAGTGGTTAAATGCTACTCGGATTTTTTTTATTTCGTAGCTTGTAGAGTATTAATAGAATATTTCTATCTCGTATGTAAAAATATTCTATTCTAAAATTAAATTTGCATATTTTCGAGCTAATTTAGTTATTTTTCTAGACAAAACGGAATTTTCAACTTGTTGTTTTGTCTGAATTTTTAAATATTTACAGATAAAATGTAATATCGAGCGTTGACCAAACATAAGTAAACAGATAAGATTTATTTTAAATTAAAACCAAGTAAATTAATTCGAAAAGGAGGAAATTAAATGAGGACTATATGGGGACTACTAGTTGGTGTATTAATAATAGGTTTGCTGGTAGGTTGCACAAACAAAGGGGAAGCGAGCAAAGATGAAACAGTAACGTTAAAGGTGGGGGCAGCCAATGTGCCACACGCTGAAGTACTAGAGTATTTAGCAAAGGATCTTGAAAAAGATGGTGTGAAATTAGACATTACTATTTTAAAAGATGCTGTTCAAACAAATCAGCAAACAGCAGATGGTGAACTAGATTTTAACTATTTTCAACACATTCCCTTTTTAGAACAAACGAATAAAGAAAGCCATTTATATTTAGTGAGTGTAAAAGGAATTCATATTGAACCATTTGGTGTGTACTCTAAAAAAATTAAAAATATTAATGATATACCGCAAAATGCAAAAGTTTCCGTCCCAAATGATGTCGTCAATTTTTCTCGAGCTTTACTACTATTTCAAAATAATGGACTAATTGAATTAGATAAAACAAAGGAAAATGATTATACAGTTGAGGATATTACAAAAAACGAAAAAAATATTCAATTTATCGGTGTCGATTCTCAGTTATTGACTCGTTCATTAGATGATGTAGATGCAGCGGCTATTAATACGAACTACGCCTTAGAAGGGGGCTACAACCCTATGAAGGATGCTCTTATTATAGAAGGTCCAGAATCGCCATATGTCAATATTGTTGCGACGACAAAAGAAAAACAAAATGATCCAGCGATTCAAAAAGTCGTTAAATGGCTGACAAGCGAAAAGGCGCGTACCTTTTTTGAAGATCAGTATAAGGGGGCTGTCGTTCCAGCATTTTAACTTCTTTTAAAAGTCGAGAGTAGTCGAAATGAAATGCTAAGGAGGTAGACGTGAAATGATTGAATTTATCGAAATGACAAAGGAATTTCAGGTAGGAACAACCGTTGTAACGGCATTAAATAACATTAATTTAACGATTCAAAAGGGTGATATTTTTGGTGTTATCGGCTTTAGCGGTGCTGGTAAAAGTACATTAATACGGACAGTGAATTTATTGGAGGAACCAACATCTGGTCGCGTTCTTGTGAATGGCAAAGAGCTGACAACATTAAACAAAAAGCAGCTTCGCGAGGAAAAGAAAAATATTGGTATGATTTTTCAACACTTCAATCTTCTTCGTTCAAAGACTGTCTTTGAAAATATTGCGATGCCTTTAGTATTAAGTGGCGTAAAAAAATCAAACATTGAAGGTCAAGTAAGGGAGGTTTTGTCGTTTGTCGGTTTACAGGACAAAGCCGAGCGCTACATCGATGAGCTGTCAGGTGGACAAAAGCAGAGAGTGGGCATTGCTCGTGCACTTGTCACAAAGCCAACAATTTTATTATGTGATGAGGCGACGTCTGCTCTTGACCCGCAAACGACTAAATCTATATTAAAGCTACTAAAGCGAGTAAATATCGAGTATGGCATTACCATTTTAATGATTACGCATGAAATGGAAGTCATAAGAGATATTTGCAATCGTGTAGCTGTTATGGAAAACGGACGAGTTATTGAAACAGGCAATGTACTTGAAATTTTTTCTGCACCACAAGAGGAGACGACTAAAAGCTTTGTACAATCGGTAGTTCGAGATGACATTCCACAATCTGTCTACGAGCAATTAAAAACGATAGATCAATCTAAAAAGATTTATAACCTGAAATTTATAGGTGTAGACGTTGGGCAACCAGTTGTCTCTCAAGTAGCGAAAAAATTTGATGTCGATGTCAATGTACTGTTTGGCAATATTACAGAGCTACAAGGGATTCCCTTTGGTAATTTAATCGTTGAACTAGTTGGTACAAATAAAGAAATAGACAAGGCACATCAATTTATTCAAACGAAAGATATTCAAATAGAGGAGGTTATTGCACATGAAGGTGAGCTCGCAAATCATTATCGACGCAGTGCTAGATACGCTGTACATGGTTAGTATTTCGTTATTTTTTGGAGCTATTTTGGGCTTTATTTTAGGGATAACTTTAGTTGTGACGAGAAAAGGGCATATTCTTGAAAATAAAATAATCTTTTCAATCATTAATCCAATCGTCAACACCCTGCGCTCCATTCCGTTCATTATTTTGCTAGTTGCTATCATTCCATTTACACGTTTACTCGTTGGAACAGCAATAGGAACAACAGCTGCTATTGTACCGCTTGTCTTGCATATAGGGCCATATATATCAAGATTAATAGAAAATTCATTATTGGAAGTGGATGAAGGCATTATTGAAGCAGCGAAGGCGATGGGTGCCTCTCCACTTCAAATTATTCAAAAGTTTTTGCTACCAGAAGCCTTCCCCTCTTTAATATTAAGTGTCACGACTGCAACAATTGGGCTTATTGGAGCGACTGCAATGGCAGGGGCAGTTGGAGGCGGTGGCCTTGGTGATGTAGCCATTACTTACGGCTATCAACGCTTTGACAATGTAACGATTTTAGTAACAGTGGTGATTTTAGTAGTACTAGTACAAATCATTCAAAGTATTGGAAATAGTCTTGAGCGAAAATTACGCAGAGTGTCATAAAGGAGAATTTTGATATGAGGAAACTAAATTATCTATTAAGTTTAATTGCATTACTGTTCCTACTAGTTGCTTGTGCAAAAGCAGATGAAAAAGATACTGTGAAGGTTGGTATCCGTAGCTCGGAATTGAAAACATGGGAGTATATAAAAGAACAGGCTGCAAAGGAAGATATTAACCTCGATTTAGTGACATTCTCAGCACAATACGACCCGAACCAAGCATTGGCGGAGAGAGAGGTTGATATCAATGCGTTTCAGCATGTCGCTTACTTAAATTTATTTAATACAAATAACAGAACAGATTTACAGGCGATTGGCACAACAATTATGGCTCCGATAGGCTTATATTCAAACAAATATAAATCTTTGGATGATATGAAAGAGGGAGCGAAAATTGCTGTACCAAATGATCCTTCTAACTGGGGTAGAGCTTTATTGCTGCTACAAGAATATGGCTTATTGACGGTTACGGATAATTTTGATGGTAATGGTGGAGAGGACCGAATTAAAGATAATCCGAAAAAATTAAACATTTTACCAGTAGATGGTGCGACGACACCGAGGGTTATGGAAGATGCCGATTTTGCGGTCATTAATAATGGGGTTGCCGTCGAAGCAGGCTTACTATTGAAAGATGCCATTATTCATGAGAATGAAACGGCGAAGCCATTTATTAATGTTATCGTGGCAAGGCCTGAAGATAAGGACAATAAGACATTTTTAAAAATTGTTGACATCTATCAGCGTGAAGAAACTGCCAATTTCATTAAAGATATTTCTAATGGCAATTATATTCCTATAAAAATGCCATTAGATGAATTAGCTACATGGAAAGACTTTTATCTTCATTGATCAACACTGTATTGGCCTATTGCCTCTGTTTATTTGTGCGACAGCGAAATTGATTCATATTAAGGGAGATGACGAGAAAATGACTAAGAAAAAGGAGTTAAAGCTTGCGTTATATTTAATTGGGGCAGGAATGCATGTGGCAGCTTGGAAACATCCGTCTGCAAAAGTTAATGCAAGCATCGATATTAATGCATTACAAAAGGCGGCGCAAATTGCTGAAAAGGGCAAGTTTGATATTGCTTTTGTTGCGGATAGTTTAGCGATCAATCATGAATCACATCCACATATTTTAAATCGCTTTGATCCTCTTATACAGATTACAGCTTTAGCAGCTGCGACAACCAAAATCGGACTTGGGGCAACTGCATCAACCACATATAGTGAGCCATATGTGTTAGCAAGGCAGCTAATGTCCGTAGATCATATTAGTAATGGTAGAGTCGGTTGGAATCTAGTGACAACAGCAGATGCTACAGGGCATACGGCTTTAAACTTTAGCCGTGACAAGCATTGGGAGCACGATCATCGCTATGAACGTGCGGAGGAATTCATCGATGTAGTGCAGTCATTATGGGATTCATGGGAGGACGATGCTTTTGTCTACGACCGTGATCATAATATTTTTTATGATCGCAATAAAGTACATGAGACCGCTTTTAAAGGTAAATATTTATCAGTGAAAGGTCCGTTGAATATTGCACGTTCCGTTCAGGGTCAGCCTGTTATTGTGCAGGCTGGTGCTTCAAAACCAGGGCAAACATTAGCAGCGCGAACAGCGGAGGTCGTTTTTGTTCATTGGGACGATATAGGGAAGTCCAAGGAGCATTATCGCCACTTAAAGGCACAGCTTGCTCTCTTTGGGCGCACCGATGAGGAGTTACTTGTGTTACAAGGGATATCGCCAATTGTGGGGGATACGGAGGAAGAGGCCATTCGTAAGTATAATGAATTACAAGCGTTGATTGACCCATATGAGAGCTTAAAATTTGTTTCGGGTTATATGGGGAATGTTGATTTCTCAAAATACTCGTTAGATACACCTGCAATCGAAGTGGATTTTCCTGAGGTCAATAGTATTCAAAGTCATTTTTATGAGCATTTGGAGATTATCAAAAAAGAAAATTTAAAAGTCGGTGAATTATATGCGCGCCTTTTTGGCCCTGCAAAGCGTGATGCCTTTGTTGGGACAGCAACGCAAATTGCCGATGAGATGGAACGTTGGATTACAGAAGAAGCGGCAGATGGCTTTATGTTACAGTTTCCTTTATTGCCACGCGATTTAGAGGATTTTGTGAACAAGGTTGTGCCAATTTTACAAGAGCGTGGTATTTATCGTAAAGAATATACAGGATCCACACTTAGGGAACATTTAGGACTGAAAAAACCACAAAATAGATTTACTAAAAGCAAGGTGACTCATTGATGAGTGATGTTTTTATTCGAAATGAACGTGAGCAGCAGTTAGTTCAATATGCTTCTAAATTGGCACAACAAATTGACGAGACAGCTGGTAAATATGATGAAAGTGGAGAGTTTCCGTTTGAGCACTTTAAAATTTTAGAGGAAGCTGGCTATTTTAAATTAACGGTGCCAAAAAAATACGGCGGTGAGGAAATTTCCCTTTATGAAATGTTATTAGTACAGGAACAATTAGCAAAAGGAGATGCTTCTACTGCATTGTCTGTTGGGTGGCACTTATTAACTTTTTTAAATGTTCGTGAGGCGAAGACATGGCCTGAGCCTATATTTACGGAATTGTGCCATAAAGCAGTTAAAGAAGGTTCTCTCTTAAATATTATAAATAGCGAGCGAGGGAAGGGAAATATTTCTCGTGGAAGTTTACCTGGAACAATTGCTAAAAAAGTGCCTGGAGGCTATATCATTACAGGTGAAAAGGCTTTTGCTTCCTTAGCCCCAATATTAAAACAATTTACGATTATCGCCTATATTGAAGAAGAAAATTTAACAGCGGAATTTTTAATAACCAAAAATGATCAGGTAGAGGTTATTAATACATGGGATGCGATGGGAATGCGGGCAACGGGTAGTCATGACATTATTTTTCATGAAACGTTTGTTCCAGAGGAGGCATTGCTATACAAACATCGTCCAAATGAAGTGAATCGTTTTTTAGCTGATGGTCGCGTCTACTCGTTAGAAATTCCAGCTGTTTACTTAGGAGTTGCGGGTGCAGCTCGGGATTATGTAATTGATTTTGCTAAAAATACCTATTCATACAGCTTAGAAAATACAATCGCACACGCTAGTCATGTCCAACAAAAAATGGGTGAAATAGAAGTGCTATATCGCACAGCACGCCGAACATTGTATAGTATTGCAGCGCAAGTAGAACAAAATCCAGCGATTAAGGATCAGCTTTCTGAAGATGTTAGTATTGCAAAGTATGTTATTTGTAACAATGCGATTGACATCGTAACAAAAGCAATGCAAGTTGTTGGGGGACGAAGTCTATCTAAAGCTAATAAATTACAGCGACTTTTTCGAGATGTTCAATGTAGTCGTTTTAATCCTCCAGCTGATGATGTAGTTATTGCACAGCTTGCAAAGGGTTTGTTAATCGATGTCAAACAAGAAGCTTTTCAATTATAGGGATCACTTGGATCACTTTAATTTCATACAGCAATTATTTTCTGTAGCGAAAGCGAAGCAAATCAAAGCAAAGCAAAGCAACAACAACACACGACTGAGTGACCGACATCGTGTCTGCCCTCGTGCAGGCAAAAGCACAAAGCCGATTCTGAACGCACTTATGCCGAGGCAAAATTGATTTTGATATAGTAAGTTTTCCAACCGTTGACGTGAGGAGAATATTATTGAATCTGCTAACGATATAGTTGGCAGATTTTTGCTTTTCTACTGAAGGGCTTTCCGTTCCTAATTTGCCAACCTATCCATCTAGATTTCTATATTGTTTTAGTTTGTTGACTGTAAATCAACTTTGATTTATTATATTTATCTTTTTGTCGCAATCTATTTTTAAGTGATCTATTTTTACTGATTTTCTATTTCTGTTTGTCGTGAAAGTTGATTTCTAGTATGATAATGGAGTGATAGGGGGGAAACCCGTGAATAACGGTTCGAAAAAACAAGAAATGTTTGCAAAAATGCAAGAAAGAAAATCCGAGGTAAAAATTGTGAGAAAAATCGTTGCTATTGTAGCAATTGCTTTTGTTCTAATATCAGGGATTGTCGGTATACTTGGTTATAGTTATGTGAAGAGTGCTTTAAAACCAGTGGATCCAGATGCAACTAAAACAATAGCAGTTGAAGTACCAATAGGCTCAACTTTAAGCTCTATTTCAACTCTATTAGAGAAGAAAGGGGTTATTAAAGATGCTCGTGTTTTTAAATATTATGCTAAATTTAAAAATGAATCCCAGTTCCAAGCAGGGAACTATGATTTAACACAAGCAATGACATTGGATGAGCTAATCGAAAGTTTAAAAACAGGGAAGGTTTATCGTACGCCAGTCTTTACAATGACAATTCCTGAAGGTTTAACACTTGAACAAATTGGTGATATTGTGGAAAAGAAAACGCCTTACACTCAAAAAGAATTTATGGACTTAGTAACAAGCGATGCGTTTGTACAACAAATGAAGGCTAAATACCCTGAGCTTGTGACAGATGCGGTTTTAGCTGATAATATTCGATATGATTTAGAGGGCTATTTATTCCCTGCAACTTATTCTTATTTCGAAGAAAAACCATCATTAGAATCGATTGTAGACGAAATGGTAGGAGCAATGAACAAGGTTGTGAAAAATTACAACGATGCTCTAACTGAAAAGAAAATGTCAGTACATCAATTATTAACATTTGCTTCATTATTGGAAAGAGAAGCCACTGCCCAAACAGATCGAGAAACGATTGCGAGCGTATTCTATAACCGTATCGATCAAGGGATGCCATTACAAACAGATCCAACTGTTTTATATGCACTTGGTTCCCATAAAGATCGTGTCCTATATAAAGATTTAGAAGTAGATAATGCCTATAATACTTACAAAAATAAAGGCTTACCACCAGGTCCTATTGCGGGTGCAGGGAAAACTTCGATTGAAGCAGTGCTTAATCCAAGTAAAACGGACTATAAATACTTCTTAGCGGATAAAAAAGGTGTCAACCACTTCTCGAAAACGTATGATGAACATTTACTGAAAGTAGATAAATATATAAAAAAAGCAGAGTAAGTACTTTAAATAGAAAAAATAAATAGCAATAATGTGGATAGAAGGAAAGAAAAATAGCTTTCCTTCTATTTTCGTGCTATTATAAATTGTGATTTTTAATCTATCCGCATGGAAAAAATTCAATCAGTCCGTTAATGCGGAATAATATACGTGGTGGCAATTGTTTGGAGCTTATAAAACAATTGCTCATTTTTGTATGACGAAGTACCAAGACATCACGTTTGGTCTTTTTCTTTTTGTTGCTAAATGATGAACTACAGACAACGAGTATTGCTCGTTGCCTTTTAACTTCTTCAGCAAATGTCTTATGTAGCGAAAGTGAAGCGTCAGCTACAAATGTCATATGAGCGAAAGCGAAGCGACAGGTACAAGTGTCTCCCGCCTCTATTGGCGGGGAGATGAATGCGATTTTAAGTCACTTTTCAGCTGTGTACAAATATCCGCTGAAAGAAGTTAAAGCCTCCGGCGGATGTCACGGAAATCGGAAAGGAATTCTTAGAGGATGTTAGCCTAAAATCATCGCATCCATGCGATAACGGCTAACTGACCTGCATCGGTAAAAGCGCCACGTCCTGTGGCATTATCGAAATGACCAACATCGTGTTGGCCCTCGGTAAAAGCGCCACGTCCTGTGGCATTACCGAAATGACCGACATCGTGTCGGCCCTCGTGCAGGCCTAAACACAAAGCCGATTCCAGACACAATTATGCCGAGGCATAATTGATATGAGGGTGAACTAAAAAAATGGAATTATCAGATGCATATATACAATCATTTATTCAACCACGTAATGAATTGCTTTTAGAAATGGAAGCATTTGCGGAGGAGAATCATGTACCGATTATGCAACTTTCAGGCATTGATGCACTAAATCAACTGCTACGTATTCAAAATCCGTCGAAAATTTTAGAGATTGGTACAGCAATTGGTTATTCTGCAATAAGAATGGCAGAGGCTTTACCAAATGTGCAAATCGTTACAATCGAACGTGATGCAGAGCGTGTTACAAGAGCAAGGGCTTATATTGAACGTTCTACAGTATCAGATCGTATTACAGTCATTGAGGGTGACGCCTTAGAAGTGAATGATGAAGCAATTCAAACGACCTTCGATGCAGTTTTTATCGATGCTGCAAAGGGACAATATCAACGCTTTTTTGAAAAGTATGCGCCTCTTGTAAAATCTGGCGGAGTTCTGTATATCGATAATATGTATATGCATGGCTTATCAGATTTGGATTTAAAAGATGTTCCGCGTCGTAAGCGTACAATGATTCGCAATTTAAAAAACTTCACCGAATGGATTATGCAGCACCCTGATTATACAAGTGCATTTTTACCAGTTGGTGATGGTTTATTATTATGTTTGAAGAGGTGACTATTATGAAAAAACCTGAATTGCTTGTTACACCGCAATCAGTGGACCATGTAAAAGACCTTTTACAGGCTGGAGCAGATGCTTTTGTCATTGGCGAACAACAATTTGGTCTGCGCCTAGCAGGAGAATTTTCTGTAAGTGAAGTGGAAGAGGCTACAAAGCTAATTCATGCAGCGGGTAAAAAGGTTTATGTTGCGGTAAATGCGTTATTCCATAATGAAAAATTGGATGCGCTTGCCGAATATTTAAAAGAAATGCAACGTATTGGTGTCGACCGTTTAATTTATGGTGATCCAGCAGTATTAATCATCCGCCGTGAGCAAGGTGTAACAATACCGCTACACTGGAATCCGGAAACGACTGCAACGAACTGGTTTACTGCAAATTATTGGGGAAAACGCGGGGCAACTCGTGCAGTGCTTTCACGTGAACTTTCTTTAGATGAAGTGCTAGAAATTAAAGAAAATACAGAAGTAGAGATTGAGGTTCAAGTACATGGAATGACATGTATGTTCCAATCAAAACGTCCATTACTAGGCCATTATTTCTTATATCAAGATAAAGTAATGGAAATTGAAAATCGTAAGGAAAATCGCAATATGTTCATTCACGATGATGAACGTAATAATAAATATCCAATTTATGAGGACGCTAATGGTACTCATATTTTCAGTCCAAACGATATGTGCATTATTGATGAGCTTGGCGAATTATTCGAAGGTGGCATTGATGCATTGAAAATTGAAGGTGTTCTTCAAACGCCAGAATATGTGAACACAGTAACAGAAGCTTATCGTCAAGCAATTGACACATATTTTGACGAATCAGAAGATGCGTATGAAGATATTAAAGATGATTTATTAGCTAAAATTGAAGATATTCAGCCTGCCATCAGACCTCTTGATACTGGCTTTATCTTCAAGGAAACAGTTTACTAGGAGGTGGCAAGAACATGGCATTAGTATTAGAACAAAATGACAAAATCCGTGAGATTGTAGACGGTAAACGTGTCATTACAAAAAAACCAGAGCTACTTGCCCCTGCAGGTAGTTTAGAAAAATTAAAAGTAGCAGTTCATTATGGAGCAGATGCTGTATTTATCGGTGGACGAGAGTTCGGTCTACGTTCAAACGCAGATAACTTCTCAATTGAAGAAATGCGCGAAGGTGTTGAATTCGCCAATAAATACGGTGCAAAAATATATGTTACGACAAATATTTTCGCCCATAATGAAAATATGGACGGCTTAGAGCAATATTTACAAGATATTGAATCTGCAGGTGTTACAGGCATTATTGTAGCGGATCCACTAATCATTGAAACATGCCGTACAGCTGCACCAAAGCTTGAAATTCACCTTTCTACACAGCAATCTTTATCGAACTGGAAGGCAGTACAGTATTGGAAAGAAGAAGGCTTACATCGTGTAGTATTAGCACGTGAAGTGGGCGGCGAAGAAATGAAGCTGATGAAGGAAAAAGTCGATATTGAAATTGAGGCATTCGTTCATGGAGCAATGTGTATAGCCTATTCTGGTCGTTGTGTACTTTCAAATCACATGACTGCTCGTGACTCTAACCGTGGTGGTTGCTGTCAATCTTGCCGCTGGGACTATGATTTATATGAGCTAGAAGATGGCGAAGAAAAGGCACTTTTCGATGATAATCATGCACCTTTTGCAATGAGTCCGAAAGACTTAAAGCTGATTGAAGCAATTCCACATATGATTGAGCTTGGTATTGATTCATTAAAAGTAGAAGGTCGTATGAAATCCATTCATTATGTGGCTACAGTTGTTTCAGTGTACCGCAAAGTGATTGACGCTTATTGTGCTGACCCTGAAAATTTCAAAATTAAACGTGAATGGCTCGAGGAACTAGACAAATGTGCTAACCGTGATACTGCTGAAGCATTCTTCCATGATGCCCCTGGCCACGAGGAGCAAATGTTTGGTGTACATGGCCGCAAAACGACTTATGAGTTTGCAGGTTTAATTTTAGAGCATGACCCAGAAACGAAAATAGTTACAATGCAACAACGCAACTATTTTAAACCTGGTGATGAGGTAGAGTTCTTTGGACCAGAAATCGAAAATTTCCGTCTTACAATGGGTGAAATTTGGGATGAGGATGGCAATAGCTTAGATGCTGCACGTCATCCACTACAAATTGTTAAATTTAAATGCGATACACCATTAAAACCACATAACATGATGCGAAAGGAGAATAATTAATGGCAGCAAAGCGTCCAGTCGTCATCGGAATCGCTGGTGGTTCATGCTCGGGAAAAACGAGTGTGACCCGTGCTATTTATGATGTTTTCCGCGATCATTCAGTAGTTGTAATTGAACAAGATTTTTATTATAAAGATCAAAGTCATTTAACGTTTGAGGAGCGTTTAGGTACAAACTATGACCATCCGTTAGCGTTTGATAATGATTTGTTAATTGAACACATAAAAAAATTATTGGTCCGTCAACCAATCGAAAAGCCAGTATATGATTATGTGCAGCATACAAGAGCTAAAGAAGTTATTCATGTAGAGCCTGTTGATGTTATTATACTAGAAGGTATTTTAGTGTTAGAAGATGCAGATTTGCGTGATTTAATGGACATTAAATTATTTGTAGATACGGACTCAGATTTACGTATTATTCGTCGTATAATGCGTGATATTAAAGAGCGCGGACGTACAACAGATTCTGTAATCGATCAATATTTATCGGCAGTGCGTCCAATGCATAATCTATTTATTGAACCGACGAAACGTTATGCTGATATTATTATTCCAGAGGGCGGGGATAATGAGGTTGCGATTGATTTAATGGTAACTAAGATTAAAACTATCCTTGAAACCGACAACGTATTGTAATAAGATAGAGTGGTATTGACAATATTTACATGCATATCTGTACATATTTCAGAAAGGCATGCATACTATTAGGTCAAAGAGTAATTTGAAACCGTTTAAAAATAATAAAATTCGATTAAGTGCATCCTACTAAGCCACTTAATCGAGTTTTATGTTTTTATATTGACGAAAACAAGGAGTGAAGAACTTTGGCAAACGAAAAACAGTACCCAATGACAGCTGAAGGTAAAAGAAAATTAGAAGAAGAATTAGTGAAATTAGAAACGGAAACACGTAAGGAAATCGTAGAACGTATTAAAATTGCGCGTGATTTCGGGGATCTTTCTGAAAACGCTGAGTATGATTCTGCAAAAGAAGAACAAGCCTTTTTAGAAGGTCGAATTTCTACATTAAAATCTATGATTCGTAACGCAGTTATTATTTCTGAGGACGAAACAGACAACAGTGTTGTATCACTAGGGAAAACGGTTACATTTGTAGAAGTTATTAATGGGAAACCATCAACAGATGAGGAATCGTATACAATTGTTGGTTCGGCTGAGGCAGATCCAATGGAATTCCGTATTTCAAATGAATCACCAATTGCTAAAGGCTTGCTAGGCCGTGCTGAAGGCGAAGAGGTTGTCGTTCAAACACCTGGTGGTGAAATGAAAGTTAAAATTATTTCAATAAAATAATTTTGGTACAAGCAGTTAGCTAATCTTTTCAAAAGAGAGCTAGCTGCTTTTATCTTCATTTAGCATTGTCTGTGCGCAAAGCGAAGCGACAGCAACAACAACGCCAATGAGATATGGATTCTTGAATCTACACTTTCTATGTAAGCTTTTACATCGATGGTAAAAATCTGGTTCATCACCAAAAGTTGTAGGACTTTTGTTAAAACGTATACTATGTAAATAAGTTGATTGGAGTGGAGGCTGGGCGGCTCCTTGGGGATTAGCAATAGGGGAACGAAGGCTAAAACCATCACGTCCTGTTATAACGCCTTCGTGACCAACATCCTGCTGCTGCCGCTACGTTAGCACTACGCTTTCGCGCAAAAAAACATCTGTTGCCCCAAGCGGCTCATCGGACGCCCCCAGGAAGCTTTGCTCTGTGCGAAAGCGAAGCGTCAGCAACAACAAAGCGCCCAGTCGGAACGGAAATCAACCACACGTTTTGGTGATAATACAAAAATCTATTAGAATATACGTCGAGATGTCTATATTTTTCTCTATGAAAAAATATATGAGCACAATTATTTTGCAAGTACTGTTGAACTTGATAGAATATTGGCTAGAGAGGGGGAGACTTCATGAGTGAACGAAAAACTCGAAGCAGTCGTCATTTGCAGCCATCTCGTAATAAAAAGCTAGATAAACTATTGAATGTTTTAATTGGTATTGTCGTGATATTAATTATTATAACAGCAACATTTGTGTTTAAATGGCAGGATGATGCAGGAAAGGCTGAGAAAGACGAGCCAATACAAGAGCAGAAGAACGATAAAAAAGATGTGAAGGAAGAGCCTTCTAAAGAGCAAAATAATGATGAATCAGCTCAGGAGGAAAAACCAGCAAAGGAAGAGCCTACAGAAGAATCTCAAACATCTGAACAGGACACTACTACTGAAACTACTTCAGATAACCCAATTGTTGACAAGGTCATAACAAATAAAAATTGGGAACCTACACCTACAACACAAACAGGTCAGCATGTGTCTTCTTACGATGATGGATCAGTAGACTGGGCTGAGAAGGTAGCAACAGTTGCGGCAGTTACAGGCATCGAAAAGGACAATATGATTATCTGGCGTATGGGAAATAACGGTAGCGCTAATTCGGCTATTGCAACAGTTTCAACGAGTGATAAGACAAAAATGTATCGTGTTAGCATGGAATGGGTCGACAACGAAGGCTGGACACCAGTAAAACTTGAGCAACTAAATACATTAAACGGAGCCTATTGACGAAAATAACTCGTTTTATTATTTTTAATAGAGTTGAATAAAGAAGGGAAGTAACAGAGAGATGAAAATTGCAGTAATCGGCGCAATGGAAGAGGAAGTAGAGCTTTTACGAGCATCATTAGAGCAAGCAAAAAGCACAACAATCGCAGGCAGTGAGTATACAACAGGAACTTATAAAGGGAAAGAGGTAGTTTTATTAAAAAGTGGTATTGGTAAAGTAAATGCCGCAATGTCAACTACTATTCTATTACATGAATTCAAGCCTGACGTAGTCATTAATACGGGCTCTGCCGGAGGCTATGATGAAACTCTTGAAGTTGGCGCAGTTGTTATTTCAGATGAAGTTCGTCATCATGATGTAGATGTAACAATTTTCGGTTATGAAATGGGGCAGATGGCAGGTATGCCAGCAGCTTATAAATCGGATGAAAAACTTATGAAAGTCGCTGAAGAGGCAGTAGAGGCTGTAGGAGAGCACCAATATGGTATTGGCTTAATTTGCTCAGGTGATGCCTTTATGAATGATCCTGTTCGTGTAGAAGCTGTTCGTCGTCATTTCCCACAAATGAAGGCAGTGGAGATGGAAGCAGCTGCTGTTGCACAAGTATGTTATCAATTTGGTACTCCGTTTGTTGTTATTCGTGCTTTATCAGATATTGCTGGAAAAGAATCGAATCTTAGCTTCGATGAGTTTTTACCAGTAGCTGCTAAGCATTCCACACAAATCGTACTAAAAGCTATCGAATCATTATAAAGTCTAAAAATCTGTGAAATAAACTACACAAAATAGTCAAAATGAGTGGCTTTTAGTGTGAGAAAAATCACAGTTTAAAGGTCTCACTAATGCTAAACTGATGTTAAATAAATCTCTTCATATTTAGATGGGAGGCATTCATAATGCTATTTTTAACAGCAGGTGTAGTCATTATAACAATGTTACTCGGTACACTTATTTCAGTAGAACTATCAGAATCTGCAGAATAAAAAACTCTCTTGCGATTGAAAATTAAAGTGTACCCTTTGTAAAGGACATTTTAAAAAAAGCTCTAGGCAACTTGAAGAAGATGAAGTCTGTATTGTGCAGGCGTCATCTTTTTTAAGTTCCATTGACCCCGATAATGATTGTAATAGGTCATATAACTTTTGATTTCTCGTATGACATCTTCTAGTGTTTCACATGATTTTAAATCTGTTTCATCTTTAAAATGCCCAAAGAACGATTCTTGAGGAGCGTTATCCCAACAGTTACCTCGACGTGACATGGATTGATTTAGTCCCATTTCCTTTACAAGCTTTTGGAATTGGGGATTGGTATAGTGGAAGCCTTGATCCGAGTGGATGAATGCATTTTCTGCTAGTTTGATACCATTCTTCTTCAAATTCCTTAGTGTATTTAGGGCGATATCTAGCGTTATTTTATCAGATACTTCATATGCCAGAATTTCATTGGTTTCCGCATCTTTAATTGTAGACAAGTAGGCGCGTTTACCTTTTCCATAACTCAAATAGGTGATGTCTGTTAATAATACTTTCCCAGCTACCCCTTGCTTAAATTGGCGGTTTAGCAGGTTCGGTAATGTCCGATGTTCCTTTGTCGCTTTGGCCATTCGTCGATATAGATTGGCTTTTCGAATGGGGCAAACGATTTGAAACTTCTTCATAATACGACGAATACGTTTCAAGTTATAGGTGATTTGATACTGTTGTTCTAACGTCATTTTAATTTGACGAGCTCCTTTTGGACGTCGACGGAAATAGAAAGCTTTTAAAATGATTTCTTTGACTTTCTCATCTGCTTGATGGAGTGTTTGTCTTTTCATTTCTGCCTCTTCTGTGAAGTAACGATAGTAGC